>JAGROY010000389.1 GCA_020439995.1 Verrucomicrobiia bacterium
TCACTTCCGGCGAAGATGTAGGGCATATTGGTGACGTTGAAGCGCCGAGTCACCCCATCGACCAAGCGGCCCTCTCTCCAGTGGATTGCATCGATTCCATTACGGAGAGAGGCAATTGAGTTGAACACGGGGTTAGCCGCAAACGCCACATCAAAGGCGACTCCCAGCGAGTCCTGCACTGTCACGTTGGTCAGCACCGGTGCCGACGAGGTGGAAATATCAATGCCATCCTCCCAGCCATCCCTGATCACTACATTGGTCAGTTGCGCCGCGCTGGCAGCGCGCACGTGCAACGACGCCACCTGTCCACCCCCGAAACCTCCGTTGTTGTCCCCGGCGTAGCGAATCTCCACATTTTGCAAAGTGGCGGCCCCGTCCAGATAAACCGACTCCCACTGGCCGGGCACTCCCACCGTCTCGCCATCATTAAAGGTGTCACCAAGAGCGGAGTCATCCGCTCGGGAGGTGAATACAATTTTTTGCCCGGCGGTGCCAGATGCCCGTAGCGTGCCGTCGGCTTGCGTGATGAAATACTGGTTCGACGCGAACTTCAGCACCACCCCGGGATCGAGCGTCAGAGTCGCTCCTGTTCCCACTCGTAACACGTCGTCACTGCCTGTGAAAATGTAGGGAAGGTTGGTGACGTTGAAGGTTCGATCCACAAAGTGCGTGCCACCCGTCCACTGGATCGCATGGATTCCCGCACCGGCTGCCGAAACCGCTGCGAAGGTCGGGCTCGAGGAAAGCTCGGAGGCGAAGGCCACGCCGCCGGTGTTCTCCACATGCACGTTGTTGTAGGTGGGCTTGCTGCTGCCACTCGCATAAACGCCATCCTCTTTCACCGTCTTCACCGTCACGTTGTTCAACGTCGGCGAGGCGGCGCTGCGAAACTGTAGAGAAGGAAGGCCCCCTCCTCCGAAGCCGCCATTGTTGTCCCCGGCAAATCGAAACTCAGCGTTATTGATGGTTCCGCCGCCATCGATGTAAAGCGATTCCCAGTATTCCCCTTCATCAACAGTGCTCACTCCGCCTCCCGTCAAATCATCACCCACAGAGTCGTCATGGGTTGATGTGAAAATGACAGGTTCGGCTTCCGTGCCATTCACGTTGAGGATGCCCGAGGAAACGATCCAGATTCCGGGTCGGGTCTTGATTACGGTTCCCGGCTCGATGGTAAGGGTCACGCCACTTGCGATGGTGAGATTGTTGCTCACTTCAATCGTATCACTCCATGTGGTGTTGGAAGCGATGGTCCCACTCCATGTACTTGTCAGTGCTAGAACCACTGGCGGGTCCTCGTCTTCCATCGCGTCGTCGGCATCGTTCAGCAACCAGCCGTCAGAACTTTGCTCATGGGAGTCGCCTGGTTCGGTGAACTTAAGAGTGTCGTCTTCCGACGCTCCGTCGCTGGTCGGGTCGTCATCATTTTCAAAATTCGCATCCAGGCGATCGCCTGGTTCACCGGTTGCCTGTTCCTCATCCTGAGTCTCGAAACCATCGATGTCAAAATCGAACAAGCCACCCCCAGACCCGGCTGCTCCGATGGAATCGAAGTCAAGATCGGCAGGCATCGCGATCTGCTGCTGTGAGTCATCGTTGCCGTCACCACTTTCAGCCAATGTCGCCGCTGCATCTGCCGCGGAAAGAAGAATTCGCTCCTCAAATTGCTCGAACTCGAATGGCTCGTGGTGTTCTCGGCGAGACGTCGTCCTTCCCCGGCTTGGCAGTGACGAAACGACATCCGTACCGACGTGTTCTCCCAATGAAGTCACGTCGACATCGGCAGGGTGCATCCCTATCTGTCGTAATTCCCACACAGTATTCTACAACAGTTGCTTTCTACGGGGATCACCGTCGGGTTTCAATCTTTTTTGCCTCGCAAAACGGCTCAAATTATCAAGTATGATTGAATTGGAGTTGCGCTGCGTGTCGCCTGTCCTTGAGGATCCAGCTGAAGCTGTGGGTGATACGACGGATTGATCAGTGCTCGACAGTCGCGAGCAACGATCGGCTTGATCCTGATTCAATATTTTTTGCGACCGGCAAACGACAGCGATTCTTCCTGCCACTGGTCCTGGCGGAGGACGCTTTTGCGCTGCTTCGATGCAAATTTTTCCGAGGTGAGTTGAGTCCAGGATACTGTGGCCAGTGCAATCAGGCCAGTGCCAGGGATGCGTGTGCCCATGAGCATCCGCACCAGCTTCGACACTGGTTTTGGGACGAAGCGTATTACCAGTGCGTCCTCGAGGCTACAGAACATTCGTGTTTGTCCGGGTTCGCCCTGCCGGGCGGAGCGACCGAACAATTGTCGGTCGACGCGGCCTGACTCATGGCGTTCCGTCGCGATCACGTAGAGGCCTCCCTGTTCCGCCACTTCCCGTGGAAGTTTGATGTCGGTGCCGCGGCCTGCCATGTTCGTTGCGATCGTGATGCGACCAGCGCCGCCAGCGCGGGAGATGATGCCAGCCTCTTCGCTGTGCCGAACTGCGTTGAGCAGTTCGTAACGGAGATTCTTCCTCTCTAACAATGCGGCCAGCTTCTCACTGGCTGCCACGCTTTTCGTGCCCACTAGAATGGGGGTGCCGAGTGCGTGAACCCTGGCTACTTCCAAGGCTACCGCTTCCCACTTGGCTTCTTCACTGGCGAAGATCCGCGTGGGAAGTGATTTTCGGATGCAGGGCTTGTGGGTGGGGATTCGCACAACGGATTGCCCATAGATTTGCCAGAATTCTTCGCGAGCTTCGGATGCTGTTCCTGTCAGCCCTGAGAGCCTGCGATAGAGTTGGAAGTAGCGCTGGAAACTCAAACGTGAGAGCGTCTCCGTCGGCATCGACAACTCCAGTCCCTCCTTGGCCTCGATCGCCTGATGAAGGCCCTGCTTCCACGAACGTTCTGGCATGATGCGGCCTGTCGATTCGTCAACGATCACGACCTTCCCTTCCTGGATCACGTATTGCTGGCCCATTTTATAAAACTCACGGGCCTTGATAGCGGTGGTCGCCATTTCTTCCGCTCTGGCGGTGCTCGCCCACATGCCGATGGTGTCCATTCGGCCGTGGATTCTTTTCTTTCCCGTCGGCGTCAGGTCGATGTCCTTGTAAGTCTCGTTGATCAGGTAGTCTTCACCCGGCTTCAGCTGGCTGGCGATGGCCGACGCGGTGAGACAGGCTTCCTTCAGGGGTTTGTTAGGGGCATGTCTGCTGATGATCAGTGGAGTGACGGCCTCATCGATGAGGACGTGGTCCGCTTCGTCGACAATGACCGTGTGCAGGCCGCGCATGACGATGGACGGTTTCCGGTCGATAGCGGAAAGCGTTCGCAACAGCCGTCGCGAGGGGTGCTCCATTTCTCCCAATCGAAGGCGATCACGGAGAAAATCTGCGATAACCTCTTTGCTTGTGCTGTAGGTGATGTCTTTTGCGTAGTGCCCGGTTCGCACCTGCGGGGGCATGCTGCCGAGGATGTGTCCCACTCCGAGGCCGCAGCTGGCGTAAAAATCTTCCAGCCATTCCGCATCCCGTTTCACAAGGTAGTCGTTGGCAGTGATTACATGGCAGGGTAGACCGCGCCATCCTGCCAGGGCCGCAGCGAGTCCGATGGTCAATGTTTTACCTTCCCCGGTCGCCATCTCTGCAAGAAGTCCACGTTCGATCGCCAGTGCCCCCATGATTTGCTCGGGATGGGGGCGCAGCTGTAGCTTGCGATATGCCAGCTCTGACAATCCAGACAGACTTTCTCTCAGGAGCTCGCGATCGAGCTCGGTATGCCTTTGAAATCTACGAAACTTCTCCCCGAGGTTTCGCAGTCGATTCTCAAGCTCGGGAAGCTTGACATTCTTCCACCGCACTTCGCCTTCTTTGATTGCGGTTGCTTCCTTGTGGAGGTCATTGCTCCACCGCATCTGTATGGACTTGCAGATGCCAACCCATTTATTGGCGAAGCCATCCAGTCCGCGGTGGAGCTTTCCTGGTGTAGCGGTGGCTGTCCTGCGATACTCAAGACTGGGCTCAAGAATCGTATTCATCAGATTTGAAACCTCTGCTGGAGCAGGAGTCGAAATTTTCGGTAGCCTTGTTGCAACAGCGGCAAGGGCGGCAGGGTGCAGCGAATTTTCCCCGACCGGCCGTGCATGAGGGCGACACCATCGGCTTTGGCCGTAGCGGTATCGACGACGGCACGAAATTCAAAGAACGCCTCCGCAGCCTCGGTGCCTTGCCGATCGTCCGTTCGCACGGCGATCTTCCCGCCTCCTGACCAGCCCAGTGCTGGCGATGGCAATTTTCTCTGCTGAGCGGGGATAATGTCCGGAGCGCCGACCTCGACTTTTTTGAGCGCCTGGCCCGGTAAGCGGACGCCTTGAGCATGAACCGACTCCCCGAACAAAAACGATGCATCCTCCTGCGAAACCACGGCCGAAAAGCGGAAATTTTCCGGATTAACGATATCGCCGATGTAGGCACCGCGATTCAACCACGCGCCGTTGGCGGCTTCCAGTCCCTGTGCCACCCAGATACCATCCCCTGGGGCAATTAATCGAAGTTGCGACTGAACGGATTTCAGATAATCCAGGCGTTTTTGGGTCGCGGAGACGCGCCGCTTTGCAGCTTCCAGGTCAGCGCCCTGCTTGCCCACTGCGTTTTGTGCTGCGACGATCGCTTCTTCCAGTTCGGCCTCAGTCTGGGTAACCTGGAAACCAAGCTCCGGGTTCTGGAGGATCAAAAGAACATCGCCCTCATTCACTGTGGCTCCAGAGTGTTTGACGATCTCACTGATTGCCCCTGGAGCCTGGCTGAAGACGCCAGCATAGCCCTCTGATTG
>JAGROY010000390.1 GCA_020439995.1 Verrucomicrobiia bacterium
GGCGGCTCAGACCAGAAACATTGAGATCGGCGTCGAACTCACAAAATCGCAAGAACCAAAAGCGCTGAGCAATTACTTTAAGCGTTTAGTAGGAGAAAAGATGTTGGCCCGGCTGATTTAAGATTTGAGCGAAGGGGGACTATTAATACGCACGCCTGAATTCAATCTGGACACTCTATGGCCACGACTCAACCAGATCTTTTTCCGAACATTCGGGCAATCGAATGTCCTGATTTGTGGCTGGTCGAAGACAGGGTATCATTCGGATGGATTCGTAGGTTGGGGATTCGGGCAGGAACTTATGAAGTAGACCAGGCAACTAGAGTCTCGCAAGATGAAGTATCGATTGTGTTGAAGGGACAAACAATTCCAGCGCTTGCACTACGTTCGAGGAGGCCCAAGCCTGAACAGTTCAAAGCGCATGTCGGTATTGTCAATGAGTTGGGGGAGCGGACCAGTGTGGCTCGGTGGCTAATTCCCAATAGTGTAGACACTCCGTCGAGCGATCTGATTGCCAAGAGTTGGCGAGGAAAGATTCGCCTGTTGCGAGGCACCGAACAGGAACCGGGACTGCGTAGTCCTCAACTGGGGGCGCTGCACGCCCTTTGTTCTCACTGGACAATTTCGACGGATCCAGCTACTTTGGTGATGCCGACTGGCACCGGCAAGACTGAGACAATGCTGGCAGCCATTGTTTATGAGTGTTGTGAACGCATAGTCGTTGTAGTGCCTTCCGATGCGCTAAGAACACAAATCTCCGACAAGTTCTGTCGATTCGGAATTCTCGAAGATTTGGGTGTAATCGATTCACCAATTCAGTACCCGATTGTCGCTGTCATGAAGCACGGCATCAAGACTATCGGTGAGGCTGAAGCTTTAAGGAAAGCAAACGTCATTGTAACAACTCCGAGCCTTTTCGCGCAGGCACCTGAAGCTGTAAAGATGCACATCACGTCTATGTGCACTCACCTGTTCATTGATGAGGCTCACCATCTTCCAGCCAAGAGTTGGGCCGAGATTCGCTCATATTTTCAAAAAAAGTGTATTGTTCAGTTCACTGCGACTCCATTTCGAAACGATGGAAAGCCTGTAATCGGAAAGACAATTTTCAATTTCACGGTTGCCCAAGCACAAGCGCAAGGGTGTTTCGAAAGCATCTCGCTAGTACCGGTCGCTGAGGCAAATCCTGACAAGTTCGATCAGGCTATAGCGCATGCCGCCTATGAGCAATTGCAGCGCGACCGGAAACAAGGATTCACCCGTCACAAGGTCATGGTGCGTACTAATTCGCAACCTCGAGCAAAAGCTCTGTTAGATCTCTATCGTGCTCTATTCCCGTATGAACCTTCCATTCTCATTGTAAGTTCGACGCATGGAAAAGCAAAGCGGATCAAGGAGATTCTCTGTGGCCAGTACACATTCATAATCTGTGTCGATATGCTAAAAGAGGGTTTCGACTTCGCCGATCTAAAGATAGCGGCAGTGCATGATCTACACCAATCGTTGGCAGTAACACTCCAATTCATTGGCCGCCTGACAAGAAGGCAGGCAGGACTTGGTTCAGCGTCTTTTGTGGTCAATCTTGAGAGAAGAGACATACCAGATGCTCTTGAGCGTCTTTACGCTGACGGCACGGGGTGGGATGACGTGATTGCAGAAGTGGCTGAGCAAAAGCAACACGAATCAATCCGGTTGTTAGATTTCCTCGATGGCTGCAGGCCAATGACAGGATTTGATGATCCAGATCAAGAGTTAAACCCTAAGATAATCCGTCCGGCTCTTGGCTGCGTGATCTATAAGGCAAGTAAGGTCGATTGGTCGAGATTCGCCGAAGCATTTGGAAAGAACTATGGACTTTCACTCCCATACGTGAACGACAAGGAGAAGGTCATGTTTTTCGCAGTCCAACGACGGGATCGCGTCAAGTGGGCGCGCTCCGAGGCGATCAGGGATCAGGTTTGGGATGTCTTCGTTATATTCCATGATGAGGCTACCGGGTTGCTCTATGTTGGCAGTTCCGATTCTGGGTTCCCGCACCAGAATCTTGTGGCTGCTCTAACCGGAAATGAAGGAGAATGTATTCGAGGAGAAGCAGTGTTCCGGTGTTTTGGCAACATCAAGCGTCTACGTGTTCTACATGCTGGTATTTTTAAACATGCTGACCGGCGGCACCGCTATTCAAAATTCAGTGGTGCAGACGTGACCGAACAATTGGAGAAACTGAGTAGCTCGAAGTCAAAGAAGTCTGATTTTGTGGGAGTTGGCTTTGTCGATGGCGACCCATTTGGTGTTGGTTGTTCCGCAAAAGGTAAGATCTGGTGGCCATCCCGTCGTGGCACTGTATCAGAGTGGCGGGATTGGTGTCAGCTTACGGGTGCCAAGGTTCTGTCCGAGGAAATAAGTACCGAGCAAGTGTTCAGAGATACGGTGAAGACCGAGGAAGTGGAGCGTTTTCCTGTTGATCGTGTCCCACTGGCTATGGACTGGCCTAACGATCTATTTGAAAACTGGGACAAAGAACTTGATCTTGATAGATGGCCATCATCTTCGCGAGTTGATATCAGTCGAATCGATCTGGAGCTGCTTGAAATGACGGAGGATCGTATCCGTTTTGCTGTCATTAGTGAGAAGGGCGAGACTGTCAACTATGACATGACGATTGAAGGTGAATATGGGCAGAAGTGCGTTGTCTGCCAGGACAAAATGGATCTCGTGCTGTCGATTTCGAGGCGAAGTTCAGATCTGTCGACCTATTTTTCTGCTAATCCCCCGCGCCTATCATTTGCAGACGGTTCTTCTTTGGATGGTTGTCTCCTCCATACATTGCCAGAGGACTTTCATATGCCCTTAAAGGACTCCCAGATCGAGATCTGGAATTGGGAGGGCACCAACATTTGTGTGGAGTCACGTTTCAAGGATGGAGAATACCGAGATTCATCAGTCCAAGAGAAGGTTCTTAAGGAATTCAGTAACAGAGGCTCATGTCTCGTTTTTGATGACGATGCATCCGGTGAAGCAGCCGATGTAGTTGCAATTTCGGAATCAAACACTGCCGTCACGGTTGCACTAATCCACTGCAAGTACTCAAGTGAATTGACGCCCGGTGCTCGTGTAGCGGATCTCTACGAGGTCTGCGGTCAGGCTATGAAGTCCGTAAAATGGAAGTGGAATCCTAATCGGCTGGTTAAGCACTTAAAGAAGCGGAGCAAGGGAACTCAGCTGGGCCCGAAGCGGTTCTATTGCGGATCGGACGCAAATCTTAATTCTCTGGAGAAAGCACTCAAATTCAAAAAGTGGGAATTCTCATTCTACATTGTTCAACCTGGCGTAAACGCCAAAAAACTCACCCCCGACATGAACGCTCTTCTTGCAATGACCAACTCCGCTCTGATTGACACAGCCGATGCCCAACTCAACTGCGTCTTTTCAACGTTGTAATACTCTAATCTGCCTGAAGCTCGAAATCATGATAATGGTATTATGCCAATAGTGACTGTTCAATCGCGACGATGTCATCCAACCGGTAACGCAGCAGGCGCTGGTTGAATCGGATTGGCGTTAAGAGGCCTTCTCTTTCGCGGCGTTTGATCGTCTCTTTCGATACGCCCCAGCGCTTGGCGAGTTGGTTTCGGCTTAACAAGCTTCCACGATTTTGCAGAGTGGGATTTCCGTGATTGTTATTCTTGTTAGAGTTCATGATCTTGCTGGCGGTTTGGGGTACACAGGTAATTCGCTGTTTAGCGGGAAACATCACTTGATACTTCAGGATGTTGTCGTTCTGGGCGTGCCGGTTTGCGAATCACGACCACACTTCCGTCGCCCTCTTTGTAGGCTTCAATGACGTTTCCCTTAATCATGAGCACGCGGATTTCGCCGTCGGCGTACGTCGGCAGATTCTTGTCGAAATAGTCGAGCTGCCCGTCGCGGTGAAGTTCGGCGTAGGGACGGAGCTGCTTAGGAATGATGATAGGCTTTGGCTTGAACAGCAGCGGGACGAGAAAGTATGCGACGATCGTTCCGAGGACGATAGCGATTGATCCGCCCGCGAAGCTGGTGGCGACATTGGGAAGGCATCGACCAAATTTCTTCATGGCAACTTCCACCCTGCCGAGGCCTCGCAGGACTTTGTCAGTCTCGCGTTGCCCTTTCTCGTAAGTTTCGCGCATGGACTGCGTGATCGTTCTGAGATCGTTGTAGGACGGTGTGTCCAGTGAGTTTGCCAGGATCTCGCTGAACTGGGTTCCGAGTCGCTCTACTTGATCTTCGGTGAGGGCTTTAGCGGTTTCGGCTAGAAGCTTTCCAAGCTGATCAGGAATTTCCTTCATGAGAAGGATCATCGCGCCCATGGCTTCGAGCATCTGAAGTTGCTCGTCATCGGCGGGCACTCCCTTGAGGCGGTTGGCGACTGCGCTGAATTGCTCCTGACGTTCAGCCGGGAGCATCTCTTCGATGGCTGAAAGTGTTGTCATGTCAGTCATCATCTAAGCGTTCGAAGGTTCTTCGTCTGTGGCAGGTAGCAGGATGTCAGCGGCGGCGTCGAACCCCGCGTAGAGCGTTCGCTGATAGCGTCTCGCTCTGACAATCTGCATCGTGTTTTGAAAGTAGGGCGAGTCTGTTCGCCGTTCGATGACGTCAGCCAGGGAGAGTTCCCGATTGCGAAGCTCGGTCTGAAACTCCGCGATCCTGACATCCGCCTGCATGACGCAGGGATCAAAGGTGTCGACGAACTTCTTCACTAGCGGATTGTCATGCCAGTATTCGAAAGATTGATCTGATTCCAAAGTTTCGTTAAGAACAACGAGGTAGTCGACCCGGCTTTGAAGGTGTTTGGCCCATTGCAGAATGGAGAGAACAGCACCGGGATCGTTCGTGGTGACACCGACGGCTGTGAAACGCATGTTCAACTCTCGCGAGTCTTCAAACATCCTTTCAAACCAACGATAGGTCGCTGCGCCTGCGCCGGCCCCCATATCGGCGAGAACCACGCGATCTTCCGTGTCGCAGACTTCGAAGAAGTGATCGAGGGCACCGGACTCGTGGAGATCGAGTTTGACCGCATCGGGAATGAAGCTTTTGAGGCCGCTCTTGTCAGTATTCTCGGCATCAAAGTCGATGAGTCTCGGCGAGATTCCATGACGTTGATACCACGTGGCTAAATTGATAGCGATCTCGGTTTTGCCGACACCGCCTTTGCCGCCTTCGGTGAAGACGACGCGGATGGGAGATAGTGAAAATTTTGACATTGTAAGGGCGAATTTGACTGGTTGAGGTAAATGAGTGGTTCTTCCTGTGGGTAATTCGCCGTTTGCCTCAATTGATCACAACATTCTTTGCGAAAACGCTCTTCCCTGAGATGATCCTCCAGACATTGTGTTAAACGATGACTTCTATTGCCGCAGCGTTCGGCGGCAGTAGAATGTCAGTGGCGGTGCCAAATTCCGCATAGATCTGTCGAAGGCAGTGCCTGGCGTGGGCGATATTTCGGCTGTAGCGGAAGAATTCGGGAACGACCTCCCGCCGCATAATCGCTTCAAGGGTGAAAGCGTGATTGCGCACTTCTGCCTGGAATCGTTCGCCGCGCGATCTCATCCGGATGACAGTGGGGTGGAGAACATCAATAAATCGCTCCACGTCAGGATTGTGATGCCAGTAGTGAAACTCATTGCGTGGGCAATGCATCTCATTGAGCACCACGAGGTAATCGACGCGATTCTGCAATCGCTTGGCCGACTGAAGGACGGCATTGATTGCCCCCGGCTCATTGGTCGTCACGCATGTAGCGGTGCAACGAATGTTCATATCACGGAGATCCTGAAAGGACTTCTCCAGCCATCGTTGAGTGGCGGCACCAGCACCCGCGCTCATGTCGGCGAGAACCACACCGTCCGTGGCGTCCAGCGCACCGAAGAAGTGATCAAGGGTGCCTGATTCCCGAGTGTCCAATTTCACGGCATCTGGAAAGAAGCTACTAAGGCAACCCTTTGGATTTATCTCAGCGCCGAAATCGATGAGCTTCGGAATGATGCCCTGACGCTGATACCAAGTGGCAAGACACACGGCGGCCTCAGTTTTGCCAACGCCCCCCTTGCCGCCTTCCGTGAAGACGACACGTACCGGTTCTGATTGCGACGAACTGGTCATTGGCTATCGAATAGCGGGCTCATTGTTTCCGCTTCCCAGTTCTGGTTTTCCACGTCTCCATGGGCTGAGATTCGTCGAAGTCGAACTCGCGCTTAGACGAATCCTGAGAGTCCGAATTCGTTGAGCCTTCCTTCGCAGATTGTCCCGATTGTCGGCTTTGGGCTCGCACTCGCTGAGCAGCACTAGCACCTTTGCGGATACCTCGAACACGGCAGAAGCTTCTGACCGTTTCGGCAGTCGCGCTCACATTGCGATTCACTTGCAGCCATTCGGCGACACGGCGATAGGGCCAGCGGCATCGACGCATTTCGACAATGGCGACACGGTGCGGCTCCAGTTTGCTACCGCGTCCAACGCCATGGTCGTCGAAAGTGAGTTGGGCATCGGCCAGTTGCTGGCGGCGCTCCTCTGGTGTCAGTTCCATTTCATGTGTAATTCGCCGTTCGCTGGAAACCATCACCAGGTTTCTGAAGTTTTTCAGAAGGGTATGTGGGTAGGAAACAAAAGCGCTAGGTCGCAGGCGGCCGCTTAGTTCATGAATCAGAGGCCGTATTGTTCATGCTAGTGACCGCTTAATGTAGTCATGAGAGGCCGCTTTTGAGGCCGGAAAACCAGCCGCAAACGGCGAGCAAATCCACGCGCAATCTGCGTGTGGGTCTTGTGTCACCCAATCAATAACCTTCGCTGAATACAGCGACAATTGAACGCAGGTAGCCGAACGCTAGGGAATCCGCACCTAGTTGCGCCTAGCTTCTGAGGCAACCAGCTCTCGGTTTATTCTCAATCAGCATTCAAACAACAGCGATTTATCGATGCAATCTACTGAGCTTTTCATGGAATCCGCTTCCTCTTGGAAGGCTCGACTATCGCACGCACCAAGCGCTTTCCAATCGCCATGGCTGGCGCTAGATTTTTCCAATGGATCCGTCAGTCCCCTCTATGCAACCCACTTGGTCAGCCGTCGATGATTACCTCATCAACGAGCTGCACGCCCCTGATCCCATTCTCGATCATGCTATCGCCAACTGCCAGGCTGCCGGTCTACCGGAGATCCAGGTTTCAGAAACACTAGGGAAGTTTCTGCATCTGCTTGCACGCATTCACCACGCACAGCGCATTCTAGAGATCGGAACACTTGGCAGTTACAGCACCATCTGGTTGGCGCGTGCACTACCGCCTGAAGGGGCGCTGATCACGATCGAACTCGACCCAGCACATGCCGAAGTCGCCCGAGCGAATCTGGATTCCGCAGACGTGTCGGATCGCGTTGACCTTCGACTCGGAGCGGCACTCGACATCCTGCCACAAATTGAATCTGAAGGTGCATCAGCATTCGATTTCATCTTCATTGATGCCGACAAGCCGAGCAACGTCGCCTATCTCGAATGGGCCGTGAAGCTCAGTCGATCAGGGAGCGTGATCGTTCTCGATAACATTGTCCGTGATGGTGCCATCATCGATACCGATTCGGCCGACGAGAAAGTTCAAGGTTCCCGGGCAGCTCTCGAATGGCTGGGCAACCATCCGCAGATCGAAAGTACGGCGATTCAAACGGTGGGGGCCAAGGGCTACGACGGTTTTGCGATCGCCGTGGTGAAATGATCGCTCCTGAGTTTAACTTCCTTGGTGCACCCAACCATAGGAGCAACTATCTGCATTCCTCGCCGGGAGATCCATTGAACTCCACTTTTAATCGAAGCGCTGACCAACCCATGAGCACATGATGTCGGATGCTCGCCCTATCACTCAAGCAGTGGCTCGCCGTTTCATGCGACGAGCCACTGGGCTAGACGCGCCATTTACGGGTGTTGGTGACGCGTTGCAGCATCTCGGCTATGTGCAAATCGATCCCATCAACGTCTGTGGTCGCATGCAGGATTTGATCTTGCGCAACCGAGTCGCAGCCTATCGCGAGGAAGGCCTCATGCACTTTCTGCATGGGCGCGATGAGACGCTGAATGCCGACCAGCGCACGGCCTTCGAGCATCACCTGCCCGGCTCGAACATACTCGTAGCGATGCCACTGGAAGCGTGGCCTCATCTCCAAGGCGAAATGAGAAAGCGCAGAAAGGATGACGGGGCATGGTCAGGAAAACTGACCGCCGCCGAAAAGAAACTAGCCTCGCGCATCCTCGCTCAGATGAAGGAGCAAGGTGCTCTTTCATCTCAAGAAATCGACGATGGCGGAAAGCGCTCCGTTCACGTATGGGGATCATCCGCCACGTTGGCGAAGGCCACTCTACAAAAGTTGTTCTTCCACGGTCGAGTGCTGATCGCTCAGCGCCAAGGCAACCGGCGCTATTACGACCTCCCTGAACGAGTCATCCCCGCGGCAACCCTCAGCGCACCGGCCGCCAAAACCGAGGAAACACAGCGCTGGCTAGCACTCAATAAACTTCGCCAACGCCGACTCTGCACCCTGACCACAAAAGAACATCGTCTGTTAGAGGACAAAGTCCTTCCCGTCACGCCCGGTGATGCTAGAATCCCGCGCCTGTTCATCTTGAAGGCCGATGAGGCCATGCTTGAAACCTCGGAAAGCGAAAGCAAGCCTCTGTTACTCGCGCCACTCGATCCCCTTCTCTACGACCGCAAAGTCACCGAAGCCGTGTGGGCCTATCACTATCGCTGGGAAGTCTATACGCCGCCGCAGAAGCGAGTGCGCGGCTACTACGCGCTACCTTTGTTGAGCGGAATTGAGATCGTCGGTCACGTCGATACGAAGGCAGATCGCGCAAAGGCCAAACTCGGTATCGTCTCCAAACAAGTCTGCCGTGGGCATTCCGCAACCGCTGCCGTGCGGGAGTTAGCACAGTTCTTGGGTCTGAACTGAATTTGTGAGTGCTAAGGATTCTATCACTTATCCTGACAAGGACAGTACTGAGTGACGGAGGTTTTGGGCGCGAACTTCGCCTCGGCGGTTACGAATCGAGCGCATCAAGCCGATCTCGCAGGAGGTGGCACTGAGGCCGAATTTTCGCGATACCGTAGACCGCAAGGAAAGCGATGTTTAGCCCAAATACAACAAAACCGAAGACTCCAAAGCTGAGAGCCTCTCGGGTGGTCATTTTGTCGGAGCTAATCAGCATCTGAACGCTGGTGAGGGTCATTGGAACAATGGTCAAAAGATTCACAGCGAGAAGAATCTTGATCTCCCGCAAGGATGCGAGGGCTCGTCGCAGCGACACCTGAAGCACCGAACGGATATCCTGCTGGCCAAACCGATGCGATTGACGACGCCGGAACAGGACGAACTCAATGTAGGTGGCCCAAAGGGCGATGAGTGAAACGAGCGCGGGCCACGATTCTAAAATTGCTGATTTTCCAGACGCGAGCGCCCAAGCGCCAAGAGTTGATGCAAGCGCTAGATTGAAACCACACATGGTCATGCAAAACTTCCGCCGCTTCACTTTCGATTGCTCTCGACGAAACGTTTGGAGCGCTTCCTCTGCGTTTGGTAAGCTGCTGGTCTGTGGTTGGTTCCAGATTTCTTCGAGGTCAGATGTATTCATGTTGATTTCTTTTGTATCGCTGAGGCGAGTTGTTTTCGAATTCTGTGGATGCGCACGGAAATGGTGTTCTCTCTCGAACCAATGATGTCTCCGATCTGAGCGTGGCTCAGACCATCCAGAGCCATGGTGATGACCGATCGATCGATGGCCGGAAGCTCGCGTATGCATTCGTAGAGCAATTCCAATCGGCTGTCAGAACTAGCATCCTCCGCGTTGGCTGCCAACAGGTCACGTGCAGCCGCCGAATGCTTGCGAAGCCTGCGAGTCTCGCCGCGGATCCACGTCAACGCACAGTGATGAACGACGCGATATGCGAAGGTTGAGGCGCTAGCCTCTCCACGAAAAGAAGGGATCGCCCGCCAAAGGCTCACCAGCATTTCCTGCATCAGGTCGTCACGATCCTGGCCGACAGCGAAACTGTTGGCCACCTTATGAAGGATCCTGTGATGCTTCGCCAGCCAGTCGGCAAACACTTGTTCCTGTTCTGATTTGTCCAAGATTGAAAGGTATTCATACCGTTAGGAGCCCGTCGACCTGAGATCCTTACATGAAAATGCCAATCTGGATCCCGAAGTCAGTGTTTGAACTCGAATGATGACATTTCCAGTGATGTTCACTGCCAAACGGCGAATTAACTGATGCCGACTCATGCGCGGTATCGGACATGATCACAGCCGTATCCATCGCTGGCGGGGAAACCTACCTGTCAAAGCACCTATCTGCGAACGACTACTACGCTGAAGGCGAGAAGGTCGAGGGCGAGTGGGTTGGGAAAGGCGCGCAATTGCTGGGTCTGGAGGGAGCGGTCGAAGCGGAACACTTCGAGATGCTGCGCAACAACCTGCACCCGTTCACCGGCGAGCGACTCACTGCTCGGAAGGCAGAAGTCGCCAAGGTGGCTAACAATCGCACCGGAAAGCTTGAGGAACGGCGCGCGATTGCGTTGCACGACATCACGTTGAGCGCGCCCAAGGCGGCAAGCATTGCCGCGATTGTGGGCGGAGATAATCGCGTCCGGGAAGCGTGGCAGCAATCGGTTAGGGTTGCGGTGAAGGAAATGGAGCACTTCGCAGCTGTACGGTTGCGAACTGGGAAGTTCCGAAACACCGAGAAGCTGCGTGTCACCGGCAACATCGTTGGAGCGTTGTTCTTTCACGATGCCAGCCGATCACTCGATCCACAATTGCATGCCCATGTCGTCATGCCCAATGCGAGTCATGATGAAGAACGCGGACACTGGCTAGCGTTGCAACGCCGGGCGATGCTGGAAGCGAGTCCGTACGTACGCGAATTTCTCTACCATGATTTCGCTCGACGACTGACGCAGTTAGGGTACGAAATCGAACCCGCTAAGGGTTCACTCGGTTTCCAGATTGCTGGAATCACGAAAGAAATGGAGCAGGCTTTCAGTGAACGGGCGCGCCAGCGGCTCAGCTTCGAAGATCGTTACCGCAATGTCTTCGGCCATCGGCCTAGCAAACGGAGAATCGAACAGTTCATCAAAGACAATCGCGGCGCTGCCGAGGTGCGATTCCAGGCGGAATATCGAAACGCTTTTGGCAAACCGCCTGAAAAAGCGACTATCGAAGACTTTGTCAGAGATTGGCGCAATCCAAAGCTCGCCGAGATCTCCACCCCCCAAGTGCGTCAGCAACAACGTGAGCGACTCGACGAACATAGTCTTCAAGCGGTTGACCAGATTGTGAAGCACGCGCGAGAACGGGTCGCGCAAGGGATCGCACTGCCCGCAAGTAGAAGCCTCAACGAGGCGTCACAGATGGGACTCGATCACTGCTTGGAACGCACCAGCGTTCCGCGTCTTGGCGATGCCCTGGCATCAGCGCTGCGCTTTGGATCGAAACGGATCGGCGATCTCGATCCGAGCGGTCTCTACAAGGAAATGCGTTCAAGATCCGGCGCGCTTAGCGACGGCTATCTCATCACCACCCGACAGGTGCATCAGGAAGAGACGTCGATTCTTGTGTTTGGAAAGCAATCGCGCGGACGCTTCAAGCCGTTAGGTGATTGTGAAGGGGCGCGTCTCGATCTGCTGGATGACGGCCAACGGCAAGCAATCGAGAATCTGTCGAAGAGCCGCAATGGCATCGCGATTCTGATAGGGGATGCTGGCACCGGCAAGACCCATACCTTGGCGAGACTCGATGAAGCCTATCGTCACGCTACAGGCGCAGGGCTGATTGCGTTGGCCCCCACGACGCGAGCCACTGCTGAACTTCAGACAAACGGATACCCTGATGCCGCAACCGTGGCTGCATTCTTGAATAGCGAACGCCTGCAAGAGCAGGCGGCAGGGTGTGCCGTGCTGATCGATGAAGCAGGGTTTCTCTCGACAAAGCAACTCGCCGAGTTGGTGACCATCGCCAACGAACGTCACGCACGCCTGGTGTTAGTTGGCGACACCAAGCAGCATGAATCGGTGGAGCGAGGCAATGCTCTGCGAAGTGTCATCGATTCCGGTCTGATCAAACCGGAACGGCTTTCAGATGTGCGGCGTCAACGCGCGGAGGTTCATCGCAAATTGGCAAAGCTGCTAGCCGAGGGCAAATCGCTTAAGGCACTGGAACAAGCTGAAGTGTTAGGCATGGTTCACGAGATCCCAGATGCCCGCGAACTCTTCAAGGATGCGGCGCACCACTACGCCGACGAGGTCGAAGCTGGCAGGGAAACCCTCGTCGTCATTCCAACGTGGGAAGACATCGACTGGTTCAACGCCGATGCGAGAGCCGAGCTGAAAGCGAGGAACCTCATTCATGGCGACGAGGTTGAGATCCGAGGATCCGCGTCGTTGTCGTGGACGGAAGTCGAGCGCTGTCACTGGCAGGACTATCAACCGGGCATGGTGCTCAACTTTCATCGTCCCGTGGCGGGCATGAAGATCGGCGAATCCGCCATTGTCAGAGAGGTTCTCGACAACGGCGTTGTCGCAGAGCGGCCCGATGGAACCTTGGGCAGGATCGGTCGGAAGCAACGCGGCGGGTTCGACGTTGCCGAAGAACGGCCGTTGAAAGTGGCCGCTGGTGATGAACTATTGTTCCGAGCAAACTGTCCTGACATTGGCATTTCCAACGGAGAACGGCTGCACGTGGAGTCCGTAAATGCATCCACTAATCAAGTGATGTTGAGTGGCGGCAAAGTGCTGCCTGATCACTTCACACAAGTGAGTCATGGCCATGCCGTCACGTCGCATAAATCGCAAGGCGCCAGCGTCCAGAACTCCATTCTTGTGGTCGGCCCAAGTTCACTGCCAGCCTCCAATTTGCGTCAGTTCTACGTGTCCAACACGCGCTTCAAGGAAGGCCATCGCCTTTACGCTCACGATCTCAGCGCGCTCAAAGGTGCGGTCGCGAACCGATCTGAACGCATGCTGGCACGAGAATTCGTTGCTGGATTGGGCAAAGAGCTAGGAGAGCTGTTGAGCGAGCAAGCCAAAGCAAGGTTGAATAAGAAACCAAGTGGCAACGCTGTCGAACTGGCAAAGCAACGTGAGGCTCGAATCAAAGTCTTGATGAAGGACGTCGCGCGACACGAACGTCGCGCCCAGAGCCGTGCGAGCTTCAACGCCCTTTGGACGAAACTCGGCGTCAGCCGGTTGCCGGAGAAGGTTCAGAAGTGGCTCAAGACACGGCGGCAGAAAGCCGTCCACAGCCGACGGCGAAACCAGTTTCGCGCCTACGCCGTGGTGCGTGGTATGCGCAAAGCACACCAGATCGCCAACTGGTTCGGACGTGCCCGAGCTGGCGTGCGCAGGGCCGGACGCCGCCGTTAACGAATCTCATTCCGTTACTCAAAAACACACCAAGCATGATCACCGAACTCACAAATCCACGAGAGACCTACCAAACCGACGATCACCCGCAAACTCTGACCTTTCAGGCCAAGGCGCAGACGCTGGCGTTACCTTACTTCCACCTGCGCTCGATTCGACTGTCGCGGGATCGCGCGAGCATCGCGATCGACTACGATGACTTTGGCATTGTTATTCACGGAGCCCACCTCGAGAAGCTATGGCGCGAACTACGCGCCTATCGCTTGCTCGAGGTGTCTGTCAGTCTTCTGACGACCGTGGAAAGCGAAATCGCAAGCGAAAGTGGCCGATGTCGGGTGGAGAGGATCGACATCCAAACCAAGGGCGAGGAGGACGGGGACGGCTGATCGCTTAGCGATGGAACTAACGAATCTTCAACCGTCTGGCGAATGCCACTGACCTCAGGGCGATTGCCCGATTCCGGCGCGGCCTAACGAATGTGCGGCCGCGCCGGAAAATTTTTCGCGCAATTATGGTTATTCTAGGGTCGGATCCATGTACTGCATCGCAGAACGGATGCAGTTAAGTAGCGAGGCGTTCTAGTCGTCGATCAGATCGATGAAACCGGCGAACAGGCATAGAAAACCAGTCACGCCCATCAAGAGGAAGAGGACACCGAGGTAGCCTTCAAGGTTGGTGATCAACCAGCATCGGAAGTAGCTCGGAAACGGGTCGTGTTGCTTCTTTCGATAGAAGCGGCGGCGACTGATCCCGTGAAGGCCAAGATAGCCGATGACAAACAAGGTGGAACCAAGCGCAAGCATGGTGGCGGTGCCGTGATTAAATAGCAGATGATCCACAAGATGGGGCAAGTCGTTGGAATCAACGCTCATGCTAGTTTCAGTCGTTTAGGATCGCAGCACGGGACAGCGTTCAAGTTTGGTTGCAACTGGGAGCTAAACCAATCCCAAGAGACTAAGCCAACTGTCCGGGTGATCCGGCTCGACGATGTCGCCGTCAGGTGTTTCGCAGACACTGTCAAGCGTCCAGAATTCGATCTCTGCTTCGGTAGGCATGGCGTAGTCGTCGCCGCGCCAGGTGATGGTTTCGGGAAGTCCGATGGTGTTCATGGTTCAGTGAGTGAAAGATGTAAGATTCGTTGAGGTGGCCTTGGTCGTTGTGCTGCGTCCGGTGATTTTCACCGGTGATCTACGCGATCAGGCAAAAGGCGGCTTCGTTGCGGACATCGATTCGCGTTATTTGCATTCGAACTCCGTGGTAGCTGTCTCCTCAAAGGTCGGGGCGATTGAAGGCGATGCTGTGCGATCGCCAGCTAGCCGAAGCAATGTGCCGTAGCTTACTGGTAATTGTGTTTGGAACCAAGGAGACCCGCAACGGACGCGAACAACGTTTCCGGCGTGCTGGCCGAAGGCTTCACGCACGCATCCGTTGCGGGTGGGGATTGTTAGCCGATTGCCTTCATGGATATCTTCAAAGTGTGAGAGCTGGTTAGGCTGGGAGCGCAAGTGCTTCCTTCCGCTCCACCTGAACTGCGACATCAAGCACTCCGTGAAGTGCTTCACTTCTCTGAGGCAGTTTCAGCAAGCCACCTTTCAGCGTCTCGGTAAACGCATTGTAGAGGCTCCAGAGATTGCGATCCTTGAACTCGGAATGATTGGGCGCGCGCCATTGCTCCAAGACCTTAGGAACCATGGTCGTGGTGATCGCGCGTGCGTCCAGCGCTCTAACAATGAGGTCATGCGCTTCCGCATTGCCCATTTCACGGTCGCGGTATACGGTCGCGCGTTGCTCTGTCATGCCTACGAAATCCGCCAGCTTGCCAATGGCGCGAGTGGTCACTTGTGGCAGGTCGCGCAAGATGTTCGTGGTGTGTCGACGAGCAAGAACCACTTCGCCAGAGAAGGCCGTGTTATCGCAAACGAAGACTGAGCTTCCCAATGCCAATGCTGCGGGAAAGCGTTTGTCGTGTGAATTGCGCAAGCCAACGATTGTTCCCCAGTCATCGTTTTGATGTCCATCAATGGCGACTTGCATGAGTCCGAAATACTGAGCACCGCCCCGATTGAGAGCGTGTGCTTCGGTGAGGATTCTCATTCCGGCATCCTCAAGACCGCGCCTTACCTGGGAGGCAAGCGTAGCGTGGGCAACCGGTTGCCAGCGTCCCTCGGCTGGTGGTGTGTTGACGCGTTCCAATTGTTCGGGCTCGACGCGAGCGCCGCCACAGTGTAGGAAAAGGTTATTGAGTTTCATGTATCTGTTTTCGTTATCCGACGTGATTAGATGGGTGGCTCACGGCGGGAAGGGGTTCCAGCCCCTCCCCGCCA
Source organism: Verrucomicrobiia bacterium (assembly GCA_020439995.1). Taxonomy (GTDB): domain Bacteria; phylum Verrucomicrobiota; class Verrucomicrobiia; order Verrucomicrobiales; family DEV007; genus JAGROY01. The sequence goes on from JAGROY010000390.1 coordinate 15,765, forward strand.
CTGCCTGACTGTGTTAGGCGGCTGTGCGGCGTCCTTTCGGCTTCGCCTCCGTTACGGGCTTCTCCTCCGGCTTGGCAGAGAGAAACTGCCAGTCTTCGACGCGAATGAGCAAGCGCGACTGCGGCTTGCCTTCATGCTCCCACTGATCGAGCTGCAATTTGCCTTCGACGCAAACAGGCACCTTGCTCGTGACATGCTTGGAGAAGGCTTCGCCGCGCTTGCCCCAGATATCGAGATCAACGGCAACCATGCGTTCAACGGTTTCACCGTCTGCTTTGCGGATCGTCTCGTTGTGAATGAGACGCGCGCGAGTCACGGTGGTGTCGCCGGCTTTGCGAGTTTCAGGTGCTTTGGCGATGTTGCCTGTCAGTTGGATGGAATTCTTAGTGAACATGATCTAATTACCTTTCGTGTTTATGTTTTACTGTTTGTGAGAGAGCGCTTCTTCCGCTCTCAAGTTACGTTCTAACTATAGTGTTCTAATGAACATTTTTCAATAGAAAACGCCTAAAATAAGCAACTTATTTTGATGTATTACACATTATCTACCAATGACTTATAGAGCTATTCCGGCTCCATTAAGCCGAACACTAACAACGTGCCAATAAATGTGATAACATCGCTTCATGACCGGCGTCACTCCGCCGCCATCGGCCAACGAGCCGATCACGCTTCGCTCTGCATGCCGGGCCAGCGCACGCCTTAATGGGCCACCGACCACTGATCGTGGATCGAAAGAAAAGGAGGATGAAAAACCATTTTTTCGAGAGAAAAAATGACGCTTTGCAAGATGCAGCAGAGTGCCGGGAGTCCTAAGGACAAAATGCCGAAGGGAAGGAGGGCTCCCTCTGGGATACCCATTTTTCCGTTGACGCCCGGCACGCCGCTGCGGGGTGCGGAGCTTCCAACGAACCGCTCAATGAGCGGCTGAAATGAAGCGCACGGTGTTGGGGGCAGTCTCGCATCACCGAGTGGTGGAGATCTGTTGGCGGTGAATGCGAGACTGCCCAACACGGTGTAAGACCAATCAACATAAGGGCGAAGCGACGAACGGTGGCGTGGTGCCGGGCTTTGGGTTTACGGCGGTGGGCCGACGAAGGAGGCGATGGTATGCGTGATCCCTGAGCTGGGCACCACGTGTGGTGCGGAGCCACCCTCACCTCTTGGCACGGTGTGAAACACGGTGCCAACATGCTTCCGGTGGGTGGTGGAAGCGGTAGGAGGGAACGGTCTGCGTTTCGACGGGTGAGCAGCGGAAGCGGCTGTAGCGCAGCGCTGCTGGAACGGAGCGCCTGGCGAAAGGCAAAGACGGTTCCGGG
>JAGROY010000391.1 GCA_020439995.1 Verrucomicrobiia bacterium
TCTTTGCCCAACACATTTCCGTAATATCCTTCCGGAAGGATCAATACATCATAATTTCTCAGGTCAATCCTATTAAAATAATCAGTATCTAAAACTGTTACAGGATACTGTATTTGTTGTTCAAAGAAATGCCAAATTTCTCCAAAATTGAGTGAAGACACTCCCTTGCCGGACAACAATGCTACTTTAGGGGCTTTTAAATATGAAACCCTGTCAGAACCAAAATCTTTACCGCTAGTAACCATTCCTGTAGATGCTCCATGGATATTTCTCTTAAATTTTTCGGAAGCATCCTTTACTATCTTATCAAAATTATCTCCTAGTTTTTCGTTTCCTTTTCTAGTGATGACCAATGTTCCGGCTTCAAAATTTTTACCATCAACAGAAAATGGTTGTTGTGAAAATCTTACTTTGATATTATTTTTCAGTAAATACGAAAGGAAAGAAACATCATTAATACTACTCCATTTAGAGAGGTACGCATAGGGTTTTTCAACACCCGTAAAAGTTCCTTTCAAAACAGTTTCATCCTTTGTTGTTGGGATGGTATTTGCCAATGCATACGCTTCCAAACCTCTACTGTAAGGAAGTGACCATGCAGTGATATCATAGGTTATAGAGTCACTCAATTTTGCTTGTGGCTCAAACAATGCTTTTATCAAATTTGATTTAGGTTGATTTGTATTTATAATCAAATCATTCTTAGATAGTTGAATATTTTTAGTTGTATTGTCCTTGTAACTAAAGCTTTTTTGAACTTTATCAGCTGAAGCCAAACCGTAAGCTATCTTATGATTATCTAACAATTTTTTTAGACTTTCAATCTTATCAACATCATTAGAGCTGCTAATCACATAACTTTTATAGATTCCTTTTGGACTGTTTTTAGCTTTTGAAAAATAATCAGTAAATTCTTTTTTTAGTTTTTCTGCATTCAGCGATGATATTTCGATAGTTGACAACCCTGTGGTGTAATGATGTGCTATCCTATCCTTTAAGGTTAATATATCTTCATCAGAAGTTTTAATTCCCAGTCCTGCCCTACCGCTACCACCTTGCTCATATGTCATTCCTACAGCGCCGTTGTAAGTTGGATATGTATCACCATAACTTGGATACAGAAGGTCAAAATACTCCTTGGTAAAATATAGCCAGCCATTCTTGTCAAAATATTTTGCATGATTTTTACCAATAGTTACTTGAAAATCACGTTGAAAATCAGTAATAATTTCATGATAAGGTTCTGCAGCAGGCGCAAGCAGCGACAGAAAGGTGAAAATTGCCGCGATTTCACGCGCATGAGGCAATCATTGCGACATCGCTAAACCTATTCTACCCTGCGTTCAATGGATCGATTCAACAGCACAATCTACCCTGCCCACCCCTGCACGGAACGCCTTGCAAGACTCCTGGCCGGAGTTCTCGTATCCTTGGCGATGGGATGTGCCGACCAAACAAGCGACAGCACCAGTGCCGGAAAATCGGAGATTGCGCCTATCATCGTCGATGCCGTGGTATTAAGCTCGCCCGATCTCCCGTCGCCCGACACCGCATCTTACCGCGACTGCCTGTTTACTGTGCAATGCCAGGTGGAACGCTCGATTTCTGGTGATGCCACTGAAGGAAATACCTTCCATGCGACGACCTGGGCGTTCAGGAACAAAGTGATGCAAGCTGGCCAGGAATTGACTGATGGAGCGCTCATCCGCTTCACTCTGGTGCCGCTCGATCTTGAAGGAGCCGGACTCGGCACAACCATGCGCATCGATGAAACGGACGCATTGGACAAGCCCGAGTTCTGGGTGGAATCGATGGCTGTGGTGAAACCGGGCGCGCACGTGCATGTCGAGCCTCCGGTGTACGGTGCACCTTTGGAGGAGTTGGCCCCATTGAATCTCAAGCTGGTCGAACGCGGGGAAGGTTTCACCGTCGGCCAGGAAGGCTTCTGTTTCGGAATGCCCACACGTGAGATCTACCGCAAGGATTTTTGGAAACTGCCGGACTCCGCACCTGCTGGAACTGGCTCCTTCAGCGTTGTGCTCGATTTCCACCAGCAACTCGCAGCCAAGGGCATCCCCCTCCTCTTCGTAGTGGTTCCACGAGCCACCACCATTTTTGCCGACCTTGAAACGGGGATGCCCTACGATTGGCAGCAGAATGGCCCGGTAAACGCTCCCGTTGAAGACTGGTGCGAGGCATTGCGTGAGCAAGGGGTTCACGTTCTCAATCTGACTTCACACCTTCTAGCCCAGCGTTACACCACAACAAAGGACGGAAAGACCTACCCTGTCTACCTCCCTAACGACAGCCACTGGTCGCCCTTTGGCGCGCAGGCCTCAGCCAACGCCACCGCCGACTACATTCGCGACAACGGCCTGCTGAAAAACAGTGCGCGTCTCGTGGAACCCGTAACCAGCGAAAGATCGATTTCCCACCGGGGCGACTTTGCTGATCTAATGGAAACCCATGGCATCGAAAACCTCGATGTCGACACTGTCGTATTCCCCGTCGAGCCCGCTCCAGCCAACTCGGATTACCAGGTTCAGCTACTCGGAGATTCGCTGACCCGGATCTTTGATGACAATCATTCGAGTTATGGAGATCACTTACAGGCACGCATCGGAGCGCAATGGGACATCATCGCCCCCAACGCAGGAGTCACGACCTCCCGCAAAATATTCTCCCGCAGGAACAACCTGGATGAAGTCGACCTCGTCATCTGGGAAGTCGCAGAAGAGTTTCTGGCCATGACCAACATGTGGCGCCTGGTGCCGCTGAATACTGACAATACCCTGCAACTATGGCGGGACGGCCTGCTGAGCAAAGCAACACAGCCTGTCGGCAGCAGAGTGCAGGCAGACGCCTTCGAAGACCCCAGCGACTGGGATCGCCTTGTCGGCATTCGAGTGCCTGGAAATTCCACTCTCACCTGGAAGATCTCGCCCACCGACCAGGCCCAACTCACTATGAAGGTCAGAGTTGGCCCCACAGAAGCCGGGGTAGCCCAGCGGGCCGGAGTCACCTTCCGCGTCCTTGAGGACGGCAAAGAACTTTACCGCACCGGCCTCGTACCCCGCCGCGACCGCCACGTTCTTTCCGAAACCATCACCATCCCACTTCCAATAAGAGCAGAAGCGACAGATACAGAGCGCGAGCTCACCCTGATTACAGAAGTAGCTAGCGGAACCCCGCCCCCCTGGATCGACTGGGTCACCCCCGAAGTTTTTGGAGCGGAGATGGGCGCATCCACTCCGTAGTGCCTGGTGCCATTGATCACGAGAGCAGAGAAGATCGGATCGGGCAGTTCCTCCGCCATGGCGAACCAGGCGGCAACCTTCCGGCCAGCTTTGGCTGGGGTAAGAGCGCCCGTCGTGAAGCGCCGGGCGGCAAGCCTTGGGGGAGCCTTGACCGTGCGGAATTCCAGCGAAGTGATGGCTCTGAAGTTGCCGTTGCCGCCTCCACGGCAGGCCCAGAGCAGATCGGGATCTTCTGCGGAATCAACAATGCGGCCAGTCCCGTCGACCATGCGCACTCGTTTGAGCAGGTCGCACGTCAGGCCGAACTGGCGGGCGAAAATCCCATAGCCGCCACTAAGAGTCAGACCGCCCAGGCCCACGCCCGAGCAGGAACCAGCGGGTAGAAGCCGCCCCTTCGGCAGGAGAAACCCGAAGACATCGCCCAAAGTAATACCAGGGCCGGACACGAAGGAGTAGCTCGCGTAAAGGCGGGGCCGTGAGATCCGCGAGAGCTCAATGACCATCCCGCCTCATTGAGCGAAAAGCCACCGAAGCTGTGGCCGCGGCTCTTCACCGCAATGGACAACCTTTCTGCGCGTGCGCGAGCCACCGCTGTCGCGACCTGGATCTCGTTCGCGCAGACGGCGATGACGGCCGGTTTCAGACCGATGTCAGAATTGAAGGGCGCGCGCACGGACTGTTTCGTAGCCGCGCTCGCCGGGACGGTAGTAGGCGGGAGCGTCGGCACCTGCCGCACTATCGATGACAGAAAACAAGTTACGAACCAAGTCCCGGTAGCCAGACCTGAGTTCTGCAGGAATTTTCGACGGACGATTCGGCCATCTTGGATTATAGCCGAGTAAGCTAAGAATCGCACTGCGTTCTTCCATCCGGTAGCACACAGTTGCTGCGCTGAGCGCACCTTCTTTCTACTCCTCCTGAGGAATCAGCAAAGTGCTCTGGATAAATCCGATGAGCCGGAGCACGCGTGCTTTACCCAGCTGCTACGGCTGTGACTTCATCCTCCGTTGCCGGGGCAACGCTTTCGTCTTCGCGAACGCCGTTCTTCACTTCATATTCGCGGCACCAGCCTTTGATTTCGAGATCGTTGAAGATCTTGCCGAGAACACGGCGGAGCAGGCCTTTAAGATTGGCGTTCTCGAGACCTTGGAGGGAGCGGATGGCGGTCTCTTTGTAGGATTCGAGGAGCAACATACAGCGGTCGTCTGCTTGAACGCCGTGGGCAAGGGCACGTACCCGATCGAGGTCGGCGCTGGCGTTCTTACCCGACCACAGCTGTGCCATGAACTCCTGATCTTCACCCTTCGCCTTTTCGTAGGTGGTGGAAAGCAGGATGCTGGGACGGATGGTGCCGAGTTCGTTCTTGCCGGAGTCTTCTGATAGATCATCCAGGTCGTCGCGGATTTGGTAGGCGATACCGAGAGCTTCGCTGTATTCGTGCAGGACGGTGGCTACTTCATTCAGGTGCCCGGCGTAGGCGGCACCGACTTGCAGGGCAACCTCGAAAGCTGGGGCTGTCTTCTGGCGGAAAATTTCCAGCACCTGAGTGCTCTTGAGAACTTCTGGATTGCGCGCCCACAAGAGTTCTGCCCCCTGGCCACGACAGAGCTCTCGCTGCCCGACGGAAGCAGCAAGGATCATTTCTGTCTTCTGTTTGTCACTTACACTGCACTCACCGATGAGTCGATAGCCTTCGCCGATGAGCAGGTCGCCAACGTTCAGTGCAACGGGCACGCCGTATTCCTGGTGCAGCGTGCTTTCGCCATAGCGTTCGTGATCTTCATCTTCGATGTCATCGTGGATGAGTGACGCCTTGTGGAAACTCTCAACGGCAACGGCGATTTTCTTGATGTCTTCCGGGATCGGTTCGCCCCGATCGTCCCGTAGCGCCTGGTAAGCAGCGACGGTCAGGAACGGACGCCAGCGTTTGCCCGCACGGGCCATCCAGTCGAGCGCGATGGCTTCTGTCTGACCCGTGGCCGCGCCCATGATGGTTTCGAGCGATTCCCGATCGAACCAGCTCCGCACGTCTTCGTGAAGAGCATTGAGGTTGAGCCTGCGGGTTTTGTCCTCGCTGCTGAGATGAATGTAATCCCACACCCAGTCGTTATCTACAGTGGTATTGATGCAGTCATCCTGCAAAAGTGGAACGGCCACGGAAGGAATGGCGGCAGCCTCAACGTAAGGGAAGGTGCGCTCAAGAACAGCAAGACAACTGATTCCGACGATTGCCTCGATCTTGCCAGTCTGAATGAGCGACATGACGACGGCAGAGCCCTCAGCTACTAGAACGGCATAACCGAGCCGCTCGGCCTCATTTTGAAAATCCTGGATGGTGCAAAGTCCGCACTGCTTGCAAAGGAGACCGAACTCATCGAACGGCGCTGGGCACTTGTCTTCCACGCGGAGACATTTGGGCATCAAAAGCAACCGGCGCTCGTACGGAATCGATGCGAGCGTCTCACGCCACATCTCATTGTTCAGACAAACTGCCGTGTAGTGAAGATAAATTTCTGGCGTCCCGGTCTGCTTATGGATCTTGCGCGCATGAACTTCGAGTTCGTCCTGCGGCATGGGCGGCACCGGATTGTGCACCTCCACGTAGTTGCGAATCGCAGCGAGCAAGGCATCACGCTCGGCCTTTGTCTGCGGAATGTTCTTCTTCGGCGGCCGTACTCGAGTGGTCGTGATCGGCACCGTTTTCGGCAGCGCCAGTGAGGCAATTTCGGTGGTCGACGTGCTCATGTAATTTTAAAAAGGAGTGACGTTTAGTTCGCGGATGTCTGGGCTTTGAGCGCAGCATCGGCTTTTGCGGCGGCGGCGGCCGCGCGGCGTTGAATTTCTTCAGGAGATGGGAGATTTTCCAGTACTTCGGCGGGAATCATACCTGCCTGTTGTAGCTTTGTAAGGCACTTTTTGCGCTCGCTCAGCGCTTTATCTGGACTGCGCTCCTTTGAAAACCGGGACTTCGCCTGCTCGGAGCGGTTGCGGAGGCTGGCGTAGATGTCGCCCCCTAACAAAGATGAAATATCGACCTTCATTTTCTCGCGTTCAAGATCCTGCGTGTTCACCTTGTCGCCATTGATCGGGCCACCGGAATACTTCGGGAACATGATCGCGACTTCCGGACAAACCCGCGAACACGCCGGACAGTTGGTCTTGCAGTTGTCGTTGTTCTGCACCTGGATCTTGTTGTCTTCATCGACGCCATAGACGTCGAACAGACAGAAGCTGAGACACTGCATGCAGTTGGTACAGCGATCGTAGTCGATTACCGGGAACCACGGCTTCCACTTGCCGGGTTCATTCATTGGCTGGCCTTCGCGAAATTGTTCGACGAGCCCCAGAACTTCGTCTGCAGCGAGCCCGGTGACGGTAACCGTTTCAATCGATGCCTGACCGGCTGCGTCTTCGAGGCTGGGTGCGTCACCGACAAAATCGCCCAGCACCAGAAGGCGCTGGTTTCCTTTCAAAGGCGGGGTGGGAATCTGCCTGCCTCCCTCTTTTGCAAGAGCGACGGCGAATCCTTTATCGAGCAACTGACTGAGCACGGCGAGACGTATCTCCGCAGCCAGAGGGGATGCCCCCTTCCCCTCATATAGGATGACTTGGACTGGGCTATTTTCGTTACTCAGCATGATTCACAGGATGAGAGGATGGGGTTGATTCAGTATTCCGATCGAGAAGCTGGGCAGCCACATCTTCTGCTGAAAGCTCACGCATGTTTACGACATCGACACCTTCTTCCGGCAGTGGCTGGCCAGCCGCATGGAACAGCCACTTCACGGCGCGCGGATAGCAGGCTGCAATTTTGACACGGCCGCCTTCAGCGATCTGCTTCAACCGCGGATCACGACTGGCGGACATCTCGCACAGGTCGGACACGGCCTCAAATGGCAGGCCGGATTCGCTCAAGCGCTGCAGGACGTCATCCTTCACTCCCTGCGGCACCGTGTTGGCATAGGCGCAGCGGCAGTAGAGAATCCTGTGGGGCTGGTGTGAAGAATCAGTCATTTGCGACGTTACGAGGCAATTTTCTCCGGTGCGGGCTTAGAGTCTGCGGGCAGTGCGGCGTTCTGCAAATTGCGATACACGCCGAAATCGTTGTAGAAAAACTTCTTCGCGATGCGATACATCCAGTGTTTTTCTGGAATCTCAACCTCCAACACCTGGCTGCCTTTTTTCGACATCGAGTCGAGTTCAGCGATCGCAGTGCCGCGTATGGTAGTATCGGTCGCCCCATGCTTCAGGGCGAGTTCCTTTACAAGATCAGGCCGCTCAAGCACAATGCAGCCGCGGGTATGACGGGCGGCGGTCTCACGGAAGTCCTTCAGGAAGGATGATCCATTCATCACATCAAAGATATTGCGCTGATCGTTGATGTTGTCAGTGGCAAACTGGATAATCGGACACGGTTCAATGGCTCCTTTTGGAGAAATGTGGTGGCTGATCCCGGTGGCCATGGGACAGAGCGCTTTGCCATCGTGATCGTAGTAGGCATCGATCAGAGCGATCGGCAATTTCGCCCGCATGTCGACCACAAACTGGCGCACCTGCCGCGCCTGATCACGGGTGAGCGCGAGTTCCTCATGAATCTGCGGACCGACGGGCCGGTAGGTATGATACCAGGCGTAGTGCACTCCCCTGTCGATGAGCGTGCGCAGCCATTTTTCGGTCAAAAGATCACCGATATTGGTCTGGCAGAGACTGGTGGCCACGCCGGTCAGTAATTTGTTTTCGATGCAGTGATCGAGTCCACGCAGGGTGCGGGTGAGCACGTTTTGTTTGCCGCGGCGCTCATCGCTGATAATCTCGGTACCTTCGATGCTCACCAGTGGCGTCACATTGCCTAGCTGCCGTAGTTTTTTTGCCACCTTTTCGGTGATCAACTGGCCATTGGTAAAGACCTGGAAAAAGCAATCGGGATGCTGGGCGAGGAAATCGAACAGTTCCGGATGCATGAAGGGCTCACCACCAAGAATTCCAAAGAAGCTGTTTCCGTGCTCTTTTGCGTCGTTGACCAGCCGATTGAGCTGATCGAGTTCGATTTTCACCTGCGGCTTGTCGACATCGACCCAGCAGCCCTGACAACGCAAATTGCAGCTATTCAGGATCGAAATGTAGAGAAACGCAGGGAAATACTCTCCCCGTTTCATACGGTTTTTGTACAATTGTACCGAGCGCGCGCCTTTAAACCCGAAGTTCCACGCCATCTTCATCAGATGACGGGTATCGGTGGTGCGCAAAATTCGGCTGCCTAGCTGAAATATCATAAAGAGGGAACTACTTGAGACTGAGTCGCGGTAGCGTATGCACACTGATCCAGTACTGCAGACAATTGCAAGCTTTCCGCCGCGGATTGCGACGACTGGAAACAAGCTCGGAAATCTGGCAAAGCAGCAGTGCTGTTCAGTGCTATTTGAGTGAGTCGTGACTCTTTCCAATCTGAATTTACCATAAGCAATGATTGATCAACCGCTCCCCCCTGCCATCCTTCATCGGTCGGTCCGGGAAATAGAAACACTGGAACGGATATCTCTACTTTACGGCAAGAGATCTTGAAACGCCCGGTCGACGGGCGAATGTTCCGGCCATGTTGACCACCGCCGATGCTCTGGAGCGCATACTTGCGAAAACTCCGCAACTCCCCACCTCCGAAGTTGCTCTCGACGCCGGACTCGGGAGGTTTCTCGCGCAACCAATGCAGGCGCACCTGTCGTTGCCCCGATTCGACCAGTCATCGATGGACGGCTACGCAGTTGCGGAAGATGGATGCGGGAAAAGGGCTGAGGGATCGTGTTTGCGAGTGATTTCCGAAATCGCGGCAGGCACCGAGGCCAAGGTTCCGGTCAGCGCTGGGCAGGCGGTGCGTGTATTCACCGGAGCTCCCGTCCCCCAGGGAACTGCAGCTGTGCTTATGCAGGAAGATGTCACGGCACACCCGGACAGCACGATCACGGTCAATATTGCGGCGGAGCCTGGTGAGTTCATCCGCCGGGCTGGTGCCGATGTCAGTGCAGGACAGCGGCTCGCCGAATCTGGACAACGCATCACCCCGGCGCTCCTCGCGATACTCGCAACTCAAGGATGGGCCAAAATCGTGGTCGGAGGCGTGCCACAGGTTGGCATCCTCTCCACTGGCGACGAACTGGTATCGCCCGGCCATCCCTTGCCTTCCGCAGCATCGATCTACAACAGCAACGGGCCCATGCTGCAGGCTTTGGTGAAATCAGCCGGAGGCGACTGTGTCAGAGTCGAGCACGGCAGAGACGATCTAGCGGCACTGACGGATTCGCTTCGCTCCCTCTCGGATCAATGTGACATCATTATTGTCTCGGGAGGAGTATCGGTAGGCGATCACGATCATGTCCGCCCCGCCATGGAGCAGGCAGGTTTTGAGATGGATTTCTGGAAGGTACGGATGAAGCCTGGCAAGCCTTTGGCATTTGGCGTCGATCCCGTTCACGGCCGTGTCGCCTTTGGTCTTCCGGGAAATCCGGTATCCGCCTTCGTAACGTTTTGGTTGTTCGTCTTTCCGGCACTACGGAAGATGATGGGTGCCTCAGGGGCAGACTTAAGCCTTCCTGCGGTAAACGTGAGGGCCGCCACTACAATCGATAATAAAGGAGACCGTGCTCACTGGTTTCGCGGTCGGGTGAGCGGTGCCCACTTTGAGCCACTGGGGCTGCAGGAGTCGCACGCGCTGTTTTCGCTTTCAAAGGCCAACGCACTGGTATGCGTCGAACCGGAGACCACCGTTTCCGAAGGAGCGGCAGTGGATGCCTGGCTCCTGCCTTAGTGGCGTCTAAGGAATCATCCACGATTCGGATTCGACACCGTCAATCCACGCCTGCGAATTGGACTCGCCATTTTCGTCTTTTTCGAAGTGGATCTTCAACATGACCTTAATGGCAGGTCTGCTTTTGCCATCGGCTCCTGTTAGCGACTTACCATTTTTCGCAAACAATTCGGCGAGCTTGTTGGCGACATCAGAATTCGTATCCGTATACGCCCAGCAGCTGGACACCTCATCTGCCCCGAGCAATTCCAGACAAAGGAATTTGTATTCGTCCTCGTAGAGGCGGTTATAGTAGTCACCCAACATACATGTGACCCTGAAGACGGCGGGCTCTGAAGGTTGCTCGGAAACAAAGTCTGACATCAGTGGATCGGCAAACAGGACGAAACTTTCCCAGTCCAGCTTCGGCCCCTCTGGTGTCACCTCGAACACAGCTGTCCTGGAGGTGTCATCATTGAATTTCACATCCATCCACATGAACCTCTTGCCGCTGATCATGGCGAATTCAGCCCAGCCAAATTCGCGAACCTGCGCGAAAGGTGGGTGCCCTTGCTCAGCATGAACCGCCATTCTTGCCTGAGTAATCTCCGGATGCCTCACCAGCGGCAACTGCTCCTCAATTTTTCGAGTTCCAAGAAACTTCCGGACGAGAGCCTCACTGGCTTTGGACTCATCGACTGAACTGTCGACCGTCCCGTCACCCACAGGAACTGTGGGCGCGCCATTCTGATTCTTCATCACGAAGAAAATAGCAGCAGCTAAAGCGGGCAGCCCCACCAGCAGAGCGAGGAGAACAAGCCGTCGCGTTCCCCGCGCTGGCTGTCCACTTTCTGCTCCCCACGAGTCCGCTAGCTCGCCCGCAGAGTTCTCCAACTCTTCACGCCCAGCAAATACCGGCATGCGCTGACCACCGCCTCCTCCGGGCGAAGGAATCGATCCCGCTGTCACACTCCCTCCGCGTGCCGGTGGAGCTTGACGGGAAGGCGGCAGAACCGTTCCTCCCTTTTTGGTGCTGCTCCCCCCAGGCGCTCTAAAATCTTCATGCGGCGCAGTTGCACGTTTCATTTTGCGCTCCTTGGACACCGCCCGATAGCGCTTCAACTCTGACGGGCTAATCTCCACATCGCGCTGCTTCGGTATCGGTTTCACAGTTGCCTTTGGCTTAGGCATTGGTGATACAGCAGTTGAATCGGTCAACGTTCGACCGGGGCGATTAGGACCGGTGGGAAGCAAAGTTCGCGGTGCGTCATCACTACGCTTTGCAGACAACGTTTCCGCAGGCAGGTGGTCAGCGGAACGGTGGGAGGGCAAATGCGCCTTCGGATGAGGCAAGCCTCCCTCTGAATTTACCACTTTGAGAAGCTGCGCAACTTTCCCGTGATCTGGACAGACAACGTCCTGACTACAGCCACCACAGGTCACCACCTTCCCCGCATCTTTTGGACGAATCCAAATCAACCGCGCACATCCGGGGCAGTGAAAAGAAATCCGGCCTTTTGTCGGAGAGGCATCCAGGGGATCGATCTGCGGGCCGGATGCCATGGCCGAAAGCCGGCTCAAATCTTCGCGGGCTTCCCGCGATGCACCACTCGGCAAATGGGTGGCACCTGTGGTTTTCCGCCGCCCCTCAAGCTCCGCATCCAAAGACTTTGCATCCGGCACCGTAGTTGAAGGTAACGGTGCACCCGATTGTTTGCGACTGGGCAAATGGGACTTCGCCGCAGGCGCACCCCCTGGCTGAACAGCAGACGGTGCCTGCTTCGGCATCAGGATCAGCTTGTCGCAATATGGGCAAACCGCCTCCTTCCCGGCCGTCTCTTCATCGGAGATCAGCGGTTCACCGCACTTCGGGCAAGGGAACTCGAACTCTTCCATCTTTGGATTGTGCAGGCTCCAAACCTGCTTCGCAATTTCGAGATTAGGGTAGGAATCGTGGAATTGCCAACCCTAATAAAAATGGCGCTGCATTTGCAGCGCCATCGTAAATATTTGACTCGATCAAGGCATCGACTCAGACGGCAGCGACCGCACTTGCGACGGTTCCATTTGCCTGCTTTTTCCGGTGCTCGTCAACGAAGTACTCCATCGTCTTGAAAATTACCTGATCGATATCGTACTGAGGCTTCCAATCGAGAAGCGTCTTCGCTTTCGTCACATCAGCAATCCGGCGATCGCAGTCTTCGTAGCCAGCGCCGTAGAATTCCTCACTGGAAATTGATACGATCTCTGGACGTGGCGGATCGCCTTCCTGGCGGAAATGCTTGTCGAATACATCACGCATCCTCTCGGCAAGCTCGGCAATCGTGAGCTCATTCTCGGGCTGGCCGACATTGAAGATTTCTCCGTCGCAGTTGCCCTTTTTGTTTTCGATCACCCGCACGATGCAATCCACCGCGTCGTCAATGTAGGTGTAGGCACGGAAAACTTCACCGCCGTCCACCAGTTGCATCGGCTTGGTGCCGTACAGGAGGGAATCCATAAAGTGACTGAAAACACGTGGGTTTCCACCGCCTGCCTCGGAGGGTAAATAATCGATTCTCGGCCCGACGAAATTGAATGGGCGGATGATGCTGTAGCGGAATCCATCACGATGACGATACGCGTGGAGCACGCGCTCCAGCAGCTGCTTGGCGCAAGCATAGATCCATCTGTGGTTCTTGATGGGCCCCATGATCAGCGGCGTCTCGTCTTCGTTGAACGGACAGGGATTCTCCTTTGAGTCGAGTCCAAATGCCTTAGCAGCAGTAAGACCGTAGACTTCACAGGTGGAGAACTGCACCAGGCGCTTGTCGTGCTTGCGGCACTGATCGACCACTTTGAGGTTCTGCGTGAAGTTCAGATCATACACACCCACCGGATCTTCCACGTAGAGCGCCGGGTTTGCAAAAGCGACGAGGTCAACCACCACATCAGCGACTTTCACCAGCTCTTCGATTTTCGCTTCGTCGGTCGAAATATCGAGGTGGGCGTAGTTCAGACCTGGAGCATCCAGAAGGTGCTCAAGCTTATCTTCAGAAATGTCGACTGCAGTCAATTGGTGACCACCGTCCTTCAGGAGCCGTTCCGTAAGGTTTACTCCGATGAAACCGCCTGCTCCGAGAAGTAGAATATTCATTCGCTGGTGTTATATTTACTCTTTAAGAATCAATGAGGGAAGAAGGATAGCGCCACTGGCGGCAGCAATCCGGGAAGCCGAAGGTGGCCTAGCGACAGCCTGCTCGCAAGAATTATTTCCAACAAGACGCAACTGTGGGAATTACCCGTTTTTTTGGCCTTTTCAACCTCCAGCGCCTACTTTTTCAGTAGCGAAACTAAGGCAGCGGCAGCAGAACCAGTGGCCACAGCAACATGACGTCTGCGAGGATTCGGGAAGCCAACGGATGGAGCCTACCGCGAAACGCATGAATGCCCATCAGACTGAATGCGGACAGGGCAACCGCCAACTTGATCTTCCAGGTTCCACTCAACCCGGGTGAGGCATCCCAGATAAGGGCAACGGAGACAAGCCCGATCAATGACGCCATGATGGGAAACTGCTGCTCCACGCCGGGCGCATACTGGGCCAATGCCTGGGGGTCGTTCCCATCGCTGTCGGCGGTTTTTTCCCAGATCGAGATTCCCACACAGTTCAGCACGCAGAGCATCGCCAGCAATACTGTATCAAGATTAAAAAGGGTCCGTCCGTCGGCAAAGATCTCGGCAGGCAGACCAAACACGAACGAATCACTGACGTGCGAATACACAGGCATGACAGTACCCAGCGCAAAGACGACTCCACACAGGAGTTCCCGGGGAAAAGCGATTGCTTCGACCGACGTCACGAAGAGGCAGCGCCCACTGGTAAGGATCAGCAATACAACAGAGCCAACAATAATAGCGAATGGCAGATGCACCAGGCTCAACACCAGCAATCCGGCGGCCCCTCCAAGACAGGCGATTGCGATCGCGTTGACATAGCGGCTGGAGGTCAACCGGAGGAGGTAGTAGAGGCAGACCAGTCCCGACAAAACGACGCCGGCAACAACGATTCCACTTGGCACTGCATAAGCGCCGCCCAGCACATCTCCCGCAGCCAGCCAGACCACGCAACCACCGGGCAGCAATGAAAGAAGCAACAATGCCCACCAGCGCTCACGAAAAAAGCGATGCCGCGCGGTGCCGGAAATTTTTTCCTTCCATGGAGCCGTATCCAGCAGCCGATCCCCCAGATAGATGGCCCAGACCGAGCAGAACAACATCAGGTAAACTCCCGGAAACAGCCGGTTGAGATTGAGTGAATCCGCAAAAAGACGTGCCCACACGACCGCAACGACAGGCGCATCGAGACTAAGCAAATGCGGAATCGCGAACCATCTAAGGACACGCCCAGCGTCCCCGGGAGCACCGGTCGGCGCTGGGGAAACTGTGTCCTGCTCGTTCGCATCAACCGTCATAGCGCACGAAAGGTGCCGCCTTCCGCGCCTTTGGCAAGGCAGTATTCCAGCCGCTTGCCCTGCGAGGCCGTACCGGGTTAATGGAATTCCGTATCACTTACGAACCCCGTCTGCCCGCCATGTTCTCCCGCCTCCCCCGCGCCTCCCGTTTTGCCCTTCCTATCAGCTGCCTGGCCAGCGCTGCCGCAGCCATTTCATCTTCAGCCATCGCCCAAGACTCCAATGGCCTGGAAGTGACTCCTTTTGCCCAGGCACCACTGCGAAACATCACGGCAGTCCACGTCGAGGACAGCGGTCGGGTTTTCGCCGTCGAGTCCACCAGGCGCAAAGGTGGCGAGTGGACGCTGGACGAATCCAATCGTGCAGAGCGTGAAAAAAGTTACAGCTTTCGAACGATCGAAGAGAAACGGCGCTGGCTCGATGAGCTTCGCAAGTCCGGCGCCGCGATCGAATCAGTTGCCGACAACAATAGCGACGGCAAACGGAATGCCGCCGACCTGGAAACCAACAGTGAGATCATTCACCTGCTGGAAGACCGCGATGGCGATGGCGAGGCCGATCATCACCAAGTCTTTGCTGATGGATTCAATGACGCAATGGACGGCATCGGCGCGGGTGTAATGTCGTACCAGGGCGATGTCTTCTTCACCTGTTTTCCAAATCTGTGGCGACTGCGCGACAACGACGGTGATGGCCTGGCCGACACGCGGGAGGTTTTGCACACCGGCTTTGCCACTCAGCTAGGGCAACGCGGTCACGACATGCACGGACTCACGATTGGCCCCTACGGCAGGCTCTATTGGTCTCTGGGAGATCGTGGCTTCAGCGTTGTAAGAAAAGAGGACGGCAAGCGGCTCAGTTACCCCTATCACGGCGCCGTCGTTCGCTGCGAGCTGGACGGATCGAATTTCGAAGTGTTCGCATCAGGCCTGCGCAATAATTTCGAGATGGCGTTTGATATGCACGGCAACCTCATCTCGGCGGACAACGACGGCGACATGAAGGGCGAGCTGGAGCGGCTGGTGTACATCCTCGAAGGCAGCGACCACGGCTGGCGGCGCAACTGGCAGTTCCAGACGCGCTACAATCCGTGGATGGCCGAGCATATGTTCGAGCCGTATTTCAAAGATCAACCGGCACACATCACACCGCCGATCGCCAACTTCCGGTCGGGCCCGTGCGGTTTCGCCTACGAGCCGGGCACTGCGCTGAACGAATACTACCGCAGCTGCTTTTTCATGAATTACGCACCCGCTGGAAAACTGTTCGCTCTGCGTCTCGCGGAAGACGGTGCCGCGTTCCGCATGGTCTCCCAAGAGAACGTGCTCTCTGCCGGCACACCGACCGGCATGAATTTTGGCCCCGATGGTGCACTCTATCTAGCCGACTGGGCAGGAGGCTACGAACGCAACGACAAGGGCGGCATCTACAAACTTGATGATCCCACGGTGGCCGGCTCGTCACTGCGCAATGAGGTGCGGCAAATGCTCGCGGAGGGAATGGCCAAACGCGAACTGCCTGGACTGCCCGGCCTCTTGCGCCACGCAGACATGCGCATCCGAATGGAAGCTCAGTTCGAACTGGTGCGCCGTAGGGCACATGGGGTGTTTGTCAGGATATCCCAGGATCCCGGCGAACCTCGTATCGCCCGCGTCCATGCTCTCTGGGGCATCGCTCAGGCCCGGCGTCAGAATGGATTCAACGACATCGATTTTGTGAGCACGCTGCTGAGCGATCCAGATTCCGAGATTCGCCTGCAGGCAGCCAAAGTTGCCCGCGAAACCGGGAACAAAGGTTTCGCCGCAGCGCTTGAGGCAGCCATCAAAGATCCATCACCCCGCGTCCGCCTGCACGCGGCAATGGCACTGGGACGGTGCGGATCAGCCCGCAACATTCCCGCCCTGATCGAAATGCTGGCCGCCAACGATGACCGCGACGCCTTCCTCCGCTTCGGGGCGGTGCTGGCGCTCAGCGAATTGGGCGAAGTCGAAGAACTCGCAGCGATCACCACTCACCGGTCAGCGGCAGCCCGAGTCGGCGCCGTGCTCGCATTGCGGCGCCTGGCGTCGCCCGCAGTGGCGGCGTTCCTCAAGGATGCCGATCCGCGAGTGGTTCTCGAAGCGGCACGCGCGATTCACGATGATCAATCGATCCCTGACGCACTGCCGCAACTGGCTGCTCTCGCGAATCAGTCCCTGCCCGGCAACGAGGCCCTGATCCGACGCATCCTGAACGCCAACGTCCGCAACGGTGGAGGCAATGCTGCACGCCGCCTGGCCACATTTGCCACACAGGAATCTCGTTCCCTGCCAATGCGACTGGAGGCACTCGACTGCTTGCGCACCTGGTCAAAACCTGAAGCATTTGACCGCGTCGAAGGCAATGTCAGGGCAAACCCAAAAGGAAGCATTGAACAATTGGCCGACGTGGTGCCAATGTTAGTCCAACTAACGAACGATCCGAATCCAGAGATCCAGGCGGCCTTCACAGCAGTCGTGAATGCCAATCATTTAAACCTGAACACCGCTCAGTTCTTTGACTGGCTCACCGACACCCGCCCCCTGGCTACTCGCCTCCAGGCGTTTGAACTTCTGGTCCGCCAGGACAACGCCGACGACGCCGATCGCGCGATCCGACTGTCGCTCGATTCCGACAACTTCCCGCTCCAGCTCGCCGCCATTCGCGCGCTCAGCGCCCAGGCCCCCGACAAAGTTCTCGCCCATTTTCAGGAACTCGGCAAAAGCGCGACCTCCATCGCGGATCGCCGACTGTGGATTCAGCTGCTGGGAGACTGGCCGCAGGGCAACTCAAACATCGAGCCGATTCTCCTCCGGCAGTGGGCCACGCTCCTGGATAACACCCTTCCTCAAGAACTGCGCCTCGATCTCATCCAGGCCGCAGCTCGGCGCACCGAACCAGGCATCGCCAAAGCACTCACTGACTACCAGTCCAGCTTTGCCGCCACTGACCCGCTCGCCCCCTATCGCGACTCACTGCACGGAGGAGATCCGCAGGCTGGAGAGCGCATCTTTGCAGAAAATGCCGCAGCCCAGTGCATTCGCTGCCACAGGGTAGGCGGCGATGGCAGCGACTTCGGTCCAGACCTTGAGCATGTCGCCACCCGCCTAACGCCCGAGCAGCTGCTCCAATCACTCATCAATCCCAGCGCAGCGATCGCCGATGGCTACGCCCTCGTCACCGTGCAAACAACCGATGGAAAAACGATCGCCGGCACCCTGCGCAAGGATTCTGCAACCACTCTGGAAATCACCCTCCCCGACGGCACCATTGCGACGGTCGAGAAAAGGAACATCGCCGAACGCACTGCCGTGGGGATCTCAATCATGCCTCCCATGGGCGCACTGCTCAAACCCATGGAGCTACGCGACGTGCTGGCCTACCTGCAATCGTTGCGTTGAACTGAAAGCTCACCTACGGCGCAACTCTGTTCGGATGGTCAGCGATCCGTACCAATGCAGCACGAATCTCCTGATCATGCAGCTGCGGTGATGTCTCAATCCATTTTTTCATCGCCTTCGGTGCGCAAGCTGCCCACTTTCGCAAGCAGCCAAAGGTGCGGTCATCCATCGACGCGTCACGAGGGTCGCTGTTACCGCTCCAGACAGCGATGATCCGTTCCCGTGTAAAATAAGGGCCGCCATTCTCGACAGCATCTCGAGGTTTGGCGATCTCTCGAAGCATCCACTTCACCCCGTACTGCGCCGCCATCCCGACATCGAGGTCTCCAAACTCTTCCATGATGACGTAACTATACTCATCTGGAAGATGCCGGTCTGACTGTAGCAGCAAGGGTGCCACTCTGCGTTCGTGAGGCCCCTGTCGGCGGGCGTAAAAAAGCCCCCTGGCGAAGCTTCCGAAGTTTTCATCGCCTCTTAGAATCCGTTCGGCGGCATGAAAAGCGCCCTCTGGATCTGTCCGTCCCCAGTCTACAAAAAACCGTACGGTTTCTTGTCGTTCGTCATCCTCTGGAGGCACTCGTTTTGATTGTGCATTCAGGAATAGAGCAATTACTTCATCGCGGCTGGATTCGTCGAGATGTGGCAACAACGCTGAGGCTGCATCAGTCACCCAGTCATCTGGCTGATACGTTCGAAAAAACGAACAGGCTCCTTCAGCATCTTGCGCCGCCCATGCAGCAATGACATCGCGGATGAACCTCTTTCTTCCTGAATCATCAGCGACAGACGCAGCGAGCCAGAGCGGGATCATCGGTGGCAGGGGCCCAAGCTCCACCCAGCGGCGCAACGTGATCGAACGCCATCGCGGATGGTCGTGAAACAGCATTGGGAGTTGTCCCAGAGAAGCTTCCCGGATACTCTTGACGGCACGCCACGCGTTCGCGTCACCCACGCCCTCAGCAACCGCCTTTCCCCTTCGTTTTTCCATGCCTTTTTCAAAAGTTTCGAAGGAATCCAACTTGCGCCAATCCACATCGTCCGAGCCGGCAGCGCCCTCGCGAATGCCTGTCATCAATTCGTCAAAAAACGCCTTTTTCCTTTCCCTGGAAATCCCGGAAGCCAGAACTGAATCAAGAATCGGTAGAAAATCCGTTGGTTGAGGAAAGAAGGGAAGGCGGGCGAGCGCATCAGGATCAGGGAGCAATTCATGGTGCCCCCACGAATCCAAAAAATGATCACTCGTTAGACACTGGAACGTGGGCCGAATGTACATCAGAACCGCATCAGGATCGCGCGCCGCCCAGGCGCTGAAAATATCACGGTGAAAACCGCCATCCACCACCTCACGTGTGTCGACCTCGCTGAAGCACTGGAGCACCTGAGGAATTTCCCTTGAGTCGAGCTGCGCGATATAGTCATGAATCAACAGCTCACTGTCGCGAGAATGGTTCGTGGTGTCAGGACTAAGAATCCAGGCGACATCCGGTGCGATCCTTCCTGCACGCTGGTCAATTGATTGATCACTTGCTTCCTGGGGCACCGCCCAACCAGAAGTTCCCAAACATAGAGCTAAAATTAAAAGCCAGCGTACTGCCAATGATGAATTCATGGGAGAGATTATATGCGGCATACCACCGTAATCCAAGCCACAAGGGCGGCCGACCGGCACGTTTCACCGAGCGGGAACAACTCTGCAATCCCTTCACGCTCCTATTTCCATTTCCTGAACCGCGTCGACAGTGACGAAGACCGTGATGGCAGTCTTCTTGAGTTTCGGCGTGCGTTCGATCTCCAACCCATTTATCACAACTGATTCTCCGCTCCGGAACGTAAGCGGAGCACTGAAAATGCAAGAGGAGATGACTGGATAGGTATTTCCACCGATGATCTCTTCTCCTAAGACATCGGACATCGTCATGTTGAGGCCAAGATAGATATTGCCATCAGCCAACCGCATCGGCAGGACATTGAATATGTAGCCCACTGGGAGATATTCGACGGTTACCTTCCCGGGTTCACTGGCGGCAACTATTGGATGGTTCGCGACCACCCGAGATGTCGCGACATCCCCGAACGTGCGATTGTCCACGGCTTGGCAGTGGACTTTGCCCGGCCATTTTTCAAGAGCCAAGATCTCTCCTTGTCAGCCTGAGATCGAGGCACGATACGCATGGGCGAGGTGGCTACCGCACCCGCCGCATCCTGTTCAAACACCTGGAACGCCACCTTAAAGAGCTCGTCACTTGCGGACTGACGATTCTGCTTTCGAGCCTCCTCCTTCATCAGCTTCTCCGTGGATTCGTCGGGTTTAGTTAAGGCAGCAATCTTCGCGCGGTCTTCTGCAGTCAATTCCCCGGATACCGGCGGAGGAACAAGCGCAGCGCAACCAGCTATGGTCGCAATTCCAGTCGCCGCAACAATTAGCGCGGTAACGCGACATCGCCCGGATCCTGCCGACGTTGTCGCCGCCGGTGGTTTCAGCAGTCGGCAGATGCGTTCCGCAGTGTCCCCGGCGCACCGGGAAAACGCGGCATGAGCAGGATCGATTCCACTGACTTCCACAATCGGTGGCAAGGAAGCGTCGAAGAGCACCCGCGCAAGCGCGACAGCCGCCTGCGGATCTGTCGCAGCGGCTTCGTCAGCCCGCCATTCGATCGCACGATCGACATACTTGCGCACCATCCAGGCGATCGGGTTCCACCAATGAAGCGCGAGCATGGCGCGACAAAGAAGCACCAATGATGTGTCGCTATGGCCCAGGTGTGCCAGCTCATGCGCAAGAACCGGGCGAAGTGTATCGGGCATCTGTTCGATCCATTGCGATGGCAGAACCAGCCGATGTTTCAGCAATCGAAAAGAATACGGAGTGTTGCTCAGATCGTCGATCGCGATTTCAACCGAAGCGAGCGGGACGCGGGATTGCGCAGGCCAGGCGGCATCCAGTCGGGAAAGAATTTTAGCATCGGGTGGTGGCAGCTTTGCCATCCTACGTCGCAGACGCATCAGTTGCAATCCGAGCCGGGACAGCAGAACCATGCAACCACCGCACCATGCGAATGTAACGATTCGTCGCCACGGAAAATTCCAAGTTGATCGGATACCCGTCCGCTTTGTCGTAGCGCTGGAACCACTACTCTCTATTACGGCACCCACCGCCTGGGTTACTGTTGTCCCTGCATTGCCATACGATTCAGACGCACGCTGCCCCTCGTCAGGGAACAACAAAGGGCCAACGATTACGACGGCTGGAGCAACCAGCATAGCTGCAACAAGAACTCTTGTAGTGCTCAGCTGCCATGTGAGCATCCTGCGATTCACGACACTGACCATGAGGATGAGTAGTGACAAAGCGATGCTCAGCAACACCAATGCTGGCAGCGCCCGTCCTATCAAATCAATCGCACCAATGATAAAGTCCGCACTTATTTTCATGATTTCGCGCCTCCTTTCGTTTTATCCTGATTCGGAAAATTCCGCTCCGCCTGATCAAGCAATTCCCGCAGTCCGGCGATTTCCGATCGATTCAGACCCTTTCCACGCACAAGAGTTTGCACCAGCTCCGTAGGAGAGCCATCGAAGACCCGCTCGTTGAATTCGGAAGCAAGCCGCAATCGCCCTTCATCCTCCGATACAGTCGAACGATAGAGAAACCCTCGCCCCTCCTTTTCTCTCTGCACCCACCCCTTTTTTTTTTTGCGTCCAAGCAGAACATGTAATGTTCCGCGTTGAACGGGCTCACCACTGCGGCGACCATTTAGAGCTTCCAGCAGATCCGGCACGCAGACGGGAGCCAAAGTCCAAAGTTGCCGCATCACATCCACTTCCGTCGGAGACAGGCGCTGTAAGTTCAGCTTTGCATTCTTTCTGTTCATTCGAAATCGATGATCGCAGACAAATGTCGACAACGCAAGAAGAATCGCAGACAAATGTCGACATTGTTGTTCCAATCACGGAAACGGCTGGTGGTCGAAGTATGGTTGATTCTCAATGACGATACGACAATGCGACTGCCCGTCTCCTTTCCGCGCCAGGTGAAAATTGCAATTGTAAATAGCGGCCCAGATAGATTAGGACTAGACCAATGAGTGGCGAGTTCAGTCAGCCCGTATGGCAAACTTAGAGACTGGCAGCGTACTCGGGATCGTCATGGCGCTCCGATCACTATCGCCTGCTC
>JAGROY010000392.1 GCA_020439995.1 Verrucomicrobiia bacterium
AGGGTCTCCCCCACAAGCCTCTGAGGAAAATGAGCGTAGAAATTTTACAGATAGAGCCGCTCGCACTGCCGGGGAAAGTCTGCTCGCGACAGAAATTTGAGATAAACTTCACGACAGTTGACGAACGCCCTGACTTTCCCGGATTTTTAAAAAGAAAAAAATCACCGCTCCCGCGAATCGTGAAAGTTGGGCTAGCTGCCTACGAATGGACGGTGGGCAATGGCGGATGGCTCTCTGCTGGCAAGTGGCAAAAGATTGATCCCAGCAAAAGCCCCCGTTCTCGGGCACCATCATTTCATTCCGGCAGATTTCAAGGAGGGGAATACGCTGGTGAATGTGCCGGCTGAGTATACTAGATCTCTGGAAACTCTCCCGCCGTTCCGGAGAGGTCATTTCAGCTTTCGAGTCATTGCTCTGATCAGCTGATCAGAGCGATATCACCGGCGTCTATTGCTCGTAGACACGCACATTCTTGAAACGGGACTCGGCGTCGAGAGCCCCTGTTATATCCTGGCTTGCTGTAAAAAATAGTCGATCGAACTTTCCGGTGTAGTAATGACCGACAGGAATCGAGAAGGTGCGCCACGATTTTCCCGGATAGTAATGGAAATCCTGAATTCCCACTTCCACCAAGCCAAACACCTGAAAGATTCGCTCGGAACTCAACGATTCATCATCATCAAACCCAATTCCATGGGTGAAGCCTTCCTTTGCTGCCCAGAACTCGAACTCCAGCACCGTTTTCGGAGTGACATTGTAGTCGAGTTTGATGGACTTCCACGCGTTTTCCGAAAGGCGCAGTTCTTTACCTCCGCCTTGCACCGTCGCGCTACCAGAATCCTGCGGAATGAATAAGATCGATCCCCAGCTCTCAATTGCGTAGTCGCCAAAATCGATGAAATCGGTTGTTGCGTCCGGGGGGACGTAATTGGCTATGACCGTATTCGATTCACTATTTCCATTGCCCGCCAGGTCGTGAACCGAACCGGCCGCTAGAAAGACGGAAACAGGTCCGCCGTTCTGTGGAACGATGGAAATCGAATAGTGTGACGGATCACTCTCCACGATAGTGAAGGTGAACCCGTTGGTTACGATGAAATCTGTGGGTGCGATATCTGCAACAGCATCGGTGAGTGCAATATTGACTGAAAACATACCATTTACCGTCGCGGTGGGATCTGTTGTGCCCAGAGTCAGCGTGGCTTCCGGTGCCACTGGATCGAACAAAACCGCAATCGGAGCTGTGGTACCAACGCTATGGCCAACAGCGTCCGTCACCGCTCCCGCCCTGAGCCCGATGGTCACGTTGCCAATGCTGCCTGGAATGATCGTCGCCTTGTAGTCGGCGCCCGTTCCGATCACGCTGGTCACAACGCCATTCGTCGTTTCCCAATCGTATGTACTCATGCCGACCACAGGTTCGCTGAATTTTGTATCCACCACGAAATTACCATTTGCCGCAGGCGTGGCGATCAAGTCTACTGTTGGAGGGGTCATGTCCACGGAGACAATGACCGAATTGGAAGCGGTATTGCCATTTCCAGCCAGGTCGAGCGCGGCGTTCTCGGGAAGACGGATCGTTACGGAACCGTCAGTTGCCGGAGCAACTCCCAGAACGAACTGGTGTCCGTCACCATTGATCACCGATGGACTTCCATTCGAGACCAAAAAATCGTTCAAGCTGAGCTCGTTGACATATTCGCTGAAAGTGACGTCGACATTGAAGCTACCGCCGACCAGGCTCGAACGGGCACTGACCACTGCGCTTGGTCGTATTACATCTTCGCCTCCAGGAGGGTTGGCAGAGAATTTGGCCAATATGGTGCCGCTTGCCTGCGACCCTTCCCAAACGTGAAACGTGCTCCCTGTCGTAAAACTCTCGGGGCCTGACTCTCCAAAACTCAGGTGCACGTAGTAAGTTTTCCCGTCGACAGTAGCCGTCATTTGCTGAACTGGAACGGAGAGTTGGACATAATCGGCGTTCTGATCTTCGCTGTTGTTGGCCCAATCGTTTGGCGTGTTCACCAGTTGCAGCTCGAAGGCAATCGCGGTGATAGGAAACGCCATATCGATGGCCAGGTCGAGAGATACCTCAAGGTCGACGTGATCGGCTCCTGTACCAGCTAGAACGGTGCCATTAAAATAGTCGAGAGTGCCAAGCACGAATTCTTGCTCAAGGGTGATGGTTGAGAACTCGGCTCCGGTGAAAGACAATTCACTTGGACGAATGTGGCCTTCCCTAACCGCTGGGTCACCCCAGTAAAACTGGGACTCTTCGCCGGTGGATCCGTAGCTGGCGACCATTGCGCTCGAGCCTTCCGCCCCCAGGAACTCTCCACTCGTTTTGCCTGAGAATGTGAAAGTACCATAACTTTCTAGAGTCGGAACACTGTCCAGCCAAAGATCGGGATTCGTAGTTTCACAATACGCCACCAAAGTAGTCAGAGCATTTGGCGCAATGACTACGCTCGACCCGGAGTAAACGTTCCAGTTGCCATCGTCGGTTCGGTAAAGAATACGCGACCTGCCTGCGATATTTGGGTCGCTGAGCGCGACCGACAGAGGAAAGTGGTCGTAGTCGTAGGTACCTGAGGGTAAGCTCATGGATGGCGGCATCAGCGCCCCTTGAGATGCTGGACTGAGAGGAAAGGCCGCCGCCTCTGTGGGCCGTAACTCAAGTTCGTCAAACTCTGGCTTCGGCTTCAAAGCGTGATCAGAATAGTCCCAGATCCATTTGGATGATGTGGCAAACTTCAGCGGCGACTTCCCAGACTGCTCAGTGGCTGCCGGTGCCGCATCCAGCACAAATTCTTTGATCCCATTGCCAGTGGATGCGAGACGGAATTGCGACTCAGCCGATACCCATACGGCCCGTTGCATTGCGCTTGCTTGCTCCTTCTCCGTTAGCATTACGGCTCTCAACCGGGGATCTACCATACCTCCTTTGAAGCCCACAAAGGCTCGCGCATCTTCATCCTTGAGTTTTGCCTTTAGCTGAGCAATCACAGAGTTGGGGTCTGACACCCCTCCAAGATGAAGATCACCACCTTGAGATAGGTACATCCGCACTGCGCTGTTGATCGATTGAAGATCCGCAGAGAGCTTCGCCGAGCGACTCCCTTCGATTGCTCGATTGGCCGAGACGATTCCCAACGTGGCAACTACAGCAATCACAGCCAAAACGACGACGATCTCAAAGATCGTAAATCCCCGTTCAAGCTTCCTAAAAGGTATCATGGGTAAAGGTACAGAAAATATGGAAATTATCAATCGAGGATTGGGGCGAGTCAGGGCAGGTCGGCGCTGGGTGTAGTTCATCAAGAGCTGCGCTCTGCGCCACGCGCGCGATTGTACCCCAAATGTCATAGTGCCGCTGGCCACGCTCAGCGGGCTTTGCAGGTGGGAATGATTGATCGAACAGACAACTGATCGTATTTGGGTATCTCGTTCTACCAGAATGAGTCTAGCGCCGTCGCAGCGAAGTCATTCCCGAATCTAGGATTAACGCTGTGGTTGGCTACAGCGTCCGCTGCACGGTCACTTCCCGCGCTTTCGAAGCGAAAATCCGACATTCAAAATCAAAATTCTCGATGACGCAGCACAAGGGCGCGCCTACCGCGCGCATTCTTCCACGCGCGCATTCTTCCATATTGCCATTTTCATAATTTTCATATTTACAGTAATATCCAAGTGTGCTTTCCGCTCTCCCTCTGGAGGCAGGCATTCTTGTCTCTATCATGTGCACAGGAATTGTTGAGATCCTAAAAGCTATTAACGCAATGGTAAAATATTGGATATCAGCGGTTTGCATATTTCTGCCTAGCACGGAAGTAGTCGGCCAGGAAACTTTGGAGCCGCTACGAAGCGTTTCAGAGGTCGAACAATGGGAAGGTGAGCAGAGGCCTGTCGATTTTACCGCGACGGTCACCTATAGCGATCCTGACTGGGGTCTCCTTTTCGTGCGTGTCGGACAGGTTGCGGGATTTGTGCCCCTCGCGAATGAGATGCGTGACGCCAAGCTCGGATCAGTTGTACGGATCCAAGGAAGGACATCAGTCAATCAACGTGGCAAAATCGTTGACCCTGTCTATACCCTGGAATCTCGAGGCCCGCCTCCGGTGCCGCTTGCGGTTGACCCTCAATCCTTTTCAATCGGGGCCTATGGCTCGGAATTTATTTCCGTAGAGGCCAAGGTCGAGTCGATTGTGCAAACCGTTCAATGGGCCTATCTCAATCTGTCTTCGGGTGGTCAAGAGTTCGATCTCTATGTCCCAGGAGGAATTGAGGCAGGCAACCGACTTGCGCGCTTACCGGGATCTCGGATCAAAATCAGTGGGTGTGTCGGAAGCATGACGACAAGGCGTCGATCAATCCCCATCCTATATACTCAGTCGACCGAGTAACTCGTCGTTCTCGATGATCCTCCATCGTCTCATTTGATTTCGGTTTCGAATTCCGATGAAATAGCTAATCTGAATGCAGGTGCTGCAGTGGCCCTGAGCGGACAGGTTACCTACTCAGACAGGGGCACTTTCTTTATCATCGAAAACGAAGGGATCGCGCTGCAGGCATTTACCAATGGCAGTCACATGATCACTTCCGGAAGTATTGTGGACGTTGAAGGAACATTACAGTTGGAAGAGTTCATCCCGTCGGTTTCCGCCACAATCGTGCAAAGCAAGGGTTTCTCGAACTTTCCAGAACTGAGTGCCCGAGGAATAGACTGTTACAACGAAGCCAACCACTGTAAGCGTGTCCGAGCTGCCGGGACTGTGATCTCAATAGAGAGTAAGGGAGAAAACCACGAAATCCTTCTGGAAGAGAACGGGGTTCTGTGTCGTGCTGCGCTGACCGGGGCTGTTGCCGACTTTGAGGCGCTCGCCCTCGAAAACGGCTGCCGTATTGTTGTCTCCGGCCCTTACTTTGCAAATGCAAAAGAGTCTATCAATCCTGTTATTTACTTGAATTCTATCGATGATATTCAGGTTTTGAACCGCCCGTGGATTTTTGGAACAATGCATGCACATACCCTAGTCTTTGGTTTACTGTTGGCAGTGGCCCTTATCTGGATTTGGACTGTGTCATTAAGGCTGAAAGTCACGAAACGGACCCGCGAACTTGTCGACGTGACGGGGAGATTGCGCGCTGCATACGAGGCAAATCAATCAGCAATCGCAGTCGTTGACAAAGATGGACTCGTGCTTGAGTGCAATGCCAAATTTGCGGACAGCTTTGGCTACGCACTCGCCATCGGTGATTCCTTCGAACAGTTTCACCAACATGTTCTAGAACATGCCAGTAATGCGCCAGCTGTAGCAGAAGCCTGGGATGCGTTAGCGGCAAATCCAGCTGCGGAGGATACCTTCGAAATGCAATGCAATGTTAAAACAGAAGGTATCTTTGAAGTGCACTCAGCCCCGGTGGGTGACGGCACGAATCGACCGAGAGTGTGGTCATTCCATGACTTGACAGAGAAGAAGCAACTGCAGCGAAGCTTGGTGCAGGCACAGAAGATGGAAGCCATTGGTAGGCTCGCAGGTGGCATCGCTCACGACTTTAACAATCTGCTGACTGGAATAATGGGCAATCTTGAAATCGCCAAGCTAAACAAAGACCTTCCATTGGGCCAAAGCCTTGAATTGATTGTTTCTGCAGAGGCCGCAGCGCAACGAGCCTCAGTGCTTATTAAGCAACTTCTTGGTTACTCGCGTAAGAGTACGCTCGAGATCTGTCCTGGCAATATGAACGATATCGTCTACGAATTAGTGGGCTTGCTAAAGCATTCCGTGGACACGAGTATCCGAATCGATGTAACCATTGCTGACGACCTGTGGGGTGCACTGATGGATAGTACTCACCTTGAACAGGTGTTGATGAACCTCTGCGTAAACGCTCGCGATGCTCTTCCTGAAACAGGCGGAAGAATTTCCATCGAGACCGAGAATATAACGAGGCCGGAGGGCGACTTTGTATGCGTCTCAGTGAAGGATAATGGCAGCGGTATTTCAAAGGCAGCTCAGATGCGAATCTTCGAACCGTTTTTCACCACCAAGGAACAAGGGAAAGGAACCGGACTTGGCTTGGCAATGTCATATGGGATCGTGAAGCAACACAATGGCGTTATTGAGTGTCAGTCGGAAGTAGGAATCGGCACCAGTTTTCGTGTGTTCATCCCACGTTCTGAAGAAGGAGCATCCCTTGAGAGAAATGATGCGATAGTCGATCTTCCAGTCGCGGACGGCAGTGGTCGCATCTTGGTGGCTGACGATGAAGAAGTGGTAAGAGCGGTTTGTTCGGGCATGCTGCGGCGCCACGGCTATGAAGTATCAACGGTTGGGGATGGAAAGGAAGCATTGGAATACCTTGCTAGCGGCGCAAAGGTCGATCTCGTCATTCTTGATCTGACGATGCCGCGAATGTCTGGCAAGGAGACCTTGATACAGGTCCGGCGGCGCTATCCCCAAATTCCCGTGATTATCAGCAGCGGCTACCTCGTAGATCTCGATGCCTTCGCCGGTGAAGTGGGAAGTCGGCCCGATGCGTTTGTGGCCAAACCGTTCGTAATCAATTCCATGCTCCGCGCTGTGGCAGAGTGCTTGAAAACTTCAGGAGTCCAGCCAGTCTGATTTCAACGCGTTTCGAAGCCCCCACGCCGTCGGACTATCGCAATACGCGGCAATGAATGAAGTGATGAGGTCTGCTGAGGAGGTGAGTGATAATACTCGCTGGAAATCGCTCTTCGCCCGAGCCATTTGTTTTGGCGTTTCTTGCAAGGGTTTTCGCTTTCTCAGGCGCGTTCTTTCCTTTTTAAAATCGGCTCCGAGCGGACTGCACGAGCTGGTTCACACGAATTGGCAATTCGTCGAGCGAAGTGGTGCGCAGCGTCACAGTCGTTAGCAATCTGCCCTCAATTGTCGCTTTGATGCTGATAGTGTTGCGCGAGGTCGCACGTTTTCGTGCCGTGGAGCAGCATAGCCAATGTCTGAGGTATAATTGAGGTGTATGACGGCTATCCGTGTGTGCCGCGCAAGAGACCGAGGGATCTTGGAATACTCGCCCCGGTCAACGCCTGTCTGCCTGTTTTGAAGGGGAAAGTTAGCCGCAATACCGCGTGATACCTGAATTGCAGTTGATTGCTGAGCAACGGAGCAGCAATTAAGCCCACCGTAGAGTCAATGTCGTTGAATTAAGAAATT
>JAGROY010000393.1 GCA_020439995.1 Verrucomicrobiia bacterium
TGGACTGACATGGGAAAACCCTGGTAGTGCTATGACCATGAGCAAATAGGTTTTGACCCATTCCAGAGTTGTTGGAGTGCTAGTAGATTTCAGTTTTTGCAGTTTTTCTTCAAAGCCCGGGACATCCCGTTTCGCACACTGCATGCAGTATCCACCCGTGGTCTCAGCAGTTTTGACCAGAAATTCGACATCACTCTCTTTGCAATAATTGTGGGTTGTGAGTGGGGGCGTACTCACTGGATTTTGCGCACGATCACCAGCCAGTCTTCGGCCATATCTGCGGGTGCATCGCCGAGATTGACGTTGGAGCCGCCTTGAACGGTCGGGACGCTTCCGGTTGCCGGGGTTCCGCCGCTCCGTGGGTTGAACCAGTGGACTTCGAAGTCATCTTCCACTCCTGTGAGGTTCAGTTCTGTGGTGCCGCCTTTCGGTAGATAGACGAGATAAATTTCGCCAGTTCTTGCCAGGCAATACTTGCTGTTGTCGTTGCTGGCATTTCCGATGAGGGCATCGGCGTTGGCCATTTCCCAAAAGGGCACGGCGTTGTCATTGAAAAAATTCAGAGCAATGCGGCAGTAATCCCAGCTGCGGTCGCGGCTGCGATAGTCCTGACAGACGAGGTCGTTCTGCGGGAGTTGGTAGCCAAAGTAGTACTCCACACCCGCTCCTCCAGCCATCAGGTTGCCCCAGAGCGTGTATTTACGGATATCGTCGGTAGTCTGAATGGTTTTGCCGTCTTTCTGTTTTCCGTCAAAACCTGCGTATCCCATATCCGGCGGGACTCCGCTGTTGGCGCTGCCTTGTTCGTCATTGGCCACGACCCATGGGCGGGAGGTGCCCGCAGATGCCTTCAGCCAGTGAAGTGTTCGCTGGTGCACTACGTCCCAGTGGTTCTGCAGGGAGGCTCCAGTCAGAAGTGAATGGTCACCGAGCAGGGGAGTGTAGACTTTGTCCTGCTGATTCGGGAAGGTGTGGATGACGATGTGGTGATGGTAGGGATCGGTGTCGTGGAGATATTTTACCATGTCGACCACCTCTTCAGTGGTCTGGGTGTTTTCCTCGCCAATGTTCCAATTGAGCGCAAGGGCATGTCCAAAGCGCGCAATGAGTTCGCGGCAGTAGAGTTTGCGCTCAAGTCCAAGCTTGCCGCCATCGAGTGATTCGGGGACGCGTGCAATTTTTCCATCCTGACCTCGGCGGTCATCGTCGATCTCGTTTTCCTGCAGCTTGAAGTGCAGGTAGAGCCCAACTGTGGTGGCGTGATCGAACACGATGCCCCATTGGTCGAGCTTCGAGCAATCGTAGTGCATCTTGCTATCGCGCTCTACGAATGGCCAGACATTGTCGCCGTCGCCACCGGCATTGTAGGGGAGGAATGAGAACGCATTGAGTCCTTCGCTGGCGAGGTAATTGAGAGCGCCGATAAGCCCTTTTCCCTTGTCGCCTTTCCACGTGGGATCTCCGGCTTTCCAGTCCTTCAAGTGCGGTTCCCAGGTTTTCAGCGGAACGTTTTTCTTGGGTGCGATCGTGTTGTCGAAGTCCGCATACGCAAGCAGGGGTTCCGGTGCATCCGCTCCAGCCTTGAGGAAGTACTCCTGTGACCCTGCGAACTGAAGGTGATGTTTGCCGACGTATTGAAGGCGGCCTTTGCTGCGGAAATCTCGTCCTGTTTTATCGCTTGCTGCGACCGCGAAGCTGCCGGTTCTGGCATTGCCCAGTGCGGGTTTCACTGCCGACTTCTCCAGTGCAGCATTCTTGCCGGTGTAGAACGAGGTGACGTAGTTCCATGTTCCAGCCTTGTCTGGCGAGAGGTGCGCGCGCCATTTGGTTCCCGCAGTCGCTGAGCTGTTCCCAGCATCGCCATCAGCGGCAAAGTAGCCGGGCACGGTGTACTTTGGAGTGCCACTCTCGTGGATAAAGGTAACGTTGAAGGCGTGGTCGGTGAACGGATTGGGATCGCTGTCACTTTCGTTGGCGAATGGGCCATCCAGTGTGAGTGTTACTTTGTGCCACTGTTTTAACTCGCCGCTGATGGTGATGCTGCCATCACCGTCGGGCATTGGTCTGGTGGCAGGGGATTCATTTCCGGCGATGGAGGCGGGCGGGTCTTCTGCGTGGAGAGATGCCGCAGCCGCGAAGGCCGCGAGCCACGTGGCGATGTAACGTGAGTTCGTTCTCATAAGTTTTATGTGCGGGGGGGACGGCTTACGGCAGGGGCATGGGGATGAACTCGGGTGGAATGCCATCGAAGGCATATGCCCGGCACGGGCAGCCGTCGCCGCCCTGGATTTTTAATGGTGCTGCGACGAAAAACACTTTGTCGTGACTGAGGGCGTCAAGATTTGTCAGCCCTTCGACAATGATGATGTTGGCACCGAGGAGGGTTTTGTGAATGCGCGTGAGTTCCTCTTTATTGTTCATGTCCGCGACAGATGGCGGTTCGACACCAATGAGATTGACACGATGATCGGCGCACCAGCAGGCAAGTTCATCGGAGATTCTGGGGAAGTGGTCGCGGTAGTGTTGTGGCGAGTTCACGTGGCGCGACCAGCTCGTGCGGAACAACAGGCACTCGCCCGGCAGGAATTTTTTCGATACCTCTCCGAGATGGCCGACGGTGATCAATTCTTTGTCGGCGATACCTTCAAGATCGATGATCCACGCAGGGCCCATGCATCGTTCCAATGGAATCTGGTCAATCGTTCCCGGCCCCGCTTCGAAGTGCAGTTGAGCATCCATGTGAGTGCCTGCGTGCGAGTAGATATGCAGGTTGCTCGTATTCCACCCTTCACGGTCGGCTGTCTTCACTTGTTCATAGGTGAAGCCGCGCATGCCATCCTGTAGTGGCATTGATAGGTCGACGATTCCAGACATGGTTGACTAGAGATAAACGAAAATAGTGTCAGCTGGCAAGGTCATCGTGACATTCGCCCCAGGGATGCAGCACAGCCATGGTGGCTCCCCATGACCCGGATGCGCCGTCTGCCGGGCGATGGCTGGCGACGGAGGGCAGGCGTTCGAGTAGTTTGACTACGCCGAGGCGCAGTGCTCCGGTGCCCTTGCCATGGATGACGCGGACTTCTAGAATCCCGCGCTTTCGGCACTCACGGAAGTATTCAGGTAGCAGGACACCGAGATCTTTTGGATTAAAATAGTGAAGATCGAGTTCTGAAGTGATCGGAATTTCGACGGGTTCGGGTTCGAATGGCGCGTTCTCTTCGCTCATCATTTTGCTGCCCGGTTGGCAAAGTAGGGGCTGCGGTCGGGCTCTATCAATGCGCCAATGTTGTGCTGCCCGAGTTGGAAATCGGCAATGATGTGGCGAAGCAATACCAGTGAGGCAACGGCATCATAGAGCGCATCGTGCCAGCGGCGATCCGGGCACAGGTTGTCGACTTCGGCTTTAAGGCCTGACATGATTACCAGTTTTTCCAGCGAATGGCTGGGAGCGTCCGGCCAGGCTGCGTGAGCGACTTTCAGGGTATCGACCCACGGGCCAAATCCGTGAAACGGAAAGGCGCGCAGGAACCGCTTTTCTGTGCCGGAGCCATGGGCAACGACAACTCTATCAGCAAGGGCTTTTTTAACGGTAGGCCAGAGGGCTGTGAACGTGGGCGCATCCTGGATGTCTTCGTCGCGGATCCCGTGCACTTTGCGGGCACTCCAGGTGATCGGTTGATCGGCTCTCAGGTAGCTGCAGAAAAGGGATTCGTTGTTGAGACCTTGTCCATCCATGGTCGCCATGCCGATTTGCACCGGCACGTCCGTCTTCCCTGGTCGGGCTCCAGCCGATTCGAAATCGATGGCTGTGAAAGTGGTGCTGGCTACGTTCATTTAAAGTGCGACAGCGCGAAAGCCCAAGAATCGCCAGTGCCAGCCTTCATGGCTGTAGCGGGTCTCGTGTTCTTTGCCTTTGGGGTAGGACAGGCTAAATCCGAAGGACGGTGCATTTTCAAGTAGCCATGCGCAGGCCTTGGTTCGGTGAAAGGCATCGCCGATCGTGTGATTGATCTCGTCAGTGGAAAAATCGACAACAGTTCCCAACTGGTGCTCGCTGTGTCCAGGCCGGGCTGAGACGCGATCTGCTGCGTCCCGATCACCCTTGTTGTAAGTGATCCAATGCTGGTAGGTTTTTACCTGATACTGGTAAGAGCGATAGCCGGAAATGACAGATAGGTTGATGCCGTCAGCCTGTGCCTTCGCGTTGAGCTTCCGCAGCGGTTCCAGTAAGATTGAGACTACTTGGATTTCTTTGTTGGTCTCGATGATGTCTGGAGTGATCGTGACGAGATCAGCTGGCACATAGTCGGCAGGAAGCTGGTGCCCTTTGTCCACCACGAGGTACAAAGGATCGTCTCCTGGCACGATCGATTCGATTTCCTCTGGATACGACCACCATGCCTCGTCATGGTTGGGGGTGGTCTCAGCTGTTGGCCGAGGTTTATCGCACCCAATGAGTGAACAAGCGACAGAGATCAGAAATATATCTAGGCAAAAAATGGCGGGGGAATCGAGTTTAGAGTGGTGTTCGGTCATCGGCGAGTGCGACGATCATGCCGTTTCGCTGGTTCCTTTGCAACCCTGCAGGACGGCAAATCCTGGTCAAGTAGTTGACGCAACGATCATCTGCTGGATGTCGGTTTTTCTGGAGTGATGTGTTGTGTGCGTTCCAGTTGCTTGAGCTTTAAATGAAGGGCTGCTTTGGCCATCAGATGAGCACCCACCGGAGCGGTGATGAACAGAAATAGCGTGATCAGAACCTCATGCAGACTGATGCCATCCACATGGCCGGAAAAATAAATCGCGGAAGCGGTCAGGATCGCCCCGGTGCCGAGTGTCGATGCCTTGGTGGGGCCGTGCAGTCGCATGAAAAAGTCCGGCAGTTTCACCAGTGCGACCGATCCTAAAAGGACGAAGAGCGCGCCAATCAAGACGAGGACAGAAAGTAAGATGTCGAGTGATTCAATCATAGTTCGCCTATTCCATTATGTCGCCGCGCAACAAGTATTTGCTCAGAGCAATGGTGCCGATGAACCCCATGACGGCGATCAGCAATGCGGCTTCAAAATACAGCATGCTTCCCTGCCTCAGACCAAACAGGATTACCAGCGCGATCGTGTTTACATAGAGCGTGTCCAGAGCCAGGATTCGATCGGGCACGCTCGGCCCAATGAGCAGGCGTATCAGGCTCAGCACTGAGGCGATACTCACTAGTATTACAGCAACGCCCAGGGCGGTCTCAAGAGTTGGAGTCAGTGGGATCAACATGATTTTGTATTACCTCCAGTAGGGGTTGTTCATATCGCTCGTGAATCTGTCGGACCAGCTCGTCGGCGTCGTCTACGTGAAGGCAGTGGATCAGCAGGAAACGTTGATCGGAAGAGAGGTCACAAGACACCGTGCCCGGTGTCAGGGAAATCGTATTAGCGAGCACACTGATTGCCAGAGGCGAACGTAGTTCCAGCTCATAGTGAATAAAAGCCGACTGCAGCCGATGACTCGGCCGGATGATCCAGATGGCCACCTGTAAGTTGGCCGTAAAAATATCCAACGCCAATCGCCCGGCATATTGGATCGCAAGCCCGGGACTTCGCAGCCGAATCGGTTCAGACCAAAAGGCGGAGGTCGCAAACGGAATCAGGATCGCCAGGACTCCGCCTAGGACCATATGGCCTGCCGCAAAGGTATTGTTCACCAACAGCCAGATCGACCACAGCACCACGCTCAACCAGGGAAATGGAAATAGCTTCTTCATGGCATTCATCGTTCCTCCCCGGTTAACGGATTTTCCAAGACCGCTTCGATATACTTCGGAACGTTTTGCAGCTGTGTGGCTGATACATCGGTAAATTTCATTAGCTCGCCTGCGGACAACACGAGTATAGGTGCAGTCAGCAGCATGCTGCCGATGATCCACAAGGCTGGTTTCTTTGGGGACTCGCCCAGCGGAACATTCTCTTCCGATGCCATCTCTTGAGGACGAAAGAAAAGGAAGGAACCGCTCCGGACGAGAGCGACCAGGATCAGCAAACTCGCCGTCAGCGTGCAAGCCAGCACAATCCACCGCCACGGGTGCGCCAAGGCTGCATCCAGAATCATGATCTTGCCGATGAAGCCGGACATCGGCGGCAAACCTGCGAGTGCCACGGCGGCAAAGAAATAACCGATCCCTAACCAACGTCCACCTTGCATTCGCGCTACCCTATCGAACCGGTCTGACGCGGCACCTCTGCTCCGCCTGATCAAGTCGGCCAGCAGGAAAAAGGCTCCCGCGAGCAGGGTTGAGTGCAGAAGGTAGTACAGTCCAGCTGCTAGGGCTTCCGGCCGATTCAAGCCGACCGCTACCAGCAAGGTAGCCACGGATGCCAGCACCAGATATGCCACCTGTTCACGCAGGCCTCGCGCCGCCATTACTCCCAGGGCAGCAAGTACGAGCGTAACCAGGCCCCCTGCCAGCACCCACGGCATGTGCACCCACGCCAGGTCCCCAGCCAGTTCGCCAAAGACCGTTCCATGCACTCGAATGATCGCGTAAACGCCGACCTTGGTCATGATCGCAAAGAATGCCGCCACTGGCGCGGAGGTATTCGCGTATGCCTGTGGCAGCCAGAGATACAGGGGAAACATTGCCGCTTTCAGTGCGAACACGACTAACAGCAACAACCCAGCAGCGGCGATCAGCCCGCTCCGCGCAGCAGGCGCTGCGGCCACCTTTTGCGCCATGTCCGCTATGTTGAGCGTGCCAACCGCTCCATACAGCGCACCCACGGCGAACAAAAAAAGCGTCGAGCCAATCAGATTGATCACCACGTAATGCAATCCCGCGCGCGTGCGCCCCGCTCCCGATCCGTGCAGCAGGAGTCCGTAGGATGCCAGCAACAGCACTTCGAAAAACACGAACAGATTGAACACATCTCCGGTTAAGAAGGCGCCGTTCAGGCCGAACAGCTGCAGCTGGAACAAGACGTGAAAGTGGGATCCTTTCTCGTCGATCCGCATGACGTTCGAATACCCAAGTGCTCCAAGTGCGAGCACCGACGTGAGCAAAACCATCATGGCTGCCAATCTGTCAAGCGCGAGCACGATGCCAAATGGTGCCGGCCAATTCCCGAGGTTGTAAACCAGTGTGTCGCCGGTCTGAGCCAGCGTCAGAATCTTGATTCCTGACGCCACAAGGCCACCAGCCAGAAAGAGTCCAAGCACACGCTGGGCAGGCAGTCCGAAACCCCGCGCCAGGAGTTGTAATAGTCCGCCAATCAGCGGCAGAAGCACTGGCAAAATCACCCAATGTGTCATGCCTCTGCCTCCTCGTAGTCCGGAAGTTTACCGCCCTCGCCATCCACGTGATCATTGCCCAGCTCGTCTCGGGCCTTCAATGCTAACACAATCACAAATGCCGTCATGGCGAACGCGATGACGATCGCGGTTAAGACAAGTGCCTGGGGGAGGGGGTCGGCATAGCCGTCCGCGCTCGCATCGATCACCGCCGGGGCTCCCACTTTCAATCGTCCCATCGAGAAGAGGAACACGTTCACGGCGTAAGAGAGGAGTGTTAGCCCAACAACGACAGGGAATGTGCTGGCGCGAAGTACCAGATACACGCCACAGGCTGTCATTACGCCCACGCTCGTTGCAATCAGAACTTCCATCAGTCGTCTCCTTTCGTGTGTTTGCCAGGCTTTGTGGCCTGCAAAAGATTGAATTTACCCAGTTCGACCAGGATCATCACTGTCGCGCCCACTACTACAAGAAACACGCCCAGGTCGAAGATCATTGCGCTTGCAACTTCAAATTTGCCCACCACTGGCCATTTCAGGTAGGTGAAAGTGGAGGTGAGAAAGGGAAACTTGAGCACGATCGAAACCAGCCCAGTAGCGATCGCGAAGAACAGGCCTGCTGCGATCACTCGATGCATGTCGGTGCGAATGCGTGCTGAGGTCCACTGGATCCCATTGCCCAGATACTGCAGGACAATGGCCAGCGCCGCGACCAGGCCCGCGATAAACCCTCCGCCCGGAAGATTGTGACCACGAAGGAATACGAAGGCGGCAAACAAAAGCATTAGCGGAAACAGCAGTCGCGATAAGGTCTGCAGAATCACCGGATGCGAATCTGTGCTCCACGCGCGGCCTTCCATATCGGTCAACGATGCATGCAGGTGGATGTTGCGCAGTAAGGCAAAAATCCCCAGGCCAGCAATCGAGAGCACGACGATTTCGCCCAGGGTATCGAAGCCTCGGAAGTCCACCAGGATCACATTCACCACATTCGTCCCGCCGCCTCCGGAAACACTGTTTTCGACAAAGTAGTCGGAAATCGGCGACAGATCGCGGGTCAACACCGCCAGTGTTAACAATGTCGCTCCGGTTCCGAGCCCCACCGCCCAGATGGCATCCCGGATATGCCTCCAACGCGAACTGACTCCACTGGTATGCTGCGGCAGGAAAAACAGAGCGAGCATCAGCAGTACCACGGTGACAATTTCGACTGATAACTGTGTCAGCGCCAGGTCGGGTGCGGAGAATTTGGCAAAGCCCAAAGACACTAACAAACCGACTACTCCGAGCAAGATCAGAGAAACCATACGCTTTCGATGCATCACAACCGTCAATACACTGCTCAGCATCAGCCCGCCAAATGCGATGAGTGCGACCGGATCAAAGTCCATCAACGTGCGGTTCCCGAACAGCGGAGAATCCATCGAAACAAAACCGGCCACAGCTACCAGTCCGGCTGGACCCATTGTCCAAGCCAGCGTGTGTTGCAGTGACCCCCTGTCAAACCTGCGCGTGATCGCGGTCGCTACTTGAATTAGCGCCCGCAGTACCGCATTGTAGGGCACACGTGCATCGATACGCACC
This sequence comes from Verrucomicrobiia bacterium, assembly GCA_020439995.1. Classification (GTDB taxonomy): domain Bacteria; phylum Verrucomicrobiota; class Verrucomicrobiia; order Verrucomicrobiales; family DEV007; genus JAGROY01. The sequence continues at coordinate 8,862 of JAGROY010000393.1, forward strand.
AAGTGCCTATCATTCCAGGCAAACAGGCGGGCGCGAAACACGTAGACGGTGATGCCACCTAACAATGCCACGAAACTCATCAACAACGGGACGTTGAGGCCGTGCCAGATAGCCAGGCTGTAGTCAGGTGCCTGGCCTTGAATCGTAGCTTTTACAGCTGCTGCTAGAAGCGGCCCGACCGTTAGCGCAGGTAACATCCCCACGCCGAGACAGACGATCACCAGCAAGTCGACCGGTAGCCGCATGTAGAGTGGCGGGGCATGAGGGACGCGGGGCAGGTCGATGGGATCGCCATTGAAAAACACATCATGGATAAAGCGGAGCGAATAGGCGACCGAGAAGATGGCCCCAAGAGTCGCCAGAACGGGAATTGCCAATGCCCATGACGAAGCCCCTGATGCGACCACCGTCTGGTCAAAGAACATTTCCTTACTCAGAAATCCGTTCAGGAGGGGTACGCCTGCCATTGCCGATGCCGCGATGATTGCCAGTACCGACGTGTGCGGCATGTATTTCATCAAGCCATTTAACTTGCGCATGTCCCGCGAACCGGTCTCGTGATCGATGATTCCGGCAACCATGAACAAGGAGGCCTTGAAGGTCGCGTGATTGATGATGTGGAAAAGTGCAGCCACGGCGGCCAGCGGCGTTCCCAGTCCGAAAAGCAGCGTTATCAAGCCAAGGTGACTGATCGTCGAGTACGCGAGCAACCCTTTGAGATCGTGTTGGAACAGAGCGACAAAGGCACCCAGCAACAGAGTTAGCATTCCTGCGGTGCTGACGATCCACAGCCATTCCGAAGTGCCTGACAGCGCCGGGAAGAAGCGTGCCAGAAGAAAGATGCCAGCTTTTACCATCGTCGCAGAGTGCAGGTAGGCAGACACCGGAGTCGGTGCAGCCATCGCGTGGGGGAGCCAAAAATGGAAAGGGAACTGAGCGGATTTTGTGAACACCCCTACGAGGATAAGAACGAGCGTTGGAAGGTACCACTCATGGGATCGAATGATGTCACCCGCTGCCAAGACTTCCGTCAGGTTGTAGCTCCCCACGATCTGCCCCAGCAGCAGGACGCCACCCAACAGCGCGAGACCGCCCATGCCGGTCACTGCCAGTGCCATGCGGGCTCCATGCCGAGCGTCTTCGCGATGCTGCCAAAAGCTGATCAGCATGAATGAACTCAGTGCAGTCAGTTCCCAGAACACCAGCAGAAGGAGTAAGTTCTCCGAAAGTACCACTCCCAGCATTGATCCCATGAACAAGAGGAGACAGGAAAAGAAGCGAGCCTTAGAATCCTCTGCCGACAGGTAGTAACCAGCATACAAGGTTACCAGCAGCCCGATCACCAGAATCATCAGAGTGAACAGCAATGACAACCCGTCCAGGCGAAACGCGAATTCCAGCCCGACACTTGGAACCCATGACCAGGATTGAATTAACGTCTCCCCGGCAAAAACTCCAGACATCGCTGGGATCAGAACCAGCAGTGCTGAAAAAGCAGCCAGCGCCGAACACCAAGCCGGAGCAGCGCGATGAAAACGCGCTGATGATGCCACTACTGCTGCACCGAAGAACGGCAGCAGGGCGGCAACTGGCAGTGCGTAGTTCAACAGATTCATGAATAAATTCAGTGGCTCCGAGGTGAGGAACTACTCTGTGCCGCTGCGCGATTCGCCGGAATCCTCGTAATGCAGTTTAATTCGAAATTTGCCATGCCTCTTGCGTAAGGCTTCGGTCACAGAATTTCAAGTCACACCATGAAATTACAGGAACAACTCGGAAGTGGGGTTGTTAGGGTATTCAGACGAAACCTGGGCATCGGCCGATTGTACTCATTTTTTACCATGCGCAAAACTAGCTACGACTTAGAAAGATGCAATTGAAAGCATGAAAAAAAAGTCATGCTTCCGAGGGCGGATACATGCTGGAAGTACTCGTGCGCCGATCAGGTGGCCCAGGCGGATTTCAGGAGGTTGATGAAATTTCCGTGCAGGATTCCTGCAATATCTTCTGATGTGTATCCTCGCGCTGCCAGTTTTTCGTGGAGCAGGGCGATGTCAGCGATGGTGTCAATTTCTGCGGGAGACTGTTCCTTGCCGAAACCGCCATCCAAGTCAGAGCCGATCCCGCAATGGCGGGAAGTTCCCGCCAGTTGGCAAATGTGATCGATATGGTTGATTAGTGCGTCGAGTGTGGCCCCGGCGGTGGTGGGTGTAGAGATGCCGCGCTCCCAGCCTGGGACAATCATCCAGGCGTCCATGACCGCACCGATGACGGCATTGCGATCGAATAGTGCTTTGAGCTGCTCGTCGTTGAACTGCCGGTTGTGCGGTACCAGTTCGCGGCAGTTGGAATGGCTGGCCCAAATCGTACCATCGTAAATATCCAATGCTTCCCAGAAGCAATCGTCGCACAGATGTGTGACGTCGAGAATGATGCCCAGACGGTCCATCTCTTTGATGAGTTCACGGCCCTGTGGTGGCAGGCCTCCAGTTGCGTTGGTGCCATTGGCATAGCGTCCTGCTCCGTAGTGGGCGGGGCCAAGTGCGCGCAGTCCGGCAGCGTAGAGTTCTTCCAGTTGTCCGACGTTGAGAATCGGATCGGCGCCTTCAAGGCTAACAATCACACCAATGGGCGGCAGGTCACTGGATGCAGGAGGCACTTCCGTCCAATGTTCGACGGCTTTCGCGAGTGCGGGCGCATCGTGAATCAGGTTGATTTCACCGGCTGATTCCATCGCACGGTAGTAGGCGAGCTGGCCATTGATTTGCGCCCATGCGGCTTCCGGTGAGTGCCATCCAGGAATGGGATTTTCCGGCCGGGAGCAAGGAGCAATCAGTGTCCCCACGCAGATGCCGATTTCACCCCGGCGCATCTCCGGGAAAGTTACAGTACCCATCTCGCGCCCCCGGCGATCGCTCATTCCACTCTCGGCAGCGCGTACGGAGCTGGCAGCAAGTGTGAGGTCACGGTTCCACTCCATCGCATTCATGGAGAGGTCCAGGTGAGCGTCGAATATAAGCATTACCGGGCGCCTAGATGTCGTCGAAGTCGCTTGCGTCATCGCCCTCGAAGTCCACCTCACGCACGCGCTTTTTCTCCCGCAGGGCCTCCACATGCGCGCGAATCGTGTCCAGCACCTTCTCGCCGTCGCGGATGGCCTCCAATTTCAATATGGGAGTCGTGCGATCAGAGGTTGTAAGCGTGACATTGCTTAGCCCGAAGATTCTCAGAAGGAATGGCTGCGAGATCGCCATGTCCTTCACGCGGTAAAGTTCAAGCACATCTGTATCGCGGCTGAAGATTCCGGTTGTGAGCTTCAGGCGCTCGTTGGTCAGGGCGTAGTTGTAAAACTTCGTGTTCAGGCTCTTCCACAACCAAGGTAATAGGCAGACGAACCAGACCACGGCGATGATCGCAAGGTAGACCGGAACCGCTGGGCCAACCAGCAGGCCGAGCCCGGCGGAGATCGCGGTAGCGATGATCGCCCCGAGTAGAAGTAGTGGCAGATGAATGATCTGTGATGGTGTCGATTTCCAAATGGTTTCCTCTGAGGTCATGGCTTCACGCGTTGTCGTAGTTTCCTGAATCATGCGGGCAACTTTGCTCGCACGCTGCCTCGCTTACAATTACAAGAGATAACTCTGTTTGTAGCAGGCAACTCAATAGCGTTACTGAACACGGATATCGATGTAAGATGAGCCTCCTTGGGCATCGAACTTGGGAACCATTGCCAGCTTGTAGTCCTGACTGAGCGACCAGAGGAGCTGTCGGCGGGTGATGGCGACTTCGTTCAGCGTGACGTTCGGTTCATCTTCTCCCTGAGAAAAGCCAGTCAAATTATGATTCAGGCCCGCAAGTGACGGTTGTTGAAAAACTTTAGAGAGTGGGACATCCAGAATATCAACGTGCACGGGAGTATCCAGCCAATCGTTGAGTGGCGTATAATCAGTGAGCAGGAATTCCTGCGGGACGAGGGCTTTGGCACGAGCTGGGTGGAGGTTCGGTTTTGGATTAATCGCCTGCTTTAAGGAACTGCAGGACGCGAGTCCGATGATCGCAAGTGCAGCGAGTGAGGTTGAAATAGTTCGATTATGCATAAAATCCTTCCTTCGCAGCTTCTCCGATTTCGATCAAAACGCAATCGCTGATCGCATTGTGTATACAAACTGTAATGAAACTTCGCTAAAATCAGCGGGAGGGGAGGCGGAGGCGGTAGCGATCGAAAGGGCTACTGAAAACTACAGTCCCCCAGGAATCGAGTCTTGCAAACGTCCCATGTTTCGTGATTTTCTTGAATTCTAAACTAATTTCGCGCGGTTCACCTGTTGGGAGCGATTTTTATTGAAAAGATTGCAGATATGGAAAATATCGACAATTCAAGTGGGATGGTGAGATTTATTTAAGATTAATTAATTATTTATATCTATTGACAATCAATGGTGATTTCTCAGATTAAGGGCTTTAGCCAATTCCAATAGCTGCGCCTCGGCATGTCCTTCTCTTTCAAAAAGCTCTTTCAAGAAGATGCGAACGCTTCCTCTAGACTTGATCTAGGGGCCAAATCTCACGCCGATAAGGCTCCACCGGCAGAGAGGGCGCAGAGTTCAAATGAGCCGACTCCGTTCGACGGTGCTCAGCAAGAGCGTTCTCAGCCGCCCTTTCGTCCATCGTCAGGTGCCCCAGCGCCAGGTGCCTCGCCTTTCGCCGCATCCAGCGCCGCCTCGGCCCAGGCATCTCCATTCGCCGCGGCAGCGACAAGCTCTGGTGCGTTGCCACCCTTTGCACCAGCATCAGGTTCACCAGCGGTACCATTACCGCCTTTCGCTCCATCGGCTCCTGCTGCATCCGCGCAGCCTGTGGGTGAAGCGCCTGGTGCCAGATCTGCTTCTCCATTCGCTCCGGCGGCATCCAGTGCTGCTGGAGTTTCGCCTTTTCAGGCAGCTGCGGGAACTACTCAGTCTACGGGGATGCCGGTTCCGCCAATTCCCCGTCCCCCTGAGCAGATGAGGGAAAGTCCGCAGTCTGCTGAGTCTCCGTTTTCTGGAGGTGCTGTGTCGCCCTTTACCCCGAGTTCCGCCGGTAGCCAGTATTCGGCACCGGTTCATGCGGCCGGGGCGCCCATGCCCTTTTCGCCTTCGATTGCTCCTTTTGCGCCTTCGAGTGATGGTGGCGCTTCTCATGGCGCACCGCCATTCGCGCCCTCAGAGGCTCCCGTTGCTCCTACCTCTCCACCCCCGCTTGCTCCAAGCCCAGCGTCCGAAAGCCTGGCGAGCGTGGCGATCAATTTGCGGTCTCTGCTGGCTGATTTACCGCTGGACGTGTTGGGATTCGACCCAGGGCGAATTCCTGAGACGATGAAAGTGGTTCTGCCGACGGCCGACCTTATGTCTCAGGTACCGACCGGGAAAGTTGCGATAAAGCTGGGAGAGGTGGTGAACGCTTTGGAGCCTCAGTTCCGGGCGGCATTTGCTAATGGCAAAATGGACACTGCGGTGAAGATTCCGTTACAGGCTCTCTACTCGGCGTCGCCGAGCGTGGGAGCGGAACTGGCAGCTTTTGCAGGGACGCCTCCTCAAGTAGATTCGCCCGCTCCAGTTGCGCCCGCGCCTGAGCTGGCGGTAGCTTCTCCTCCGCCGTTTCAGCAAAGAGCTCCAAGTCCTTTCGCTTCCCCACCGTCGGCTCCGCCTTCTGAGGCTATTTCATCGCCTGCGTTTTCCGCTCAAGAACCTCTTTCACCCGCATCTCCACCATTGACGGCTCCATCGTCTAATGCTCCTCCTAAAATGCCGTTAGTGCCTTCTTCTCCGCCCGAGGCTGTGAAGACCCGTGCGGAACTGGATGACGCTCCGTCAAGTGGCACAGTGTTTAAGGCTGATGCCGATGACGATGTCCTTAAGCCTCTCAAGTGGGATCCTCAGGCAAAATCAACAAAACTGGTAGCGAACGACGTGCCAGTCTCATCGCCGTCGCCGCCGCTGAAGATGCCGACAGCTCCCAATTTTGACGATGATGAGTCTCAGCCTCTCGATTCACTGAGCGCCCCGGTGCCGCCTGCAGCGGAAGACCTCAATCCTGCTGCTGCCGCCGTTTCAAATGATAAGCCTGCGCCAAGCCTTGTGCCCAAGGGGCCAATTTTGGCACCAAAATCAGGGACGGCCAAGCCGGCTGCAAAACCAGCGGTTTCAGAGGCACCAAAATCAGGACTGCCTCAATTGGGGCTTGGCAAGCCACCTGTAGCAACCGCTGAGTCGGCAAAAGCCAGAAAGGATAGTGCACCCGCTGCGGCCAAGCCGCAGTCGGCCGAGGCTGAGCGGGCTTCTAAGCAAGCTCCGAAACAGCCAGTGCCGGTATCAGCTAAGCCTGCTTCGTCTGCTTCGCCTACTGGTGGCCGAATCGCAAGGTCGCCGGATTTTGTGCTGCGTGCTTTGCTCAGCATGGATGGCACTCCCACTTGCGAAAATGTCGTAGACCACTGTGTCGAGTTACCTGGCGTGTCGGAATGTCTTGTCCTGCGGGCCGGAGCAGTTGTTCCTGGCTCAAAACGGAGCGGATCTTCTGGGGCCTTGGCCGCCGTGACGGAAGGTGCTTTTGAAAAGGTCACCGGCCTGGTGCGCGAGATGGGAATTTCGACCGCTGATGCACTTACCATCCAGCTCGACAGCGGGACCCTCAGCTTCTTTGTGGATGACAGCGCGTGCCTGGCGGTCTTGCAGGAAAATTCCGCTCAACTCGGCCCCGGCGTTCGCGAGCGATTAACACTCATTTCCCAACAACTCGGCACCATCCCCGTGGCTTAATGCTGGGGGGGGAATTCTGGCAGTCGCCGGGCTCGGGAGAGTCTGCTCTGTTGACGACTTCACATTTCAATTGACCATGGCGGTTCTCAACGAATCAACAAACGAAGTCACTTTCAAGATCGTCTATTGTGGGACTCCACTGGGAGGGAAGACGACGAATCTTCAGTGGGTGCACCAGCAGATCGATCGCTCCGAGCGAGGAGATCTGATTTCACTCGCGACTTCAGCAGACCGCACATTGTTTTTCGATTTTCTGCCCGTCAATAGCATCGCGGCGAAGGGCTATCGCACGAAGTTTCAGCTTTATACGGTTCCGGGGCAGGTGCAGTACAATGCCACCCGGCAGTTGGTGCTGCGTGGTGTTGATGGCATTGTCTTCGTCGCTGATTCCCAGATCGAGCGCATGGAGGAAAATGTTTCAGCGAAGCAAACGCTGCTTCAGAATTTGGCAGACAACGGCGTTTCCAGCGGTCGAATTCCCATTGTCCTGCAATACAATAAACGGGACCTGCCGAATTCCGCACCGTTGGAGCATCTGGACTATCTGCTGAATGATGGATTGCTCAGTGGCGGGTCAAACGCCCAATTAATGCGGTTTGAGGCTGCCGCATCTCACGGCTACAATGTGTTCGAAACTCTGAATGCCGTCGCGATCGAAGTGATCAACCGCTTCAATCCACCAGCAGTAGGCCGATCAATTCCAGGCCACGGTGTTACCTTGGCTGGCTAACTTGCATGCACAAGCTCTCCCAACCATGAGCGAAGAACGCTCTACCAGCCAGGGAAGCGAAACAGCCAGTGTGGCGGCTGTCAGTGAATCGAGTGTGGACGTGACATCCATTCTCAAGGACTTGCGCTACAGGGCGGATCTTCTTTCGGTAGCGCTTCTTCACGAAACCGGAGTGGTGATGGCGCAGGAAGGGGACGAGAGATTTCTGGATCAGGGGGAAATTGGAGCGCTGACGGCCGGAGCTTTTCATGCCACCGCGATGTTGGGACGCCGGCTGGGTGACAACAATGTCGAGGCGCTTTGCCACGAAGGTAGGCATCAGTCGTTTCTAATCATCCCAGTGGACGCAGTGCACCTGTTGCTGGCGGTTTTTCCCGGCGCGTGCAAACCAGGCGTCGTGCGCCTTTGCATGCAACGCAGTGCCGCAGCCCTGCGGGGCGAGGTGGCCGGGGGAGGCACTCGCGCTGATATCGAGAACATCGGCGACTGGCTCGGGGTGTAGCACTTTTTACGCACCATCCAGCGCTGCCGCCGGTTCCTTGCTTTCCAATGCGGCAAGCTCGGGGTACTCAAACACGCGGCCTTCGAAATTGCGGATGACAACGCGCTCGGAGTCCATGCGGATCACATATTCCGGATTGATCGGCACTTTCCCACCGCCTCCCGGGGCATCGATGACGAACTGGGGAATCGCATAACCAGAGGTGTGGCCACGCAGCCCTTCAATGATTTCGATTCCTTTGCTCACCGGCGCACGCAGGTGGCGAGAACCGCGGATGAGGTCGCACTGATACAGGTAGTAGGGCTTGACCCGGCACATCAGCAGCTTGTGCACGAGGTTCTTCATCGTTTCGACATCATCGTTCACGCCGCGCATGAGCACACTTTGATTCCCAACAGGAATGCCATGATTCGCGAGGCGCTCGAGCCCTTCCTTCACTTCCGTGGTGAGTTCGCGTGGATGGTTCGCGTGGGTGCTGATGAACAACGGGTGGAACTGCTGCAGCATCTCACACAGCCTTGGTGTGATGCGCTGTGGCAGGAAAATAGGAACTCGGGAGCCGATCCGGAGGAACTCGATATGAGGAATCTGATGGAGTCGGGAAAGAACTTTTTCCAGCTTGGAGTCAGAGAAGAGCAGGGGATCGCCGCCGGACAGGAGGACATCGCGGATCTCGGTGTGCTCTTCCAGATACTTGAAAGCTGCCTCAAAATGGGTTTCCAGCTCCTGATCGCCAACGCCGCTGACCACCCTGCTTCGGGTGCAGTAGCGGCAGTAGGCGGCACATCGGTCTGTTATCAGGAAGAGTACACGATCCGGGTAGCGGTGTACGAGGCCGGGAACAGGCATGTGGGAATCTTCCCCGCAGGGGTCATCCATCTCCTCGTCGTTCTCCCAGGTTTCCTCAATGCGCGGAATGACCTGCCGACGGATCGGGCAGTCCGGGTCCTTCGGGTCAATCAGGTTGAAATAATGTGGCGTGATTGCCATCGCCAGTTTGTTCCCAGACAGAAGTACCCCCGCCCGCTCTTCCTCGCTGAGTTCGACGTGCTGTTCCAACTGCGCAAGCGAGGTAATCCTATTCTTCAGCTGCCAGGTGTGGTTGCTCCAGTCCGTGACATCCTGGCCTTCCCAGAACCCGGGCGCGTGACTACAAAAGGCTTTTGGAGAATCCGGAGCTAGGGCGCGCGTCATGAGGTGCTTTTAATAAAGGAATCTATCGTTACGCTGTGACCATAGAACCTGCCGACTCCTTGTCAATGAAGCTGGATTTTGCGTCGAAACTCTTAATAAATGTTAGAATTTTCGATAGTTGACATGTTTTAAATATCTGCTCTATTGAAAATAGCTACCTAAGTTCCTAGAAACCAAAGATTCCGCCATGTTTTTGAGAAGCCTTCGTGATATTGCTAAGCCTCAGTCAGTTGCCGTGATTGGCTTGCTTAAACGCTCAACTGGAATGTCGGTGGCAGAGATGGCTCGTGAGTTGAAGATGAGTTATATGGGGGTAAAGCAGCACTGCGTGGAATTAGAGAAAAAGGGATTCCTCGACACTTGGCGCCGCCCCAAGCAGATCGGTCGTCCAGAGAAGACCTATCGTCTCACTGAGAAGGCAAGCGACCTCTTTCCAGATGCCGGATGCAGTGTGACTCTGGAACTTCTTAAAGATCTCCAGGCAATCTACGGAGCCAACGCTGCGGACAAGCTGCTCTTCAGCTTTTTCGCCAAACGCACCGATGCCTATCTGAAGAAAATCAAAGGAGACACCGTCACCGAGCGCGCTGCCTCCTTTGCCAAGCTGCGTGATGCCGAGGGTTACATTTGCGATTTGAGTCTCGAGGGGGAATACGGGTTCTCTCTGGTCGAGTATCACAATCCACTGGAGAAAATTGGGGCTCAATATCCCTCTGTTGTCCGCATGGAAGAATCGCTCTTCTCACGGGTGCTCCAGGCTCCTGTTCGCCGATCGGAAGAGCGTGCATCCGGGCTTACGCGGTACATTTTTCGCATTGATGCTACTCCAGACATCCCGGAAGTTGACCTTGATGTTGAGTCAGCATCACCAGCTCCTGCCGCATCCCGGCCTCCCGTCGTCGGCCACGTGCAGCTGGTTGGCTGACGTATCAGAAAGATTTCTATTGCCCACAAGCAAAGGGGCTGTCGGTCAATTGGCCGCAGCCCCTGTTTGCGTACGACGAAAGTAGCCTGAGCTTCAGCTCAAACCACATAGCATCATTACTCAGTTTATGTGTAGCTCCACATAAACTGAGTTCTGAGCATAGCCGTGTCTAAGGTTTCCTCGTGCAGGCCGTTTTGTCGTACACCTCATGAGCACTCGCCAGCCGTATCTATTCAGATTGCGTTACCTGTTCATCACCGGAATCGTAGTCGTTCTCCTTTGGGTGGGAGTTGGCTTGCTGGACCGTCTGCGGACACCTTCGACACGTATGGCATCACTTGCGCACGCCAAACAGATTTACCTTGCTCTGGCGGAATTCGCAATCGACTACGACGGAACCTATCCGCTCGCCTTTGACGACTCAAACAGCGCTTACCGGCAACTGTTCAGTGAAAGGTTTAATGACGAGCGCTTGTTCTTTGAGCCGGAAAACGCCTGGCACGATTCCCTTCCCGCTGGATCAACGGGCCCAGACTGCAAAATTGGAACTGCACCTGACTACAGCGAAGCTCTGACTCAGGGCGAAAACCACTGGGCGTATTACAACGGCCTGAATAACGGATCAAGGGGCAACCTTCCCCTGATCATGGACGGTTTCACTGAAAATGTCGGGATCTATTCGCTCGATCCTCATCAGATAGGTGGAATAGTCGGGGACAAAGGTGTGACGATTGTTCGCGCCGATGGAAGTGGGATGATGAGCCGACCCGATGCAGATGGCAAAATTCGCACACGACGCGACGGGCATGACGTGGATTTCTTCTCCAGTGAAGGCGGAACCGATTCAGATCGATTGCACAACCCGCTATAGGCAAGTTTTATGAATCGAAAAGAAATAGTACAACGGCTGATCGACTGGAGTGTTCGAGTGGGAATCGTTGTGATTGTGTTACTGTTGTTCGCGACTATCGCGGGCGTGTGGAACCATAGCCGCATCGGTGACAAAGCAATGCGCACAAAAGCCCTCGCGCATGCTAAGCAAGTTCACTTGGCTCTCATGGAATATGAGGTGGCTGGTTGAAACGGAGC
>JAGROY010000394.1 GCA_020439995.1 Verrucomicrobiia bacterium
GAATCGTGAAAGTCGGGCTAGACGGCGTCTGCGCCACTTAAATCCATCGGAACCCGCTTGCTGTTCGTCGCTATGAAATCAAGCTCACACTCAACAATCGATCTATCGTGTCAAATATCTCGGAACTTTGATACGGCTTCCGGATAAACGCGTCACATCCTCCGGCAAGAATACGCTCTCGATCGACGTCGAATGCATTACCTGTGACGGCCACCACTACAGGAGGATTTGCCATTGATGACTTAATCATTCGTGTGGCATCAAGGCCGTTCATCACGGGCATCTTGATGTCCATCAGGATAAGATCAGGGCACCACGCCTGGGCGATTTCAACCGCCACCGCCCCATTTTCCGCCTCCTTAAAATCGAATGGCGAATCCGACAATAGCGTCTTCAACAAGACCCGGTTCACCCTGATGTCATCCACGATGAGGATCTTGCGCTCAACACCGCCGAAGTCGAATCGACCGTTGCTCGGCAGCAGCGGCTTTGCAGCCTTAACGTGGGAAGCTTCAGCAGGCTTGAATCCAAGACTAAAAGAAAAAGTTGACCCCTCCTTCCCAGGACTCTCTGCAATGATATTTCCTCCGAGCAGCTGGGCAAATTTCTGGCTGATCGCCAGTCCGAGCCCAGTGCCGCCGGGATGCTTCGCTCCTGTTTTCGTTTGATGGAATGGCACAAACAGCCAGTCAATTTCTTCCTTTTCCAACCCCGGTCCTGTATCCGAGATTACGAATCGAAGACGAGTGCCTTGATGTGATTCTCCGAGACGACAACTTGGCTCCATTTCGTCATCTTCGATTCGGAGTGTAACGCCCCCGCGATCTGTAAACTTCACGGCGTTGCCGACCAGATTGATCAATATCTGTCGCACCTTCTGGCAGTCTCCACTCATCCAAGTCGGACATTCACTGTTGAACTCCAACTCAAGCAGAATGTCTTTGCCTGCCGCACTCAATTGAAACATTTCGATCACGTCCCCTGCCAGACGACGAATCTCAAAATCCTCTTCAGCCACCTCAACGACTCCAGAGTCAATTTTCGACATTTCCAGCACGTCATTGATTAAGGTGTGCAAGTGGTTGGCGCTGGCGTTAATAATCCCAACCGCTTCTCGTAAAGTGGGTTGCAATTCGTGATTGGCTAGGATTTGAGAAAACCCAATGACCGCATTCAGGGGATTCCGTAGCTCATGACTCATATTGGCGAGGAAATCGCTTTTGTGATGGAGGGCACTTTCCAACCGTGCATTCAGCTCCTCAAGCTTGTTCCCCTTTAAGCGAAGCCGACACTCCAACATGATACTACGCGCCATTGCTTCTAAAATCAGGATCTCCTTTGCTGTCCATTGCCGTGGCATTTGATCAATCGCGCAAAGCGCTCCGAGTACGTGACCTTCGTTCGTGATCAGCGGGCTCCCCAGATAGCCAATGATACCGGTATCGACGAAGACTCCTGGCTCTGAAACAGCTTCACTTTCCTGGGTATTCGTGATCTTCACTGTTGCCCCGGCATCTACCACGAGTTTGCAAAGTGACTTCCTCAGACACGTCCCATTCAGCGATTTGAGTGGTCCATCAGGGACACATTTGCTGATGAAAACCTGCCTGTCAGAATCGACCAGCGATATCAGTGAAACCGGCACTTCAAGCAAATCGCTCACCAGCCGTGTGTAGTAATCATAAATTGCTTGGTCGGACGATGCCAATCTGAGAAGCCCCGATTCATGCAGCGCTTCGATGCGGCACTCATTGATATCTGGTATATCTGGCTGAACTTTCAGATCCTCTGGAAAAGTCATCACGAAGACTACAATATGTGTGACTGTTAGCAATTAGTTTTCCCCCACGATCGCTGAGAAATAAGGCGTTAGCCCTCCTCTCGAGACTCGCAACCGCTGCGCTCGCAAGGGAGCGCAGCGGTCACTGTGAAGATCCGCTTGCTTACCGATGCCATTTCGACACTTTCCACCTCCGTACCTCTGAGGGCAGTTTCCCCTAGTCGATCGTGGTCAAAAGTCTCTGCCTCAACCGGCGAAAATGCGGATGCAATGGCGGCCAACAGGTCGGATATTTCGATCGGTTTCTCAAAGTATGCCTGTGCTCCAGCTCCCAGCGCCCTGGCTTGATTAACAATCGCATCCCTGGCGCTCACTACAAAAACTTTGATAGTCTGCAGTTGAAGATTCCTCTGGAGCGTTTCCAGAACGAAGAATCCATCTCCTCCTGGCAGCCCTAAATCAAGGAGGATCAGATCAGGATTTTGACGCGCGGCAATTTGCAATGCCATCGTACCGTCTTCGGCACGTATCACCTCGTATCCGGATTTCGTCAGCGCTATACTCAGGCCAAGCAATGTGTCTCGATCGTCTTCTACAACTAGTATCTTTATCCTCGCGTTCATTGGATTCTCCTGTGTTATACGATTAATGCAGTTGAAGATTCATCAGCAACGTTCCGATCGTGATGCCCCCCCAGTACGGGCAGAGTGAAAGTAAAAACACTCCCGGTCCCCAATTGCGATTCAACCCAGATCTGTCCGCCTTGCATTTCCACGAGCTCACGGCAAATAAAGAGCCCCAGCCCCAATCCCTGGCGACGAATGTCCAGTCGTTGATCTACCTGGCACAACCGATCGAATACCTGGGGAACCAGATGAGGGGCAATGCCCGGACCATTGTCTGCCACCGAGATCTCAACCATTTGCTCTTCGCTTGGAGATATCCGCGCTCTTAACGTAAGCGCCTTACCTTCTCCTCCAAACTTCATCGCGTTCGACAGCAGGTTGGTAAGCACTTGCCTCACTCGCTTTGGATCAGCCCAAACAGTAGGCAAATCTCCCGGAAGGTCGGTGTTCATGGTGAACCGGCGGCTCTCTGCCGCCGGTCGCATCGAGCGGATACATGAGGTAGCACAGCTTTCTAAATTGAGCGCTTCCGTCCGCACTGATAACTTACCATGGTCAATACGGGTCACTTCCATCAGATCCTCAATCATTTCGCGCAGTGACGCCGCGTTGCGTATCGCTATTCCCAAGTAATCTCTCTGTTCGTCATTTAGTTCACCCGCCATGCCTGATTCGACGATTTGTAAAAACTGGTACAGTGAATTGAGAGGCGTTTTCAGTTCGTGGGAAACCTGCGACAGGAAGCGATCCTTCATTTCCAATTGCTCGCGAATCGCCCGTCTGAATTTCTTCCGCTGTAAGTAAAGATCGGCAAAAACACTGACCTTACTTCGGAGCACTTCACCATCGATCGGCTTGATGAGCGAGTCAACAGCACCGCATTCGTACACCTTCGCAATGTATTCGTTGTCGTGTCGCAGACCACTCAGAAAGATGATAGGAGTGGATTTGGCCTGTTCTATTCCCTTCATCCGGTGCGCCATCTCGAACCCGTTCATCGGAGACATATTGACATCAGAGAGCACAGCACCGAATTCCTGCTGCTGTAGTAGTTGTATTGCTTCAGCGGCGCTGCCGACCCCCACAATCTCCATACCACTCTTACGGAAGATGTAATCGAGAACGAGCAGGTTCATCGATTCATCATCCACCGCCAAGATCTGGACAATGTCCTCATTCATAGTCTCCTTTGTCCGGTCTCAGCGCGTGTAGTTGTCGATTGATCGGATCTTTCGGCGCGCCTCGACAGCGCTAGTAACTCGATCTCTTCAATCGATGACAGAAGCGCCTTCCCAGAGTCCCTAATAGCCGCGACATATTGTCTCTGCCGATCGTCCAAATTTTCATTATCGTCATCGCAAAGAGCTTCGGAGAGCGACAACAAACTGTTCATCGGATTTCTCAAGTTGTTAGACACCGCGCGCAGGAAGTCGGTCCGATAACGCTCGGATGATTCAAGACGGTTGGCTTTGTCCAAGATCTCTGCCTTTTGTTCTTCAAGTACCCTGCTCTTCTCAACGAGTTGTCGATTCGTCTTCTGGATTTCGAGAGAAAGCTGGTGGCGTTGGATGGAGTAGCGAATCGACCGCAATAACAGCTCACCATCGACGCTGCCTTTCACAACATAGTCCTGTGCTCCGCGTTCTAACATTTCAACCGCCAACGCCTGATCGGTGCGGCCCGTCATCACTACCATCGGAACTATTGGAAGTTGTTGGTTCTTGAACTGTTCAAGCAATTCCAACGCGGTCATGTCCGGCAGATGGAAGTCGCTTAGAATGCAATCGCAGCGGAATGTCCTCAGTTCGGCCAAAGCATCCACTCCTGTAGTCGCCGATGTGATTTCGACATCAGCCCCTGTGCCCGCGAGCGCTCGGGACACCAACACCCGATGCGCTTCGTCATCCTCAATATGAAACAGCTTGATCACGCCCTGTCGATTTCAAATCATCTTCGTTTTCCGCCCTGCGGAATAGCATTAATTATATATAGAACTGTTATCCATAATTGCAACAATTAATCCTGATTGTCATTTCGCATTGGAAAAGATCCTGATAGCTACCGTCGACCTGGGTTCAGGCGCAGGAACAAGCGAAAGCAGACTTGGGTTCTGCGGTTGCTGCACAGGATGTTGCTTCCGAGAAAGGGCTACGGACACATCCAGCTCACCGCCTAGGCTAGGCTAGGCTAGCTTGACTTACCTACTGCGCATCCTGATTTGCTCCCCCCACCATTGACCTCCCATGGCACAAGGCATTCTGTTGATGTTTGTGTTGCACATCGGTGCCCGCTCGACGACGGAAGCCTTCCGTCCGCGTATTCCTGAACTGGAAATCCGCGAAATCCATCACATCAGTATAAGTTTGCCCCTTCGCGAGGAACGGTGATTTTCCGTCATCCTCCAGGCTACGCATATGCTGATTGTAGGCCTTACTCATGCACGAGCAAAAGCTTCGTACATTGGGTATCGGCTCGCCCAAATCAGAGAGCATCTTAGCGATTTCCTTCCACTGGTAGCCCTTTTGCCTTAATACGAAGGCAGCAGGTCTCAATTGCGCAAGACAATGCTGTTCGATTTTGGGTGGCGTTTTCTGGGCAATTCTCAAAAGATCTTCAGCAGTCATCGGTGTTTTTCTATTTGTGTTGTCATTGTTGTTGTTTGTTCCGCATCATCCATCATCTACTCTTCCGCTCGATGAGAAAACTTGGGAATGCAAATGGCATCCAACCATACGAAGATGGGACACTTCCATCGAGCCACTCGAGCTCTGCCACCAAATCACCGCGGTAGAATGCACGATCCGGTCACGGTGATCCAGAGCCGATAAACTCTTGATGCCCCCTCCCCTTTCCCCATTCACCTCAAGGAGATTCAGACTCGAAATAACACATCTGAACCGCTCCCCCTCCTCCTCCACAGCGGCCACGAACGCGCCCGCCGCCGTTTCATTCTCGACGACATGAAAGCTTTGATCCCGCAACAGTCGAATTTCGTGAGCGCAGTTAGAATCGGCATCGCCCCAAAGAGTCCTGGAACCAGCAGTCTCCGCCTCAAACGTGTCTCCAACGTCCATTCCCATCGTGTAATATAATCTGTATTTCTTAGAAGCAAACAAATAAAACGCGATACGTTAAATTGTTAGAATATCGGCAATGCCTTACAGATTAATACTAAAACACTATCAATGTCGTGGAACTATGGATCTGCGAGCCGAAATCTCAAGCGATAGGTTTGTACGAGGCCGCGTAGATACATAATACGCGGCGGAACGTGATTCCCAGATAATAAATTTGATTGCTATTTTAATTGCTCCCGCGGCGCACGAGTGAAAGACCCTTTAGCCGCACCTAATTCGCTGGGCGAGTTCGGCCGTTCTCGCAGCGCAACTGCCGCGTCTGCGGTGAACTACTTTCGTAAATGCTTGTTGACGATCATTTTGAACGAATCCGCCGTGAACGGTTTTGTCAGGTATCCCGATCCTTCTCGTCGTCCCATCTGCGCTCCAGCTCAACGGTTCCGGCCGAGTCGTACAGTAGTGCGGATGGATTCACAGCCTCTCCGTCATAAATTCGCAGCCGATAGTGCGGGTCATTACTTCCCAGTATTCCACTCAATAGATCTCCTGCGCGGAATGGACTGTAGACCCAGCCGTAGCAGGCATGCCTCCTTTCCTCCACAGTGTCGATCACCTCACCGGTGCGATAAACGGGAAGATATGTCATGAAGCCGCTCTGGACGTTCTCGTCGGTTTCCTGCACCAGCGTTATCTTCCCCGAGCACGCAGCTTCACCTGTATCCATTGCAAGTTGCATGGCCTCGCGGCGTATATCATTGGACCACATATCATATC
>JAGROY010000395.1 GCA_020439995.1 Verrucomicrobiia bacterium
GCCAGTCGAGCAGTTCCGGATGGCTCGGCTGCTCCCCCTGATAGCCAAAGTCGCTGGGTGTCGCCACCAGCCCGCGCCCAAAGTAATGCTGCCAGATCCGGTTCACGATCACACGTGCCAGCAAATGACCGGCCCCGTGTTCCGTGTCGGTGAGCCAGTTGGCAACGGCGGAGCGACGCCCGGATGTCTTTGTCTCTCCAGTCTGCCAACGACTCACTGAGCTCCCTGGTTCGGTCAGAACACTGAGGAACCCTAACATTGCCACCTCTTGCTTCTGATTCACGTCACCTCGCTTGAGGTAGTACGACTGCTCGTAAAAATCAGGGATGCTGCCGCTGGAGGTGTTGTGCCGCATCGGCTTGATTCCTGCACCCTCGCTGCAGATCATCACGGTTTCCGGCTTCGGGCGCGTCGCCTCGTGGGCAGCAATTCTTTTTTGCCGCGTCCGCCAGCCCCGATCGAGCAACTTGTAGTGCTCAAGCGCACGAAGGCGGCGGTCTTCAGTCCATTCTCCTTCGCCGAGAATCGTGTCGATGCACCCGGCAGCCAACTGCTCGGGACTCACCGCAGTCCCGGAAAAGTCGAGATTATCAGCGTCCTGCGACGACACCGACAGACGCAGGCGTCCGATGGCATGCTGCCGGTTGTTCTCGAACTTCAGGACAAAGGTAAGCTCGCCATGTTTTCCTGCAAAGGCAGCGAAGTTCTCAACTGTGTAGATTGCGGCATGATTTTTTCCAAACTCTGGATCGATCGCCCACGCTGAACTGGAGTCTGCATCGATGGTCGCGGCCACTGGCAGCCCGGCCTGCTCGAAGGTCGCCCGCGGCGATGCCAGCTTCAGCTCAACCGGCTCGCTGGCGTCAGGCTTGAACGTGACCTTGATCTCGGTCAAAGCAAAGTTGCCATTCACCGCGCGACCCGGCCCGGCTTTGACAAGCGATTCATCAGCCAACGCTTCCAACCTCACGGAGCGAAGAGTATCTCCCGCCACGTCGCACGCGAAAGTAAACGTGTCGGAATCAGGATTCGATCCCGTGGCCAGATACGAGCCGTCTCCCACTGGCCTGAATTCCGCGCCGCCCGCAGAGGTCAGCAGCGTTGGAGCGATGACCTCCCAGGATGCTTTCTCGGCTGGCTCGTTCGGCTTGGCTGGTCTCGACTCTAACCATGTGGCAAAATGGTGCCCCAGCTGTGAACGCTCGTAGGAGGCGAGTTCCGTGGCAAGCTTGGACTGTTGTGCAGTGAAGACATCCATCGTACCGGGATCGAGCTTCCACATGTCCACGGGAACTTCAGTCCTTACCGTCGTCGTGAACGCGCTGAGCAGGGAATAGTAGTCGCGCGCAGGGATAGGATCGTACTTGTGATCGTGGCAGCGGGCACAACCAATCGTGGTCGCCAGCATCGCCGTCCCGGTGGTGGCCAGCATGTCGTCCAGCGCATCGTAGCGGACACGTTCCGCCTCTGCGATGGTGATCTGCGTGGGAAAGACGCCAGCTCCGAGGAATCCCGTTGCCATCAGCGCTCGCGGGTTGTCGGGAGCGACTTCATCACCGGCAATCTGCCACTGGACGAACTGGTCGTAGGGCAGGTCTTCGTTGAATGCGCGGATCACGAAATCCCGATAGTGATAGGCGAACGGCCGGTCGTAGTCGTGTTCAAATCCGTGACTCTCGGCGAACCGTGCCACATCGAGCCAATGTCGCGCCCAGCGTTCGCCGAAATGCTCGTTCTGCAGCAGCCCGTCGATCACCTTTTCGTAAGCATCCGAATCCTGATCCGCCACAAACGATTCCACCGCTTCACGCGTGGGAGGCAGTCCGAGTAAATCGAACCAGACCCGGCGCAGCAGCTTTGCCGGTTCCAGCGCCGCCGAAGGTCGCAGCCGATGCTTCGCGTGCCCTGCGGCGATGAATCGGTCGATCGGGTTCGTCGACCAGTCCGCTGCCTCAACGGCGGGCGGCTCCACTTTCAGCAGCCGCCGATAGGCCCAATAGTCTCTGTCCTCTTCCGTCACTTCGACAGGAGTGTCCACTTCGGCAACGTTGGCGACTTTGGCCAGCGGCTTGTCGTAGGCGGCTCCCAGCGATATCCATTTTTCGATCGCCTCCAGTTTCCCTGCTGAGAGCATCGGCTTTTTGGGAGGCATGTTAGGCTCGTCCAGGTGCATCACATATGCCAGAAGCGGACTTGCCTCTGGCCTCTCGGGCACGACAGCCACACCCAGATCACCACCCCTGAGAAGACTGGCCCGACTCGCCAGGTTGAAGCCCGACTTCAGCTTTCCCTCGCCTCCGTGACATTCGAGACAGTGCTGACGAAAAGCGGGTCCTACCTCGTCCCGAAACAACTCGGCACTCGCCACCATTCGGGAGGGGTGGTCGGAAGGCACAGCCTCCCCCGCCCACCCTGCCAGGCTGCCCACCATCGCCAGCAAAACGGCAATGGCATGTGGGTAGAATCGGGAGTTCAAAGAAAAGCTCATTGTGACTGATCCTACGAAACCGGAAGGAATTTGGCGAGGCTAGCGAGCCAACACGGCCAACACGCATCGGGAACTCACCGATATTCCGCAGGCATTCTCGGCACAACGCCGAGTTCCTCGTAGTTGAATCCGCTTTCGAGCGGATTGAAGGGGCCGACGATGTCCACGCTGCTCTCCGGGGTGATGGCGTCCTCCATTTCCATACTCCAGTAGGCCGCATTGAAAATGAGCCGACGCAGTCCCGCACTCTGCAAGTCGGTGGCGCTGCCCATTGTCGACTGGAAGACCCGCGCAAGTTTACCACTGCTGGTCTGCCAGGTCTTCACCCACGCGACCGGAAGCGGCTCTTTTTCTGGATTGGGCGCATCGTCAGGGTTTCGCCCGAGAAGTGGCTGCCCCCAAACCAGCGCGGTGCAGCCTACTGGCAAGCTGCCGCCTTCTATATAGGTGCGGTAAACATCCGAATCTCCCCAGATGTCATTCACGCCGCGTAGGATCGGGTGGTCTTTCTGCTCAGGAACGATGATGCCCCGGGTCGAGTCGGCGTGCCAGTTGCCGTGGTGTTCCATAAAACTGCCACCCAGAATGTCATTTCCCCAGCTTACCTGCTTTCCATCGATCTGGTAGGGCAACGCACCGCGAAAGCCGTGGTTCCCGGTGCGGATCGAGATGATCGGCTTGCCCGAGTCGATGTATTTTACGATCATCTCCCGCTCGGCCATCGGCAGTGTCAGCAGTCGCGGAAAGAAGATAACCAGATCTGCGGAAGCGAGATGCTCCAGCCCGGGAATATGGTGCTCTTTGAACTCCTTTCCCTTCTCCGGATACACCGGCATCGTCGGATCCACTTCACCCTTGTCGTTGACGCCGAAAAGCACTGTGCAGTCAAAGCCGTGACGCATGCTGAGGATCTTCGCCATCATCGGCATCGACTGCTCGCTGCGATATTCCTGATCAGCAGCGATCAGCACGATATGCTTGCCCTTCCCCGGGCCGCCGTTCCCTTTGTAAGTCAACCAGAGCGGACTGTCAGCAACGGGGTGTTCCCGGTCAGGGCTGTCCTGTGGCGTCGCCGAAAGTGGGAATGTGAGTGTCAGTAGAAGAGCGATCAGAACGTGATTCATAGGCAGCATGATGATTCGACCATGCTAACGAATGCACATCGAAGAGCGAGAGGAAACTTGCAGGGCGACGGGTAGTCGGAATACGTTTCTCGTTGCTGACGTGCACTCAGCCAGACGGCTCGGAGAGCCATCCCTGCCCTTCTTGTGTTGATCGACGGCCTATGGATGTTCCTCCCAGGCAATAAAAATCGATTCGCCGGGCCCTAACGAAAGTTCATATTGGTCGCCAGGCTCCATTATGCCAGTTCGCAGATTGGAAATGCGCCCTGCTGGTTTGCGCAGCCTGAGCGTGACGCGGGCGGCAGCCAAGGGATCGATGACGGCTGCCTTTGTCGGAAACTTCGTGACGCCCGCGTTGTTCACCAACTCGATCACCCAGCCCCGAGCGGTGCGATTGCACTGATACAGTATTGGGTCTCCGGTGAGTCTAACAGGCAGCAGATCGTCGACCAGTTCATTGAGCCTTGAGTTGGCGATCGCGCTGCTCCTGTTGGTCGCAGGATTGTTCCACGGCTCCAGTACCTCAACGCTGCCTGCCGCCCTGAGGAGCGTGAGGTTTTGTTCACCCATTGCCTCCGCGTTGCGTTGCCCGACTAACAATCTTCCGCCACTGGCAACGACTGCGCGCAGGGTTTCGACAAAGCCAGGTTCAAATGAATGGTCACCCGCGAGCAACAGCACTGGATAGGCGGCGAGCACCTCCTTGGGCGAGTCAGACAATTGCACATCAAAAATCTCCCCGAACGGAGTAGGGCGCAAGTAGGAGGCCTCCGGGTTTTCAGGGAAGGGACCGCGATGAATGTGATCGGAGCCGGGAAAAAGCTGCTCCTGAAACAGATCGGCCACCTCAGTATCGCCAGCAGTGGGTTCGAGTATGCCCCATGGCTTTCCCATGTAGGCGTTGTAGCCGGAGAGCTCGTCCAGGACGATCGCAATCGGCATGTAGGGCACACCACGATCGTTGCTCTGCATAAACTGGAACAACTCGGAAGCCTTGCGCCCATGGGAGGTGAGCACATAGGGCGGCGTCTCCTTTTCGTAAAAAATGCCACTGCTGGCCTCGGGAGTCACCATGGCCGTCCCAGCAAACCAGGCGTGCAGCCACATGCGCTCGTAGAAATTCAGGGAATGCCCGGCATCGAGACCGCACGCTGTACCGTTGTTAGCATCCACTACCAGCGGCCCGCTGCTCGTCGTCGATCCGGCAAACCACTGACTGACCTGAATCGACCACGGCAGGCCATTGCGGCGCGAAGCTCCGCGGGCAAAGGCCATTTTCGATTGCGTGAAGGCGATATTTTCGCCCAACTCCAGGCCGATGACTTTGGCCCCCCACTGGCCAACATATGCTTCGTAATGAGAATGCCCTGTGATGCTGAGATTCCAACCACGCATCGCCCGCTGTCGGCTTTCGAAGTAATCTTTGACGATAGCATGGCAGTCGCGCTTGCTTGCGGGCGTAGCGTCGAATCCGGCAAGCCCGGCTGGCTTCATCTGGCTCCGTCGGTTTTCAAAATCGTCGCCGTACACTGCCCTCCACCAGCTCTCCCGATGGGACAAGTTGTGGAAATAGTAGCCCCACTCACCAAGCTGCGTCGCGGCAAAAATCCCGGCATCGTCGAGTATCCTCAAGACCACTTCCTGCTCGTCCGAAAGCCGGCACGTTCCATCCTTCACCTGATGATCCGATGTCTGCGCGTAACCGACCACTGGCCAACCAACCTCGCGCAAGAACTCATACAAAGGGCGGCTCGATGGCCCAACGCCCGGGCCCGGATCAAAGCCGTTCCCGATCTTCTCGCGCTGCATCGTCGCCACCAGTTCCTTGAGCTGTGCCAACTCGCCGGGCGCACCGTAGTTGGTGAAGATGAAGGATTTCGTTCCAGGAAGCAGGCGCACTTGCAGCGGCCCCTTTGCCATTTCCTCCCAGGTGGGAACAGGCTTGTCCTGAGACATTGCAGAACGAGAGAATGTAAGCGCTGTCAGCAGCAAAAGAACGGTGGTGGATGCGTAATTCATGGGTAGTGGCTGGAGCCACGCTACCGACCGATCATCGATGAAGCGAGACCACGATCATAATTTCTTGGTGGCCACGCGGCACGGCTGCTACTCTCATTGAAAAATAACACCGCTCCACTATGAGAAAGATCCCTCTATCCCCGACATCGCGCCGAAACTTCCTTTGTGCAGGAGGAGCGGCCTTCGCGTGTCAAATCGTTCCGCGCCATGTGCTAGGTGCACCGGACGTACCGCCATCGGAAAAGCTGAACATCGGCTGTGTAGGCATCGGCGGACAGGGCGGCGGCGTCACTGGGGAGCTGGCGACGTTTCCCAATGTCCATATCGCGGCCTTGTGCGATGTGGACGAAGACTACGCGGCCCGTACGATCAAACAGTATCCCGGCCGACCGTTCTACAAGGACTATCGGGTGATGCTGAAGAAAGAAAAGGGACTCGACGCGATCATGTGTGCCACACCGGATCATTGGCACGCCCCGATATCCATCGCGGCGATGCGCATGGGCAAGCACGTGTACTGCGAAAAGCCGCTCGCCCATACCATCGAGGAAGCGCGGTTGATGGGCAAAGTGGCAGCCGAAATGAAAGTGGTCACGCAGATGGGCAATAACGGACACGCGGACGAAGGACTCCGGCTGACAAAGGAATGGATCGACGCGGGTGCCATTGGCGCCGTGAAGGAAGTGCATGTCTGGTCAGACCGACCAGGCACCTTCTGGGACACACAGGGGAAGCCCCGTCCTGCGGAATCGGTGCCCGTTCCCGCCACTCTGGACTGGAACATGTGGCAAGGCCCAGCTCCCGAACACGCCTATCATCCCAGCTATGTGCCACGCAAATGGCGGGGCTGGTATGACTACGGCTGCGGTGCCCTGGGAGACATGATGGTGCACAATGCGGATCCCGCCTGGTATACGCTGGATCTTGGCGCTCCAGAATCAGTGGAGGCCGTGACTTCCGAGACCAATCCCGACAGCTTCCCGCTCTGGAGTATCGTGACGTGGAATTTTGCGGCAAAAGGCAAACGCGGCCCTGTGAAGTTGACCTGGTATGACGGCGGCAAACTGCCTGAGTCTCCTCCCGGCCTCGAGACCGAACGCAGACTCGGGGACAACGGCATTTATTTCGTGGGAGACAAAGGTGCTCTGCTGGCAGGCGGTTGGTCCGGCTCGCCACGACTAGTGCCGGAAACCGCCATGAGGGCATTCTCCCGCCCCGAAAAAACAATCCCTCGCAGCCCAGGGCACCGCAAGGAATGGGTCGACGCCTGCATCGCCGGCAAGCCCGAAGACGCCCAAGCCGGTTTCTGGTATTCAGCGCCTTTCACCGAATCGCTCCTTGTTGGAGTGCTGCCCATTCGCCTGGAAGGCAAAATTGAATGGGATGCGGAACGCATGACGGCCACGAACAATCCCAATGCCGAGCCATTCATTCGCAAGACTTATCGCAAAGGGTTCGAGTTACCCAGCTAATCAGCGAAGGAATGACGCTCACTTGCATTTACGAAAATCCTGATGGAGAGACGGTGGTTAATCCATCGAGCGAGTTCATCTCCGCGCTTTTTGATCGTCCATTGGATTTTTGGAATGGAGGGGGCAACAGTTCGTCGTCGATAAAGCATGTCATGCTCGATCCTGACGACAAACGAAGTCGATTTATCGTAAACAGGGACGTGATGGTGTTTATTACGCGTTGACTGATTTGGAGCAATCACTTCTTATCAAGCGACCCGTTTCAGGGCGCTTCTTCTTGACAATTGCAGAACGCTGTGCGGTGGATCTGACGCAGCCCGGTAAAATCATTCTCGATGAGTGCGGCGGGAATCCGTTTCCGATCCATGCTACGTATACCGTCAACCGGCTAACGGCGCGTCGTATCGCCGTTGCATTTGCTAACGATCCGCGCAGCTCTGGCGACTTTGAGTGGCGCGCTCATTCCGATATGGAGGTCGATTGGGAAGCATACGTCTAGAACCCAAACGCCGAAGGCGCGGCCCGCTGGGATTCGAGAACCACATTGGAAACGGTGCAAGGCTGCCCGAAGATCTGCGTTACTTTGTAGTTAGTAGGATCATGATCGCCCGAGATGGTGCGAATGGTTGTGATTGCTTCTGGGATGATGATTATTTCCTCATCGCCAATGACCACGTTCGTCGCGCGGACGACCTCGACATCCGCGGGAAGGTGAAGAACCACCCAACCACGTGATCACTTGACCAAAGCGTCAGGTCAGCCAGCAGGTCCGCGGAGTGGCACCAGATCGCATTCACCCGTTGGAACTCCGATCCAAATGCAATCGTCAGCAACGATGACCGTCTCCCGGTGCACCCGGCGACACCCAGCAATCAGCTCTTCGCCCCCCTCCTCCAGACTACCGCACGGAAAGTCTAACCTCGCCCAGCGACTCTCGATACGATGTCGATCCGCAAGCACCTGGAGTTCACGCATGACCGTGCTGCGCATTAATGAAGCTTCTTGAGAAGATATGTTGTTCATGTGAACAGTATACAATTGAAGATTTGGACTGCAACCTAATTGTTGAGACAATCAGATAATTTAGCTGTTCAAATATTCATAGCGTCGCGAGCTTCTCTACCTGCCTAAGATGTTCCTGATTAATCTAATATTCATGGTTTTTAGCTCTAAATTGGACACTTTTCGGCGCAATCAGACACAGGAATCCAGCAAAAAATGCCCCAACAACAAAGGTTCCCGCGATTTGCAAGTTCGTGTAGCGTTCTGCCCAGATGACTGCCCCCCCTGCGCTCGATCCGACCTCCCCCGCCACCTCTCAAAAAACGGTGGCAGCTGACGGTACGCCGAGCCGCGAAGAGTGGCGCTCGCTCTGGCTGGTGATGGCGGTGCAGACTCTCAATGCGCTCAATGACAAAGTGGCCCAGTTGATCCTGCTGGGCCTGTCAGCAGTCTATTTCCTCAACTTCCACGTCCCAGACCTGCCGGATTCCAGCTTTGCCGATCCTCTGCTGGCAGCGGGCAATGTATCCGCAGACATGCTGAAACGGATACAGACAGCCGATGGATCCGAGAAAGGATTCGCGCACGTGATCTCATTGATGCTGTCCATCCCCTTCGTATTGTTTGCGCCGATTGCCGGCTGGTTCTCCGATAAGTTATCCAAACGCACCGTCATCCTGCTGTGCCTCTACGCGCAGCTGGCGATTCTCGGATTGATCGCTTTCTCACTGTGGTCAGGCTGGTTCAAAACAGCGACTGCCGGGTTCTTTGTGCTCGCCGTGCAGTCGACGTTTTTCTCGCCTGCAAAAGTGGGCATCGTGAAGGAACTCGTCGGCACCAGGCACCTGGCGATGGCATCGGGGATCGCTCAAATGCTTACCATCCTGGCGATCATTCTCGGCGGCTGGCTCGGCGGCTATGCGTTCAAGCGATTCTCCGAGGCGGGCTACTTGATGTGGCAGGCAGCGTCATATCCTATCGTCATCATGGGAATCATTTCCTTCTTCGCGATCATTGCTGGCTGGAAAATCAACCGCACGCCTGCCACGCACAATCCCGGGCGCCTGCATCCGTCGCTTTTAATTCAGCACTTCTTTCACCTCGGAGATCTACTGCGGAAACGGCGGCTGCGGTTGACGGCATTAGGGATTAGCTACTTTTGGTTTGCCGGTGGACTGCTGTTCCTGATTTCCATTCAAGTCGCGGGAGAGGTGGTCGAATTCAAAGCCGCCAAGGCTGAGGTAAGCGGCTTCATGATGGCGCACGCCGGACTCGGCATCGCCCTCGGCAGCGTTCTCGTCGCGATGCTGTCGCCGAATCGCATCGAGCTTGGCATGGTTCCAGTCGGCGGACTCGGCATGGCCCTCACTGCCATCGCAGCTGCCACTCTCACACCGACCGCGACGTTCTTTTCCTGGTTCAATGGAAACCTGTTCCTGCTTGGCACCTTCAGCGCTATGTTTCTAGTGCCATTGAATGCACTCTTGCAAGACATGGTGCCCCCCGAGAACCGGGGGCGAATGCTCTCCGCATCTGCCCTGCTGGATTCCGTGGCCGGGCTCTTGGCCGTCGCTGTGCAGTACGCATTCATCCGGCTGAACGTCCCCACTCCAGTGCAGTTCGTCCTCATGGGTGGGATGAGCATGGCCGCAGCACTCTACATCGTTCGATTGCTGCCGCAGAACTTCATCCGCTTCGTTGTGCTGATGATGCTGCGGATCATCTACAAGGTTCGCCCCGTCAATGCGAAGGCACTGCCTGAGACTGGCGGTGCCCTGCTCGTGTCCAATCACCTCAGCTACATCGACGCCTTCATCATCTCCGCAGCTTCCGATCGTATGGTGCGCTTTGTCATCTTTGACCACTACATGTCGGTTAAGTGGATGAAGCCATTTTTGAAAATGTTCGGTGCGGTTTCCATTTCCCCCACCCGCGCCAAGGAAGCGGTGCGCACCGTCGCCGATGCCATCAAAGCTGGCGATCTGGTCTGCATTTTCCCTGAAGGCCAACTGACACGCACGGGAACGATGAACGAGATTAAGAAAGGCTTCCAACTAATGGTGCGGCAGGCCGGTGCCCCGGTGATCCCCCTCTACATGGACGATCTGTGGGGCTCTATCTTCTCGTTCGAGCGCGGCTGTTTCTTCAAAAAGTGGCCGTACCATTTTCCATTCCACCTGTCCGTTCACTTTGGCGATCCCTTGCAGCCTAAGGAAGCGACCAGTAATCGTGTCCGCGAAGTGCTGATGGATCTCTCTGCGGATGCATTGGGCCAGCGCAAAGAACTCACCATTCCCGTCGAAGTCGCACTGCTGAACCGGCTGCGACATCGTCCGTGGCGGCTCGCAATGACCGAATACGCCAAAACTCCACGGCGACTCAAGCGCTCCGCTGTCTTTGCCAGCGCCCTTGAGCTGGCGAAAAAATGGCGGCGCACGCTGCCTGCCGACCAGCCCAGGATCGGCGTCGTGCTCCCTAACAGTTCCACCAGCGTGCTGGTCAATCTCGGACTCAGGCTCGCCGGCAAGGTTCCCGTAAACATTGCTCTGGAGAAGCAATTCTCAGCCGATGCGATGCGTCAGGCGTTTGCAGCTGCGGACATTCGCACCGTCATTTCAACACCTAAACTGAAAGACCTGCTCACCGAGCACTACTGGCCGGAAACGGTGCTGGACATGGGCACCGAGCTAAGATTCTCCACCGGTGCCCTCTGGCTCACCCGGGCGAAACTCTGGGTCACGCCCAAGTGGTTCGATTGGAAGCTGGCAAAGGTAAGCCGCAAGCTCCACAACCCGGAATCCCCCGCTGTTGCGTGGATCTGCGACGACGGAATCGGGAAGCCGCTTTTCACCGAACTATCCCATCGCGATCTGCTGGCGAACATAGAAAAAATACACAACATCAACGCATATCGAGACGGTGACGTACTATTCAGTGAGCCACACTTTGCCAGCGCAGCAGGCACCCTCTTGTCGCTCTGGTATCCCTTCATGCGCGGAATGCCTACGGTGATGATCTCGGCCGCAGCGGACATCTCAAAATGGCGGGCCGCCGTCGCAGCTGAAAACATCACCTGGATCATCGCCGACACCATCTCCCGCGCCTACCTCATGACCGGCTCGGCACTGCCCGATCCATCGCCGCTCCGCATCCTGCAAACCTTCCAGCCCATCGATTCAGCAACCATCGGAAAACTGCAGGAAGCTACCGGAGTTCAAGTTTGCCGCTGCTCTGCTTCCGATGTTTTGGGAGGATTGCTAGGCCTCAGCATTCCCGATCCCAACGCAGAAACCGTCACCGCACAGCACCAGCCAGGTGCCCTGCCCGAAAGCGTCGGCCGCCTGCTTCCTGGCACTACCGCCCGCGTCGTCACAACCGCCCCGGCCGAAAATGAAACCTGGGAATCGATCACCGCCCGCGCTGACGATCTCACAGCCGCAGGCCACCTCATCTTCAAAGGTCCCGGCCTCCACAGAGAACCGTTCCCCCCCATCAACGGCAGCTTCAACCTCGATGGCTTCATCCTTCTCTTAGCAGATCTAAACAGAGCAGACTGAGTGAACGCTCTGGATAGGTGCCGTGAACGTGTTTCCGTGTGACACTATCGGTTGTTTTGCCCTCCATCTGTTGACCAACGAGGAAACGACTGATCCAGAGGCTGTGTGAGCCGACTTCCATCACCATGCGGGCGGTGGGATATTTTTGCGATAGGCGGCGCAGGCTTTGTTGAAGCTCTTTTGCAGGAGACACACCGCGCACAAAATTGACCTTGGCGAAGCTGGCGGTCTTAGATTGATCTCCCAGCCAACGAAACCAAAGATACATGGCTCCTGCTTTTGTTGTTACGAAGCACACTGAATCCATATCTCCATCTGTGGCTTCACTATGTCGCCCCGCTGCCACAATCTTGTGACCCATCTTTTCGATCAATTCTTCAGCAGGTCGAACTGTGTCTGCCCCAACCACAGACACGATCGAGTAAGTCCCGCAGATTCTCCACGAGGTTTTCTCTATACTCGGCGACCGTCTGTCCGTCCACTCCCGGCGCTGCGTCCTTACGCACTCGCCGATAAGCTTCCGACATCCAGTTCAGGTTCAGATGGTGGTTCAACGCAGTCAACGGCTCATGCCGGTATTTCTGCGCCGCCATCACTATCCGTCGTTTTCTGGTTAATACGCTTTCCATGATCTCTGAGTCTCACACATAAATATAACTATCACATCATGAATACTTTACACATTGAATTCCAGCTCTCATTAGAATCATTACCGAGTCGAGCCTTTCGCCGGTAATATTTACCGGAACCAGTCGCGAATCCTCTGCACAACGGAACGCTTTTCGGCCTGCTCCGCAGAGGTCGTCTGCTTGATACCCGAGTTCTCGGACAAAAGGTTGCCGCGATGCTGTGAACATTCACCGGGAACCATGTCGGTGGGAATGGCCGCCTTGTACGCCACTTTCTGCCTTTCGCACCCACGATTGGCGAGCCCGCCTGAATGGCGGCACAGCAGGACATCTTCAAAAACGGGGCGTGCGCGTGGCACTTCGCGAACGTAGCCCATTTTCTCCGCAGCCTTCATCACATCCACCCACAATGGCAATGCCAGCTGGCTGCCATAGCCACTGCTGGAGATCCGCTTGGGCTCATCGAGCCCCACCCACGCACCACAGGTGAGCCGCTCTGTGAAACCTACGAACCAGGCATCATGAAAATCGTTAGTGGTGCCAGTCTTTCCCCCGGCCGGGGAGGCAAAGCCCATCTTCCTTGCGCGGGCCGCAGTTCCCTTGTCCATCACGTCCGCGAGCATGCCCTGCATCAGATAGCTCACTCCCGGAGAAGTCGCATGATACGCCATGTGCCCGCTACGATAGATTTCTTTGCCATCTGGATCCTTGATATATGAAATGGTGAACGGCCGCTGGCTCTCGCCAGTATTGGCGAAAATGGAATAGGCTGAGGTCAACTCCTTCAATGTAGCGCCGAGGTTCCCGATGTAGACCTGGGGGGAGTCCTCGTCATGGTGGCCCA
>JAGROY010000061.1 GCA_020439995.1 Verrucomicrobiia bacterium
TTACCCCAAATTTTTCGAACCACCCGTCGACGGATACGGGTGGACTACGATTAGTCTTTCCGGCCCACTGGATGAACCACGGCACGACTTTCTGGATAAACTACCTGAGGAAGTGCGCGGGAAGCTCCCACTGGCCCCATGGGAATAGCCTTGTTGAAATTGCGCTCCGCCGTGGTTTAGTCCATTCACATGAGAAAGCACGAATGGCGTGAGCGCTCCGAAGAAGGAGAAGTCCAGTTCTTCCGTGCTACTAAGCATGGTCGGCAGTGGACTTTACAGACCAAACTGAAGGGTGACGAATTTTGGAATCGGCACGATCCGCTGACGCGGGACGACGTCCTGATCATTCGTGCGATGCTTGAGCGCAAATACCAGCGCAACCGAGCTCCCTACGAAGACTTGAACGGCATCGACAAGTGGCTGCAGGAAGACTTGCTCAAGTCTCCTAAGAAGGCAAAACCGGCTTTAGAGCCGAAACCTCCCCGAAAATCGGCGGCCAAAAAAGAGCCTCTCAGCGACGATCTCGAGCAATAATCGCACGCATCGCCCCGATGGGCGCAACCACTGCGGTCGAACCCGAGAAAGAGATTTCGGTGTTCACTCCCAGCAGCTCGCCGTCCGCGTTCACCGCCGCGCCGCCACTGTCCCCCCTTTTCAAGGGCCCGGTGTGCTCGATCACATAAGTCTTACGCCGTTTGTCGAACAGAACCCGGCTCACCCGCCCGGCGGACGGCCATGCATCCTTCCCGTGGCTGAACACCACCTCACCAGCCAATGGAAGCCTCCGTGCAGTCTCGAACTTTGACATCTGCAGGTTCCCCTTCACGATCGCCAGATCGGCAACCGGGTCCGTCCATACGATGCGAGCCCGCGAAAAGGGCTCTTTCAGCGCATTTCTGACAAGCCATACACTGTCGCTGTTCGTGCCATGTTCCTGAACCACGTGCGCGGCAGTGAGAAGGTAGCCATCCTCCGTAAGGGCAGCGGCCAGGCCAAACGATATCTCGAGGCGCTCCCCCTCTTCCGCGTCCAATTGAATCGCGACAGTCTCGGCAGACACCCTTTTTACCGCCGCAATGTCTACCCCCGACACGATGACCACCGACCGATCATTCACAAACCCCTGTAACTTTGCTACGTCCAGCCCAGCCTCGCTCGCCCTGCGCAATGATTCCTGTTTGATCGCTTTCGTCGCTTCAGGCGGAGAAACGCATGCGACACCACTCACTAAGAGACACGCGACGACCCAGTGACTAACGCTGCGACAACTACCCTCCATTCGAGTTCGAGCGGGATGCCTACTTTACTTGAGAATAGTCCATCGCCAGCAGGAATGTGCTGACGATTTTCGACACGGTGTCCTTGTAGGTCTGGTCTTCCTTCAACACCAGCCAGTCGGGATGCTCAAGAAAGCCTTTCCAAGCGGCCTCCTTTGCCGCTTCGTCATCGTACACCAGCATGTAGGTCAACTGGGGAAGGTCTGCGCCGACCAGAGCCTGACCAAAAAACACGCCGTCCAGCCCCACTTTCGCAAAAATTGCCAGCTCTGCCTTGTTGAACATCTGGACTTTAAGAATCCCTTTCATCTCGCTCAGGCTCTCGTATTTGCGGAGTTCGAAGTAGCGATTGGGCGTGTCCCCTGCCGCGCCTGGCAATTTCAATTTCGGCATCCCGTCAAATCCAAGCAGCAGTGTCGATTCGATGCGATCGACGATCTCGCCGCCCTTCCCAGCGGAAAGATAATCTGCCGCAGCACTGGCAAACTCCGCGTCAGACTCAAGCATTTTCTTCAACTTCAGCATACCGTCGGCAGAATCGTAAGGAATCACCATGTAGCGGATTTCTGGATCTCCCTCCCCAGCATCCTTCTTTCTGAACACTCCCACAGGCCCAACTCCAGCTCGTTTGAGAGCAGGGAGGTAAGCGTCTTTTACAGTTCGGTCGAAGATCTCTGCCTTCTCCTTCGATTTGAGATTGTAGACTCGCAGCTCGAACAGTTGCTTGCTCGAGTCCTGAGCACCTGCATCGGGAGTCAGCGAAACAGAAGCAACCGCAAGTGCGAGTGCTGATACGACAGAGTGAACGGTGGATTTCATGCACTGACTCTTCACTGCCAGCGGCCCGCCGTCAAAGCTTTCCCGTCAGCGATCACATTCAGGATTTGCCCCTGATCATTCGCGAGTATGCCTCAACCGCACGCGTGATCTCCCCTGCCACGTCGGCCTCCTGCATGGCAAAACCTGGACGAAACCAGGGAAATGCGCCGATTAAATCGTGCAGCACCAGAATCTGCCCGTCGCACTCATTTCCCGCACCGATTCCTATCGTCGGAACGGAAACGTTCGCCGTAATCTCAGCGGCGACGCCCGCGACCATGCTCTCGAGAACGATTGCGCTGACTCCAGCTTCCACCATAGCGGCAGCGTCCTCGATCAAGCGTCCAGCTCCGGCCGGCGTTTTCCCTTTTTTCTTGTATCCACCCTCCTCGCGCACCTGCTGAGGCAGCATCCCGATGTGCCCGACTACAGGAATCCCGTCGGCAACGATTGCTGCGATCTCACTCACTTTCTCCGTACCCCCTTCAAGTTTGATCATCTCTGCCCCAGCATCGACAAGTCGCCGGGCACTGGCGACCGCTTGCCCCGGCGATTCATAGGTTTGAAACGGAAGATCGCCCACCAGCAGAGCCCGCCTTACCGCGCGGCTACAGGCACGGGTGTGATGCTCCATTTCCTCCAGAGTCACAAACGTTGTATCCTCGTAGCCCAGCACCACCATCCCCAGCGAATCGCCCACTAGAATCAGATCAACCCCCGCCTCATCCAGAAGACGGGCAGACGGATAATCGTAAGCTGTCAGTGCCACCAGCTTGCGACCGCTTCGCTTCCACTCTGCCAGCATGGCCACTTGCTCGGAGATAGTATGTTGGGAAGTCATTTAAAAAGGGAACGCTGCGTGCAATCCGGCACTTACCAGTCATCCGTCACCCAATCTAGGGGTGGTTCATCAGATTGCAATGAATCCAGAACAGCTTTCAAGGGCATCGAAGATCCCGGCAGAATGCGATCAGGACGGAGGTGTACAAGTGGCACCAGCACGAACCTGCGAAGGTGCAGCCGCGGATGCGGCAGAATCAATTGCTCCATATCCAGCATCAGGTCGCCTGCATAGAGAAGATCGAGGTCGATGGGGCGCGGTGCATTGATAGCGCGGTCAGACACACCCGGACGCCCCCCTTGTCGTTCTATTTTCTGAACGATGTTTAACATCTCAACTGCGGAGCCCGCGAAGTCAACGATAATGACCGCATTGTAAAACGGCGCAGCCTCCGGCGGGCAATCCACAGGGTCTGTCTGGTAAACCGGTGATTGCTCGATCCGCGATCCGGCGACCAAGTGCGGCAGTAACGCATCGACAGCAGAGCGTAAATTCCTCAATCGATCACCCAGGTTCGATCCGAGAGCGATTGCGATCTCCATTTCAAAGCGGCGGGAATTGCTGGATCAGCGCAGTCCCAGCACGTCCTCCATATCATAAAGCCCGGGCGCTTTTCCTCGCAACCACTTGGCAGCGCGTACGGCACCATTTGCAAAAGTGTTACGGCTGGAGGCCTTGTGCGTCAGCTCAACACGCTCGCCATCGCCTGCGTAAATCACAGTGTGATCGCCGACCACATCCCCACCACGCAACGCATGCATGCCGATCTCGCGATCAGTCCTGGCTCCTACCTCGCCCACGCGACCGTGCCGGGTATCCTCACTGTAAGATACCTCGCTTACTTCAGCCAGGATCTGACCAAGCCGCTTTGCAGTTCCGCTTGGCGCATCGATTTTCATTCTGTGATGCATCTCCACCACTTCCAGATCAAAACCATCGCCGAGGATCTCAGTAGCCTTACGCGTCAGCCAAAACAAAGTGTTTACTCCTACGCTGAAATTGGGAGCAAAACAGATCGGCAAAACTTCGGACGCAGCGCGGATCGCTGCCAACTCTTCCTCTGTGTGACCAGTGGTGCCGATGACCAGTAATTTCCCATGCTCAGCGCAGGCCGCGACCAGCTCCGGGGTGAACCCATGAAAGCTAAAATCGATCACCGCATCGCACGCCGAAAGATTATCGAGCAGCGGATCCCCGACGTCGATCTGCCGCTCCGGCGTTGTTTCCGGATCAGCATTTGCACAGGCGATGACCGCTGCACCCATTCTGCCGCGACAACCGGTAACTAAGATTTTCAATGGCTCAGACATACTGGCGGAAGAGAACAATGCAGACGGCTCGGCGTCAAGCACCAGGAAACGATACTCTGTTCAATTCAAGCCATTGCGCTCAAGAAGGGCAGCGATGTCAGGGTCGCGCCCCATGAAATCTCTGAATAATTTTGCAGCCTCCTCAGAGTTGCCTCTCGACAAAATCTTATCACGGAATTCCGCGCCCACTTTCGCGCTCAAGACACCATCATCGCGAAACCGGGTGAATGCATCGGCATCCAGTACTTCTGCCCACAGGTAGGAATAGTAACCCGAAGCGTAGCCTGTCGAACTTGAGAACAGATGTCCGAACGATCGCGCCATCGTTGGCACAGGCGTTTTGCACGGCATCAGGTATCCTGCCAGAATTTCATCGTTCAGCTCATCCAGACTCTTCCCCTCCCTGTGCGGATGGTTGATGTGCAGTTCAAGATCCAGCTTGCCCAGCGCCAACTGCCGCATGGTGAAAACCGCAGACATGTAATTCCTGGCAGCGGTCATTCGCTTGAAAAGTTTCTGCGGGATCGGCTCGCCCGTCTCATGGTGAAGGGCAAACAAGTCCAGGCTCTCGCGGTACCAGCAAAAGTTCTCCATGATCTGCGACGGCAGCTCTACAAAATCCCAGGCAACGTTGACACCATTGAGCGACTTCACTTCGACATTGCCCAAAAGATGGTGCAGCAGGTGGCCGAACTCATGAAAGACAGTCTCCACCTCGGAGTGCGTGAGCAATGCTGGCTTGCCATCGACGCCGGGAGTCATGTTTCCGCAAATGAGTCCGAGATGCGGCTCACGATCTCCCTCTTCCGTGGGCGGGCGGCCAGTCTTCAGGTAGTTCATCCACGCTCCCGCACGCTTCGACTCGCGGGGATGCCAGTCAGCATAGAAAGATCCAAGGTGCGTTCCCCGGTCATTGCGGATCTCGTAGAACTTCACTTCGTCGTGCCACACTTCGACAGCACCGTCAGGAGCAGTGGCACCAGAACCAGGCTCGATGAACACGGCCTCTCGCTCGCTGATCACTATGCTGAACAACTGCTCGGCGATACGGAACATTCCGCTCAAAACCTTATCGATCGGAAAATACGGACGCAGTTCCTCATCGTCGAAATCGAACAACTGCCGCCGGCGTTTCTCTGACCAATAGCCAGTTTCCCACGGCTCTAACAGAGCCACAGGTGCTTGTTGCACTTCCGCCTTGAACTCCTGCAGCTCCCTGACCTGGCGGCCAAAACTCTCCTTTACACGATCGTGCATGTCTTCGATAAACTTCAATGCTGTCGCCCCGTTCTTCGCCATCCTCCGCTCCAGCACCGTCTCAGCAAAGTTCTGCTTGCCCAACAACTCTGCCTTCTCCTGCCGCAGACCGAGGATCTTCCAGATCAGATCAGTATTGTCTAGCTTGCCTTCACTCGCGATGGCACTCCGTGCCTTCCACATCTGGCATCGGATCTCCTCATCATCCAGATACTGCATCACTGGTAAGTACGATGGCATTTGCAAAGTGAACCGCCATTTGGGCTCGTCGTCCGTACCGATCCCCTTCTGCTTTGCATCCTGGATCGCTGCGGCAAGCGCCGTGGGAGGCAGTCCGGCCAGCTTGCTTTCATCATCGATCACCAGCTCAAACGCCTTTGTCGAATCAAGCACATTCTCAGAGAACTTCTGCGTGGCCTGAGCAAGCTCGCTCTCCAGTTGCTCCAGGCGCTGCTTCTTCTCTTTGGGAAGCTCGGCACCGCTTTCGCGAAAATCAGCCATCGTCTCATCGAGAAGCCGCTTGCGAATTCCCGTAAGGGCCTGTGCCTCCGGAGTGCGCTCGAAAGTCTTGAACACATCCCAGAGAGAATCGTCCAGGTGAATCTTCGCGTAGAACTCGGTCACCGTCGGCAGCATCTTGTTGTAGGCTTCGCGCAGCGCATCGGAGTTACAGACAGAATCCAGATGCCCCACCTTTCCCCACGATTCCGTCAGCGCAGCCGTTGCCTGCTCAAGCGCCAAAACTGTATTCTCGTAAGTCATGCGCCCCCGATCGACACTGGCCACCTCGTCCAGCATCTTCCCGGCTGCCTCAAGCGCTGCGGAAATATCTGCTTCGATGTGATCAGGAGTGAGCGTACTCCAGCGGATGTGAAAATCTCTGTCTAAAAACGGGTTCATTCTGCCTGCCTGTGTGAAGTTTTCCTGCTGCATACCACCCAAATCCCTGCATCGCCACCCGTTTTTGCCCGCCGCAGCAGCCTGGCTACAGGGGAGATTGCATGTGCGATCGGCTTCAACTATGCTTCACCTCATGAATCGGTCATTCTGCTTCGTCCTCGCCTGCCTGATGGTAGCCATGATCCCTGCATCGGCCGCACCCGTCCCGGAGCCGGACCCATCGGTGGCTGAAATAGTCGCGGCTCACGTTACCGATACCACCATGACTGCCATGTCGCCGCTGCTCGTTGTCAGCGCGCAGGGAGCATGGGAATACTACCACGCCGATACCACGATACGCGCCAACTTACCTTGGTATACCTCGCCCTGGCTATGGGGGTCTCTATTAACCCTTGGAGGTTTGTTCACACTGAATACGGCAATCGGAAACGCCGTCCCCCTTCTCAAGACTCCGATGAATGTGGTTGAGGAACACGAAAACAAGATCACGGGATTACTCATCGGATTACCCATGGTGCTGACGAAACTGTTCCCTGACCTGGCCATGCCATCCTCACTGGGGCATACTGCGGGGGTCAACGATAGCCTCCTCCCTGTCGCCATGTCCGCCCCCTGGGTAGCGGGACTTGTAGCAGTGCCCATCGTCATCGCCTGCTATCTCATGGTGTGGCTGACATTTCATTCAATGCAAGTCATTGCCCTCGTAAGCCCGTTTGGGATCATTGACACCTGCCTGAAAATGAGCCGCCTTGGACTTCTGGGCGCGATCCTTTTGCTTTCATTCGCGAGCCCGATTCTGGGCATGTTGTTCTGCGCCGTAATCATTGCGATCAGCTACTTCATCGCCGGCTGGTCTTTCAGGCTACTGGTCTTCGGTTCGATCTTGAGCTGGGATCTCATGCTGTTCCGCCATCGGCGGGTACGGCCCGACACGGACGTGATCGCCCGTGGCTTCTTGTGCAGCGCCGTCGACACCGCCCCCGTTCGCTCCTACGGCACATTGACACTTACACCGTCTGGCACCTATCACTTTCACTATCGCCCATGGCTGATCCTGCCCGAGCAGTCAGTAGCGCTCCCCGCAGAAGGGATCATCATCCAGCGCGGAATCCTGTCACCCACCGCGAGGAGCCGTGCGACAACTGATCAAAGATCAATGCATCTCGTGCGCCTCCGCCCAAAGTATCGAGGGCACGAAGAACATCTGGCCAGGATTCTGGATGCCACTGAGATCGAAGATCACATCATCGCCCGAGGCTTATACCAGGCGAGCCATTGGCTCCGGGATTGGTGCCGCCCCACAGCGACCGCGCAGGCCTGAGACTGTTCAGTTTCGAACCACAGAGGGCACGACGTTCGCGCTTGCAGGTATTGCGGATTCACTCTACAAGAACTTCATGGGTAGGTTCCAGCTCGCACCTGATTCGGTGCCACTTCTTCTGCAATTGGCATCGCCAGTCAAAAGGGAGGAGGTGCTCGATCGTGTCTGCAGGAAATCCGGCATCGCTCGTGAGCGACTGGCGGAGATCTTCGACACACTGGTCAGTGGTGGAATCCTGATGGACGTTCAAACGGATGTCTCCCAAGCGTCTGAGTATTCCAATTTCTTCGGCAACCTGCTTAACCACCGGGGCATGCTGGCAGACACTCTGAGGATGGCTCAATTTGAACAGGGCATCGCGCAGGTGGTGAGCGGTGGTGCCACGGTGATCGACGTCGGCGCGGGCTCGGGAATCTTGTCGATGTTCGCCGCGAGGGCTGGAGCATCGCGGGTTTTCGCCCTGGAGGAAAGCCGCATCATTGACGATGCGCGCGCACTGGCGGAGGCGAACGGATTCTCTGGCATCATCGAATTCATCGGCGGCGATGCGGCAAACTTCCGTACGGCTGAGCCCGTTGATCTTGTGATGGGCGAATGGATGGGCATGTTTCTGTTCGACGAATGGCGGCATTTTGAAACCTTTGCCAAGGTGAGGGACCAGCTGCTGAAACCTGATGGCCAGGTGCTGCCGAGGAGCGTTCAATTTTATCTCGTGCCTATCGACGACCGCCGACTGTATGAGCAATGTGGACTGGGATTCTGGGAGCGACCAGTAAGCGGATTCGACTACACTCTGGGTCGGCAGCGGCAGCTGGAGCGGCTGCAAATGTCAGTGGTGCAGGCAGATCACCACACGTTCGCCTCCACCCCCTGGGAGATTCTCAACGTCGACTGCCGCACTGGGACGGTCGAGGCCTTCTTCTTCGAACGAACGTGCGAGCAGGTGATCAAACACGCCTGCTGCATCGATGGCTTCATCGGTTATTTCAATCTGGAACTTGCTCCCGGGATTCATCTCAGCACCTCACCATCCACGCTGCCTACTCACTGGCGGCAGGCTTATCTTCCGATCGAACGAATCTCACTGCAGCCCGGCGATATCGTAACCACAAGCTTTCGCTCAGCGAAACATCCGCGTACTGGCGGACCCCGATTTGGAATAACGGTGGCCCATTCGCGAGGGGCTGAACAACTCCACCGCGCCAGCTATCAATACTAACAGAACGCTCAATCTACTTTTTGCCATGAAACTATATCGCCATCCCAAAGCCTTCGATGCCAACCGCATGCACCAGGAGCTGAAAGAAATCATCCTCGAGCGCTCCGCCTTTACCGACTACCTGTTCACCACCTGCCTTTCGCTGCCGGCTGAGTCAGACATTTATGAACCTGTTAGAGCGAAGCCGATCAACCGCCCATACGCCGACATGCTGCAGCACTGCCCGTACTTTCGCTGGCTGTTTGATTTTTTCGAGACTGAGAAAGTATCGTTCAAGCTCAACCAGCGCGGCGGCAAGCAGCTCTACGCCTACCACTGCGATGGCGTTGAAGACCAGTTTTCAGACTGGGTGCGCTTCCAGATCCCGATCGTCACCAACGATGAAGTGAGGCTGATTTCGACCGACATGGACAACAAGGATTTCGACTACAAGCGGTTTCAGTTCAAAGGATCGGCCTGGAACGACGATAACGCGCGAAAACTGGAAGAATGCCTGGAAGCCAACAGCGGCCGTATGCGGTCAAACAAGCTGGAGGCCGGCTATATTTACCATTTTGATGTGAAGAAAGTTCACACTCTGGTCAATCCTGGTGACACCGAGCGCATCACACTCTTGATCGATGTGGTAAACAACGACTGGGTGCAAAATTACCTCTCCAAGCTCGAAGAAGTAGTATGATCAGACGACCAGCTCCCGGCCCTTCATCGCTGCACCATAGGCGGCAGCGGCGTCACCACCGATCGCCCACTCGATAGTAGTCGTAGCCCTTTCAGGCTCCAGCGGACTGAACTGGTAGCACTTCTCCGCGCGCTCACGGAAACCGCTACGAATGCTTTCGATGTACCAGTCACGGAAGTGCGGCTTTGTCTCTGCCATGCCACCGCCGATGACAATCAAGCCTGGGTCGAACAAGCTGGCAGCATCGCCCAGCGCGTATCCCAGAGCCCTCGCCTGGATACCAAAAATTTCCAAGGCTAGCGCATCACCGCCCTCAGCATAGTTGCGCACCTTGAAGGCACGTTCTTCGATCGGTATCTTCGGATCGTTGAGGGGATGCTTGGCGTACTTTTTCTTTTTCAATTGCAGAGCCAACTGCCGACGTAGCGCGACGAGTGAAACCCAGGCTTCCAAAGCGCCTTCGCGGCCAGATGCATCAACCGGCATCTTTCCGCCTTCGCGAAATGGAATCGTGATGTCGCCCAGCTCCATGGCGAGACCGTTTGCACCTTCGAAAACCATTCCACCAGCCAGCACCAGCCCACCACCGAGGCCAGTACCGGGTGCCGCATAGAGCAGGCCACTCGTGGTCCAAGGGCGCAACAGATATTCGCCGAAGGCCGCCGCGTTGCAATCGTTGGTCATGTAGACCGGCTTTTTAATCACCTTGGCAAACGTATCGCGCACATTGACGCCCAACCAATCGGAAGCCATGTTCGCCTTGTCCCAGATCACTCCGTTGGAGCAGGGCGCAGGCACATCCATACCGATTGCGGCAACGTCCGCCTCGGTGATTTTCGCGTTTTTGCACAGCGACTTCAACGCCTTTTTCAGTTGCCCAAAAGTCTTGCGATGCCCCTGCGATGCGAGGCTGCGGACTTCGACAATCTTCCCAACCTGCTCGCCCGCACCATCGACCAACATTGCCTTGATGGTCGAGCCGCCGATGTCGAGTCCGGCATAGAAAGAGTTCTTTTTGCGAGTGCGCTTGGTTGTTGCCATGGGCGGTCGATAGGGCCGAGGGCCGCTTTCGTCAAGATTTTTGCGCTGGATCACTGCTAGATCTTTGGAATTCTCGCCAAGACAAATCGTATCCCCGCAGCTTCAAAAATAACAGGAGATTGCGGACATTCATCCATCATGTTGCACTAATCATTTTGCTCGTTTTGCGACGCGTGATCGCGTTGCTTCCTTCTCAACTACGTTGTAGGAATTTCTGTGAATATCGAGATTTCCACGCCAGCCTTGCTCTTTCCAGCAATCAGTTTGTTGTTTCTTTCATACACTAACCGCTTTCTCCATCTCGCGGCGCTGATCCGGCAGTTGCACAGGGACTGGATTGCAGAAAGGGACGACAGTTTGAGAGCGCAAATCGAGAATCTAAGGAGCCGACTCGCCTTGATCCGCTGGATGCAGTTGCTGGGAGCAGTGAGTCTGGTTTCGTGTGTCGCGTCAATGGTTGCTGTACTTTCCGGGCTCAATCACGCAGGCATTGGCGCCTTCGCTATAGCTCTGTTGCTCATGGCAGCATCTCTGGTGTGCCTGATTCGTGAGATTGCCATCTCCGGCGGAGCATTGAAGATCATGCTGAACGCAGTCGAGCGCGGTGGCGATGCGCATCAGTGATTTCGCAGGAAGGTAAAGGTCAAAGAGCGCAATCGGCTTCATGCCCGACGACTACCCATTCAGCCCTTCTCGTCAAAGCCCGCAGCTCCTCCTTTTTCTGGATGGCGCGTCAAAATTGCGACGGGCTGAAAAACGTCGTACCTGCCAAATTTGACCGTGCTGTTGACGTAATGTTCCAGACCGTGTTTCGCGGCGTGGGTACCGAACCACGTCTGAATGATGCCATCGGGTTTACCATGCTGCTCCAGCGCGGACGGGAGCAGCCATGTATACGATTCCGTTGATGAGTTCAGCCTTCTTAACCTCAGGAAGGTTTTCATAGATACGCAGAAATGCTGACGCTGAGAGATGATCCCCGCTCTCCATGAATGGAGCAAGTTCAGGCTTGGCCTTCACCGCTGAAGTTAAGAATTACTTACCCACTTACAATCAACGACCTCCATACATCTGCTGAAACTCTGGAGACAATCGTTTGATCCGCCGGTTTCCTTTCATCTGCCGGATCACGGTAATTTGCCCAGAGGCATCCAGCTCGTCCAGAATGTAAGTCACGACCAGTGAAGGCAACTGTGAGCGCTCTACGAGAGACTCGTTGTCACGAACGCCGTTCACGATCTCTTCAGCCAGATCACCGACGATCTCGTCGAAGTCGTCGAGCACGAAATTCATGTAGAGACCAAAGGATTCGCGTTCAATTTCCATCACGGAAATTTGCCCACCGTTGGCGCGCCTGGCTTTCACATGGCCCTTATCCACTAGTGACTCGAGCGACAATCTGAACGTCTCCGGATCGAGCCGGAGGGGCTCGGCCAGAACATTGACGTCCTCGGCTTTCACCAGCAAAGAATTGCTCTCGATCGCACTACGGCAGGCGAGAGCCAGCAAGGTGGTATCAATCGCCTCAAGCCCCGGAACGTGGAACTCATTTGCGTCCTGGCCATCCTCGTGCGGTGATGCTCCCTGCCCGACCTGCCCCTTAATGAATAGCGGTGCCAGCTCCTGAAGCAAAGTGCTCAATTCTATCATGTCCCCGGGCTGCTGCACTGAGAGAACCGGCGTGCCAGGAGGTAGTCCAGAGGGAGCGATTCTTCCATCCAACAGAATCACGACCAGCCGCGAGATGCTGTCAATCCGCTCCACAACCGAAGCCTCAAGCTCATACTGCGTCCACTCATGTGCAGCATTGAACCGCGACAAGACGACCACCAGGGCACTGGCATCTCTCAACCCTTCACGAAAAATGCGGTCGATCAGACTGTCCCTGCCAGTCAACATCCAATCGTCAGCGGACGGCTCCACCTCTACACGGCGCAACGCGGTCGAAAACGGCTCAACAAACCGCGTTCGATCTTCTTTTGAATGGGCGATGAAAAGCGTTGATGCCATCTTCGACGGTTATGGTAGCAAGTTCCTGACGAAGGGAAAGTTCTACTCTTCCGGGATTATTTTCGCCGGAAATGTCGAAACAATCGTCCCGGCGCGATGCGCTGTCTCGGCGAATGAGATGCATTCCCATTCCGATCCATCAGACTATCAGTCACTTTCGCATTCATCGAGAGCCCAATTTACACACCTCTACGAAATACCACCAAAACTACTGGAGTTTTTCATGTTAAATGATAGCATAACCTAATTATTAGAGCAGCTAAAATTATAAAAACTTTATTGATTCAACGCTGCTTTGGAGGATTAATTTTTGAAAAATGACCGAGGCAACTTCCCTCCCGTCGGCTGCGACGGTTTACTACTTCCCTGAAACGTTGAAAATCGATGAGACGGTTGGGGCTTTTTACGGAGAGCTACTAAGGGGAATGACGCACAAACTGAACAACAACCTTGCTGTGATTCAGGGGTTTGCCAGCCTCATTATGATGAATGCTGGTAACAATGGGGCTGGATTCAAAGACAACATCGATCACGTCAAGCAAGCTGCGGACAGTGCAAAAATTTTAAACGAGCGGATATTGTCAGCTGGCGGCTGCGTGCGGGTTTCGCCGCAGGCATTGAGCCTTTCCGATTACATTCCGATGGTGGATCGCGAATTACGCAAGCCCTGCGAGTCAGCCGGAGTCCCCTTTCATCTGAATCTTGCTCCGGGCGTTCCGCCGGTAATGGTAGATTCTTCGCGCTTCCGGGAAATCCTGGTGGAGCTGCTGAAAAACGCGGCCGAAGCAGTGGAGGGTGCCGGAGCAGGCGAAGTGGCGCTGGACATCCTTCCGTCCGGCCAGGTTCCTGAGAGTATCCCCGGTCACGTTGATGTTTTCGTGCGCAACAGCGGCTCCACGATTGCGCCCGGCAAGTTTGCGGAAGCATTCAAGCCCTTTACCAGCACTAAGGACACCAGCCATTTTGGAATTGGCCTGACCACCGTGCGGGCGTTGTCCTCGCAGATGAATCTTCGCGTCGGAGCCAAGAGCGAAAACAATACCACCACGTTTTGGTTGAGCGTTCCGGTCGCTTGAGACGGTGAGGCGGCGCGGCAACTTGCCATCGCCAGCCTCATCAGGCAACGGAGCACCGTCGGAATGTCCTGAAGCGTTGCATGACTACGATTTGCGTTTTTACAGCACGAGATTGCGATGTCGCGATGGGCAGCCGAGCAAAGCGGCATGCTTCTGATCACCGGTCACTCACCATCCCGTCTTTCCAGCGGCATTCCGATGACCGTGCGAGCCCGCAGCTTGAAGAACTTCGCGTGCGGATCGAGAAACGCGGTCTCGCCCCGGAAGAGCATATGCGTTTGCAGGACGAAATCGGTTTGCTCGAAGCGGCAGTCGGCCGTCGGGAATTCCTGCCGAACAATCGAGGCAATGCATCGCCTACTCTACCCGCCCGTGCTGCTACTTCAATGCCGGTTGCTGTTCGTTTGCAGAAGGGGAACATTACAGGATTTGAGATCGCCGATGGT
Source organism: Verrucomicrobiia bacterium (assembly GCA_020439995.1). Classification (GTDB taxonomy): domain Bacteria; phylum Verrucomicrobiota; class Verrucomicrobiia; order Verrucomicrobiales; family DEV007; genus JAGROY01. The sequence continues at coordinate 14,197 of JAGROY010000061.1, forward strand.
CAAATCTGCCTGGTGCGGTGGTCAGAGCCCATCAATGACAGGGGTGCAAGACGCGTCGTCCGCCAGGCCAGCCTGGAAGAATTGTTCGCGGAAAGGTAATTCAGTCGGAGCCCTTGCGTCACCGAGCCAACACCGGCCATGCCCGCGACTCTGTTCTTGCCGAAGCGAAAAAGGCTTCGAACTTCTCTACAATGTCGGGATTCTGCGCCGCCACATCGCTTTTCTCGCCAACATCCAGTGCTAGATCGAACAGGCGCAATGGTCGGCCCTGTTCCAGTCTCACGGCTTTCCAGTCACGCCAACGCCCGGCCTGCTGATAGCCTTTCTCGAAGAACTCCCAGTATAAAAAGCGGTCGGCGAGTTCCAGCTGCTGCTTGCCTAGCAGCGTCGGCACGATGCTTTTTCCATCAATGGAAAGACCGGCGGGAACCTCGGCGTTGGCGAGACTCACCGCGGTCGGAAGAAAATCGGCGAACATCCATGGCACATCACTCACCGAGCCAGCGGTAATTTTGCCAGGCCAGCGCACGACCATGGGAGTCCTGATGCCGCCCTCATACATGTCGCGCTTCCTTCCACGTAGCAGCCCACTGCTGTCGAAAGTGCCATCGTAGCGGTCCGCAGCGCCATTGTCACTGCAGAAGAAGACAACCGTGTTGTCGGCGATCGATAACTCATCGAGCAATTGCAAGAGACGCCCGACATCACCGTCCATCCGGGTAATCATCGCTGCGTAAGCTTTTTCGTCATCCGTCCACTGCCTGTCAGCATACACACCCAGATCCGGCACTTCAAAATTTGCATGGGGCACAGTGTAAGGGACGTAGAGAAAGAACGGCTGCTGCGGGCACTCTGCGACCTGCTCCCTCATAAAGTGCATGGCGAATCCCGTCATCAGGTCGTGCGCATACTGATGCTGCTGGCCGTTGCTGTTGCCGGGCAAATCGAACCGCTGGCGATTGAGCCAGAGGTAATCTGGATAGTGGCTGTGCGCCCGGCGTTGATTCAAAAATCCAAACCAGAAGTCGAACCCCTGATCATTGGGCAATCCAGAAGTCCCCGGCTCGCCCAGCCCCCATTTCCCTGACATGCCGGTCTTGTATCCATCAGTCTTCAATATCTCCGCGACAGTAATATCAGAGTCTTCCAGAGGCACCCGCCCCGGCTTACCACCGAGCCCTAACACTCCTCCCTTTCCCGTATTCCCACGGATTCGCGTGTGCCCGGTGTGCTGACCAGTCATGAGCACGCTACGCGAAGGCGCACAGACCGGCGAACCCGCGTAACACTGAGTGAACCGCATCCCCTGCTCTGCCAACGAGTCGATGTTCGGCGTCTGGATTTCTTTCTGCCCGTAGCAGCCCAGATCACCGTAGCCAAGATCATCGGCCATGATGAAGACAATGTTAGGACGATCCTCAGCCTCAGCCTTGTGGATGGGCATTGCGGGAAACGTCAGAGCCAGGGCGGCAACGAGCTTTACAGGGAAAACGAGTCGATGCATGAAGCTACCGACTATCAACTGGGGCACGGTTGTCCCAGACAAAAAAGTAGAAAGCGGCGGACCGGAGTCCGCCGCTCACTGAAGCTAAAGCATTAGCTCACTACTTCCGCACAGCGGTCACAGAGCGTATCATGCTCGGCGTGCTGGCCTACTCCGGGGAGGAATCGCCAGCAGCGTTCGCACTTGCCGTAGTCACTGTGAGAAACGGTGACTTTTGTCTCTTCGCCATTACCCGCAATGATCGTGAGATCGCTGACGATGAGAAACTCTGAGAGCGTCTCGATGTCCTCTCCGACATCAGCGACGGGGTGGCCTTTCGCCAGTGTGACTTCGACATGGGCTTCGAGATTGCTGCCAATGGTTTTGGCCTGTCGGGCCTTCTCGATCTCCTGCTGGATACTGCAGCGCAGTTCAAGGAGCGCAGTCACTTTGGGAGTGGCCACAGCTACGGCGAAGGCAGGATCCGGCTTCGGAAAATCTTCGATGTGCACTGAGTCAGCATGGCCGGACAGTTCCCAGGCTTCATCGGCGGTGTAGACCAGGATCGGTGCCAGCAGTCGCGTCAGCGATTCGAACACTTGATGCATCGCGGTCTGTGCCGAGCGCCTGCGGATTCCGCCTTCAGCGTCGCAGTACATGCGATCCTTTGTAATGTCGACATAGAGGCTGCTCAGATCAACTGCACAGAACTGGTTCAATTCATTGAACACCCTGCGGAACTCATACTTGTCGTAGGCAGTTAGGCATTCGGTCACGACAGCATTCATCCGCTCCAGAATCCAGCGATCGATCATCGTCAGATCAGCAGGTGCCACGGCGTTGGCGGGATCAAACCCTGAAAGGTTCCCTAACAGGATGCGAAGCGTGTTGCGAATACGGCGATAGGTATCGGCAGTCTGATCGAACAGTTCCTCACCAAAGGGAACCTCATTCTGCCAGTCAACGCTGCTGACCCAGAGACGCAGAATATCAGCACCGTACTTGTCGTAAAAGTAGGCGGCATCCATTGGCTTGCCCTTCTTCTCATCAGACTTTGATACTTTCTTGGTCTTTTGATCCGACAAGCCAGCTTTTTTGCGAGCCTCACGCTCCTTGTTCGACAACTGCCGCACGACAAAACCGTGTGTCATGACCGTTTTGTAAGGCGCATGACCACGGTAGCCGACGCTCAGCATGAGTGAACTCTGGAACCAGCCACGGTGTTGGTCCGTCGCTTCGAGATACAAATCTGCGGGGCACTCGAGTTCTGGGCGGCGATCGATGACAGCAACATGACTGGAGCCGGAGTCGATCCAGACATCGAGCGTGTCCTGACAACGGGTCGACGCAACGGGTAGACCGAGCTTTTCGTTCCACCAGGCATCGTCCTTTTCAAACCAAAGGTTGGTGCCGCCCTCTTCGATGAGCGTGCCGACCTTGCGGATGAGCTCAGGGTCGAGCATCTCATCCCCTTCAGGTGTGTAAAATACCGGCAAGGGCACACCCCAGGTGCGCTGACGCGAGATGCACCAGTCGGGCCGGGATTCCACCGTTCCGTAGATCCGGTTGCGCCCCCAGTGCGGCAGCCATTCTACTTTATCGATCTCAGCAAGCGCGGTTGGGCGAAGGTCGTCGATGCGTACGAAAAACTGTGAAACGGCGCGGAAGATGATCGGCGTCTTTGACCGCCAGCAGTGTGGATACGAGTGCCGGTAGCGCTCGCGCCCTAACAGATGCCCACTGGTGGCGAGCATTTCGATGATCGGCTCGTTGCACTGGAACACATGCTTGCCGACAAGATCCGGCAGCCCCGCTTCTTCGGTGTAGTTGCCCAAGTCGTCGACGGGTGACAACACTGCCAGGCCATTTTCACGGCCAGCCAGATAGTCATCATTTCCGTGACCGGGAGCAATGTGGACAGCACCCGTCCCTGTTTCAGCTGTGACGAAGCTGCCAAAGATCACTTTCGAATCACGATCTAGGAAAGGGTGCCGTGCAGTGGCACCTTCAAATTCACTGCCCTTCATCGCCGTGCCCTCACCCACAAGCGCAAAGCCCGTCTTGGCGGCAAAGGCTTCCAGCAGCGCTTTTGCAATCACGAGATCAGCCTCACGACCATCTTCTGCATGGCTAAACGTGCCGCGCACGTAATCGAAGTCTTTGTTCAGCGCGATCCCCAGGTTTGCAGGCAGTGTCCATGGCGTCGTCGTCCAGATCACCAGTGATGACTCGCCAGCGAGCGGGCCGGCATTGATGTCAAACTTCACGAAAATGGCAGTGTCCGTGACGTCCTCATATTCCACCTCTGCCTCCGCGAGGGCAGTCTGCGCGCCGTAGCTCCACTGCACCGGCTTCAGGCTGGAATAGACCAGCCCACGCTCGACGAGCTTCGCGAACACACGGACGATGTCTGCTTCATACTCGGGCGCGAGTGTCAGGTAAGGATTCTCCCAGTCTCCAAAAACTCCAAGCCGACGAAACGACTTGCGCTGGATATCGATAAATTTACGCGCGTATTCCTCCGAGCGGCGGCGCACCTCCACTGGCGTCAACTCACGCGCCTGCTGTACCACTTTGAACTCGATTGGCAATCCATGACAATCCCAGCCCGGGATGTAAGGCGCATAAGCACCTGCCATCGTCCGGCTTTTCACCACCAGATCTTTCAGCACCTTGTTCAGGGCGGTGCCCATGTGGACGTCACCATTGGCGAACGGCGGGCCATCGTGCAGAATGAACTTGGGGGCACCTTCGTTCTTGCGGCGCTCTGTAATGCGCTGGTAGAGATTGCCACTTTCCCATTTTTCAAGCCGCTGCGGTTCGCGCTCGACCAGACTTGCCCGCATCGGGAAGTCTGTCGTTGGCAACAGCAGTGTGTCTTTGTATCGGTTCTTTTTGTTAGCCCCTTCGCTCATAGAATAATAGGGTGCCGGACGGTGGTTTTTGGGCCGCGCGACGCCGCAGGTGCGCGGAAACTAGCACCGTAGGCGAAGCGGGTCAACGACTGCGGCAAGGGTGCGCGAATGCCCACAGAGACGACTAATCCCTTGCCGGCACGTCAGCACAGGCCACCGCCATGGCACACATGCCTTCCTGACGACCGGGGAAGCCCATGGTTTCATTCGTAGTGGCTTTAACACCTACCTGAGACGGACTAATCGAAAGCGCCTCAGAAATATGCCCCTTCATCGCTTCGATGTGCGGTTTGATCTTGGGTTCTTCGGCAATCAAAGTGGCGTCGACATTGTGAATGACAGCACCATGGCCATCGGCAATGGAACGCACCTTCCGCAGAATATCCATGCTGGCGATGCCTTCGATCGACGCATCCGTAGGCGGAAACCAGTAGCCAATATCAGGCTCGCCCAGCGCCCCTAACAATGCATCAGCGATCGCGTGAGCTAGCACATCCGCATCAGAATGCCCCGCCAGGCCCAGCCTGAAGGGAATCTTCACGCCACCCAGAACCAGGGGGCGCCCTTCAACGAGCTGGTGAACATCATAGCCTATGCCGGTGCGAATCATGACGCTAGTGAGAGGCTTGAAAGGTGGCTTCGCAAGGAAAATCCAACCCAATAATCTTAGAAAGAGCAGTTTGCTGCTTTGAGGTTCGTCACCCCTCATCCCGATGCAGCCCATCCAGATCACTCACGTGGATTCTTCGCAGGAAAATCGAGGGCGAATCTCAAATTCCTCTTGCAAGGATTGGATTTTCAGTAAATCTTGAAAACAATGAACGAAAACACCTCAACTCGTTGTCCCAACTCGACACTCGATGCGCTGCATAAGGAGTTTTTGGCGCACGGCGGAGCGATGATGAGCGCGAGGAAAACCATCGGACCACGGCACATCTCCACGTTCCCACTTCACCAACGATAAAAAAATTTCGCACTATTTTTCATTTTTTCCTGACAATACAATACACACCGAAAAAGAAAGGATACTACAATGAACTACACAGTCACTACCTACATTGCCTACTTACTGATCAGCGTGCCCCTGACGATCTGGGTTGCGAAAACTCTTTTCAAGTATGGCAGGATTTTCCTGATCGATTGCTTCAGAGGCAACGCAGAGCTGGCGGACAGCGTCAACCACCTGCTGGTCGTAGGCTTCTATTTGCTCAACATCGGCTTCGTCACCCTGTTCCTGAAACTGACAGGGGGAGTAGAAGGAATGCGTGGCGTGTTCGAAGCACTGAGCGGAAAAGTAGGCACGGTGTTAATCGTCCTCGGCATCATGCACTTTATAAATCTGATGGTCTTCGCGAAGGTGCGGAGGAAAGCCACCCTCAGGAACGTGCCGCCGCCAGTAATCCCCGATGCCATCGTCAAGACAGCCCACCCAGTCTAACTCTACAACGAAAAGAGATCCGCCATGAATCATCTCATCGCATTTTACGACATCCACTGCGGCATGTGCTGTGCCTGCAAACGGTGGATTCAGAACGAACCGGCCTACATTCCGATCTCGTTTGTCTCGTATCAGTCGGAGAAAGCAAAGCGCATCTTTCCTGATATCGACAGTTACGATCCCGCTGGAGAGATCCTGGTGATGGCCGACGACGGAGCACTTTACCGCGGAAGCAAGGGTTGGATCATGTGCCTGTATGCACTGGTCGAGTATCGGGAATGGGCGCTGCGGCTGGCTCAGCCAGCGCTGCTGCCGATGGCAAAGAAAGTGTGCCACACAGTCTCGAAGAACCGCCACACCCTGTCGAAACTGTTCCGAGAACGCGGTGACACCGACCTCGGAAATGAAATCGAAGGGCTTGAGGCGGACCTTTGCGCCGATGGCAGCTGCAAAATAACAGATCATAATTCGAATCACTAACACAACCACCACCATGAAAACGAAACGCATTGCAATTACCGGAGGCACAGGATTCGTGGGGCACCACGTCGCCCGAGAGCTTCTAACACATGGCCACCATGTTGTTCTGATTTCACGGACGAGGGAAACCAGTGCCCTTCAGATCAAACATCCGAACCACGTTCGAGTTGAGCGCATCGGCCTCAATGATCCAACAGCCCTTGCAAGAGTATTCGCCGGTTGCGATGCCGTTGTTCACTGCGCTGGGATCAATCGCGAAGTAGGCGAACAGACTTACCGGGCTGTACACATCGACGGCACCCGTCTGGTGATTGCAGCCTGCAAGACAGCGGGTGTGCCAAAATTGAGCATCACCAGTTTCCTGCGTGCCCGGCCAGATTGCGGCAGCGCCTACCATGAGTCAAAATTTGCCGCCGAACAACTGGTGCGAAAATCAGGCCTGACCTACACGGTATTCAAACCCGGCGTGATCTACGGCAAAGGCGACCACCTGTTGGACCACTTGAGTCATGCCTTCCACACGTTTCCCCTTTTTGCGTTCGTCGGCATGAAAGACCAGATTTTACGACCCCTGGCAGTCGAAGACTTTGCCCGAATGGTAGCGGCGGCAGCGATGACTGACGAACTCGACAACAAAACGCTGGCTGTCACTGGACCGGAAGAGTTGACGCTTTCGGCGGCGGTCAAGCGTGTTGCCAACGCGGTCGGGAAGCACCCCCGCTACTACTTCCACGCGCCACTGTGGTTCCACTATGTCCTGGCCTGGATTTGCGAGACGACTATGAAAGTGCCCCTGATTTCGCTTGGACAAGTGAAAATTCTGTCGGAGGGCATTACTGATCCCTGCGGCGATTATGAACTACCACCGATCCATCTGCGACCGAACACACCGTTCATGGAATCATTCATTCGCACCCAATTGCCTGAACCGCGACGTTTTGGATTCCGTGACCTGCGACTGGCCAATGCCCTCGGCTGAAGCGGTGTAGCTGTCTCAAACCGGCTTTATTGTAATCTTCCCTGTGGAGCCAGCTCCCGCTCACAAAATCTCTTGCATGAATCGGGCTAATGCTTTTGGTCTTGTGCATCGGAGATTTCATTCGAGTCCAACCGACGGTTTCTTCGGTGCTTTTCCGACAACTTGGTTCCATCCGGATGTTGCAATTGCCGGTAGACGCACTCAATGCCCCGAAGCGGCGTAAAGAGCGTTGACAGCACACTGTTGAACCACGCACCAGCAAACATCCCATCGCCGGCAACAACCGAGTGCCCCGAATAGTTCTCGTTGGCATCGACAATAACGGAGTGAACGATGTGGTGACTGTATCGAGCCCAACCGTATGCGCACAAGTAAAGGAGTAAGATGCAAGCAAGACAGCTAACCTGTAGTTTATTCTTTTTCACAGGGCCATTGATTGAGTCTCTTAGCAGGGAACAGCATCATGCCGTTCATTTACCAATTAAACCTTGAGGAATTGCATGCGTTTGACGAAGATAGTCTCCTTCCGGATAGAGGCATCCTATTCTTTTTCTATAAGGATCCTGAATTTGACCAGCGACGCTCAATTCTTGAACCTCAGCAGGCGGATTCGGAGGAATCCGAGCGATTTCTGGGTACGGGTCGGTGCAAGGTTTTATATATTGAAGATGTTAACGAAGGTAAAAAGAAGCATGGGGAATCAGATTTTCACCTAACGAATTTAAAGACGGTCAGAAACGCCAGCGCTATGCGGTCATTCGACCGGTAGCTCTTCGAACGTATAGGACGAATGGATCACATCAAGTTGCTCGGTGATCGCTGCGTTCTCCGGGTGAGCGGAAGTACCCCGCTCCAAAGTCGACAAGGCACTCGCGGGATCGCCATTCTTCAGCTGAAGCCGCGCCATCTCAAGGTAGCTGTTGGCAAAACCTTCGCGTGGTTCGGGCGCGGCTTCCTGAATGGTCAATACTTTCTCGTATTCCGCAATTGCCTCACCTGTCTTGTTTAAAAAATCAGGGTATTGGCTGTAGGAAAAGGCGATATTGCGTTGGGCGTCCCAGTTCTCGGGCTGGATCTCGAGCACTTCCTTCCACACCCCTTCGGCCTTGCCCGCCCAGAGCCCTTGCTCCGGCCCTGCAGGCGAACTCCACACTTTGGCCACGTACGCCAGGCCCAGGTTCAAACGATCGTCTACATCCTCGGGCTTAGTTGCCGTCGACTCCTGCAAGTCCGCGATCAGCCGATCCAGTTTCCTGCTCGATTTGACGGCTTGCCAAAATGCGAGTTGCTCTTCCTCGCTGACTTCGCCTTTCAACACACTGCGAATCTGGGCAGCGAATTCCGCCGGATTTTCCGCAATCTGGTCTTCGGAAGCAGCTTCCTCAGGGAAATGTTGCACCTTTGGTTGCGTCGGTAGTAACGGGCGCTCAAGCTCGGGCGTCGGCATCACCGTCGGGGCCGCCGGAAATCCATTCGTGGCCTCGGGAGTCGTTGGAACTGCATTGCGGTCTCTCACGAGCATCACAATGATGCCAATGGCGATCCCGAGGGCAAGGGTAAGGACTTTGGACAGGTGCTGTTGCATTGGATTGTCGGCGGACGGTTAACTCTTGATCTGAGTTGTTTCGGATTCTTCTGCGGCGGCGCGAGCTCGTGTCGTCACTTCGGTGAAACGGGCTTCATAGTCGCGGTGATTGGTACGCATGAGCCTATCCCAGAAATTGAAATAGAGCCCGAAATTTCCCTGCATCGACTCATGATGCATGGCGTGATTGGTGGGGGTATTGATAAAATAGCGCAGTGGAGAACGCATGAGACGGGAGGAATTGTATTCGTAGCCAGTGTGGCCGATGACGTTGAAGAACATTTGCCACATGAGAAAAAGTCCAAAGGCAAAGGGATGAATGGGCAACAGTAGCACCGCTAGAGGAAAAATCGCCGCCTGCACGACGGCTTCGCCTGGCGAAAAGGCAAATGCCGCCCAAGGCGTTGGATTCGTTGATAAGTGGTGCGTCCGGTGGAAAAGGCGAAACAGTCGGCGGTGATGCAGCAAGCGGTGCGACCAGTAGAACCATGTGTCATGCAGGAAAATGGTGATGACGATGCTGAGCCAAAACCACCACATCGGATAGGCGTGAATGTCGTGATACAGTTGTGTCCAGCCTCTCCGCACTGCCCAGATGGTGGCCAATCCCACACCAGCAAAGATGAATATGGTGCGAAATGAATGCGCCATTTCACGGCGCACGTCTTTCGAAGCTGGCAGCTTCTGGACAATCTTTCGATGAAGCCATTTGTCACGAAAGATCACATAGCCTAACAACCATGCGATGCCTGCAAAGATAAGATACCGGATCGCCGTGACGACGGAAATGCTGGTGAACAGGGTCAAGTCACTGAATTGGTTCATGGGTCAAGGTGTTGGAGTTCGAAACGGACGGGCACTGGTCTGGCGGCGGCACGCTGAAGGTCGACGAGCTGGGCTTCGATAGCGTTCAACTGGGTGCGTAGAGTGGCTTGCCCGGGGTGAGCCGTGAGGAATTGATCCATCTCCGCACGCGTCTGATCAAGTAGATCGCGCGCCGTAGTCAGCCGAGTGACCAGCCGGCCTTGCGCATCCCAGAGGCCTCCTGGCTCCCAGGGTTCGCCCGTCGCGCTGGCGATGTTGATACCTTCCGCCAACGCATCCGCACCCCATTCGCCGAGCTTGCGGCCTCCCGCCGTCAGGGCGTAGCGACCATCGCGGAGACCCGAAATTTGCAGCCGATACTCGTTCAAATCGCTGGAGATCGGAATGTGCCATCCCATCAACATCCACAGCGAATGCAGGTTCAGCGGCAGACGATCGTCGAGCCGGACAAACGATCCGCCGTCGGCCGTCAAGGCTACGTCTTGGGCGGTGCAGGCATCGGCTTTCTCGATTTTCCCGGTAGTTGCATCAATCGCCAGGGAGGACACCGCAGCAGGAGCACCCAGGCCTTTGAGAATCGCCCAGGCCATGGCCATTTGCCCAAGATCATTCAAGTGCACGCCATCCTCGACGTGCAGCTTCGTGTGTTTTGCAGCGTCCGCTTGCTTCTCGTTCGCCGCCCAGACACGCCGCTGCACTTCACGCATGGAACGCGCCACATCGATCGTCCCCGCGCCCTCCCTTCTTGCCAGAGCCAGCCCCTCGTCGCACATCGTCTGGAGATACCCCAGCTCCGCAGAGTCGGGCTCCTCGGCGGTGATGGCCGCAGAGCAAATAAACACGCGCACGCCATGCTCGCGGCAGCGCTCGATGATCGTGCGAATGCCATTGAGATAGGCCGCCTTGGTCTCGTCATTCGCTTTCGTGCCCCAGCCGATGTCATTGATTCCGTAAGCTACCGTCAGCACCGTGGCCTTATTCGCAAACACGGCTTCATCGAGCCGCGCCAAGCTTCCGTGCGCCGTTTCGCCCCCTTGCCCAACATTGATGAACTCGATGCGCCGGTCGGGAAATCGCAGCAAGGTGTAGTCCTCAATGATTTTCGAATAGTTGTGCGCTGCGGTGATGCTGTCGCCGAGAAATACCACCTTGTCGCCGTCGCGCAGCGCAAATTCGGCTTGGGCCGACACCATCGATAAGGTCAGGAAAGCGATCACTGAAAGGCAGCAGTTCATGGTAAGATCATTAATTGAGCCAACTCATTGAGTCAACTCAATCTTGATCATCTCTACGTGAATCGTATCCATGCAACCTGTCGAATGCGCATTGCTCCAGAGACAGCAGTGAGTAGTATCGGGAGATGACTTCTCCGACAACCGCAGACAATTCCCAGCCCACCGGCCGTGAAGAAAAGCGCCAGAACACGCGACGGCGTGTGCTTGAGGCAGCCCTGCAGGTCTTTGAATCGGCCGACTATCAGGAGGCCAACACGGCCGAGATCGCACGACTGGCAGGTGTCTCTCATGGAACGGTGTTCACGGTTGAGCCGACCAAGGAACGGCTTGCCGCCGCAGCCTTCGATGATCGTTTGCGGGAAATTGGTGAGGCCGCATTCGCCCAGGCCTTCACCATTCAGAAACCGCTACCTTTCCGGATCATGAGCGTTTTCATCGCACTGTTCGATTTTTACGAAGCCCATGACCACATCGCTCGGATCCTCCTACGGGAACTATTGCTCAGCGCCCAGCCCACCGAAGCCAATCCAAACGAACGGCTCCTGCGTGACTACTTAACTGGCCTCCGCGTCCTCCTTCAGACAGGCGGAAAATCGATGGGAAACCGTGATCTCGACGCCCTCTCCACCGCGATCCTGGGGATCTATATCGTGTTCTTACTAGGTCAACTCAATGGCATTTATCCAGATCGCGATTCCCTGAGAGAACGTTGCCAAGGCGCTCTTGTGGAGGTGCTAGGCGAAGATTGCTAGCAGCCTGTCGGCCAGAGTGAATCTTATTATGTGATTACTCCAGTGGTCGATACTGTTCCCATTTGGGAGTTCCGGAAATCGGGCTTCCGGACTCCATGCGCATTACCTCTGCAGCATTCAAGGAACTCTGCTCCAGGAACCAGAATCTTCATGCGGAACTCTCTGCGCGCGAAAACTGATCGGCTTGGCCCCTTGCAGGCAAAAATGGAAGAATTTATAGCCAATGGTGCAGTGCTGGGATTTCTGATCGATCTCAAAGACGGATGCGCCCATATTTACCGTCCCGGCACCAACGCCACAGATCTTGGTTAAGCCGGATGTCTTAAGCGGTGACCCCGAACTTCCCGGCCTGGTGATCAATCCCACCAAAATCTGGTGACCGGCAGAAAGAATCGTCCCCACTACAATCAGGCGGTGACTTTCTAATTGTGGCGACGGCGTCGGACTCGTATAGTCCGCCCAACATGTTCAAACGAATCGCAAACCTATTCCGAGGCTTTCTCGGCCTGTTTATTTCGGGGCTTGAAAAGCAGAATCCAGAGGCCCTGCTCGAAGTCGAAAAAGAAAATTTGCGCGGGCAGATTGCAAAGTTCAACCAAGGACTTGCCGCCCATGCGGGCCTATGCGAACGCCTGATGACCCAGGTGAAGAAACTGGAAAAGGAAGAAACGGAACTGCGGGCGAAAACCACTGCAAACCTGAAAGCAGGCAACAAAAGCCTGGCCGGGCAATATGCAGTGCGCCTGCAGACTAACCGCCGCGAACTCGAAGAAAATCGCGCCCAGCTCAAGGAAGCCGAGACCACTTACAAAGAACTCCTCTCGGCACGCGACGTTAGCGTCAAGGCTGCACGCGACAAAATCGAATCCCTCAAACGCGGCATCAGCGACATGAAGATGCAAAAGGCAATGGCGGACTTGAACGAAATGGCAGCTGGCATGGTCACGGAAATCGGTGGCTCCGGCGACACTCTGAACCGCCTGCACGAAATGGTAGAAGAAGAGCGCGAGAAAGCAGCAGGCAAGTCCCGCGTTGCCCGAGACAGCATCGACATGACTGAGATCAAAGCCAAAGAAAGCGAAATGGATGCGCTCGCAGACCTTGCCCTTGCAGATTTCGCTGCTGCGGAAGGCATCGCCCTTGAGCCTGAAGGCGGAGCGGCAGGAGACCTCGGCACCGGAGGTGACACGACGAAGTCGATGGGCCCGGCGCAGACTGAATCATAGCGCATGCCACGGTATCCCAAGTGGTCACGTGAGCTCATTGCGCTCTATGAGAGCGGAGCGACGAATCAGTTCGTGTTGCATGGCAACGTCAACGACCGCATGCTCGTGCCCAGCAGGTCAGGTGATGCGCTTGGGAGCCTCGATGACTTCCTCAGCGAAGTCCTGTTGCAGAGTTTCGAAGTAGTCCTGACCTACGACCTGGGTAACGGCCTGCGGGTAGCAAAAGGCGGCACCATATTTGCTAAATGGCCGAGCTTCTCCGACAGCAAAGCACTGCCGAGGAACCCGCGCGAGGCAGTGGATACCATCACCCATTACCTGCGCTACTGCGCAAATGTCCGCCGTCTGAGCAACCAGCACATCTCAGTTGCCTGCGTGATTCGCGCAGCACATCTCGCCATTCCCTCCCTGCCAGGCGGCCTGAACTATGACCTGAATGCGATGGCATTGCTCGTGCGCGAATGGGCATCGGAAACAGTGCTGGCCGAACACCAGCTCGCCACTTTTCTGGTCACGGAAAATCTCAACGATCTCAATCCACTAATCGTCAATCATCCGAAAACCGCCCACATTCGTATCCCGCTTCCAACACTGGAATCGCTTCCGGACGCCTTCCAGCTGTTTGGATCACGATACACCACGGCACTGGCGGAATATCAATCAGACCTGAATCGCCCCGCCGCACAGCTGGCAGGAGCAACCCTAACATCGATCGAAGCATTGTTGAAGGGTAAGGAACACGCGAAGCAGCCGCTGCGGGACTCTGACCTGGCGGATCTCAAAAAGGCCCTGGTGGAAAAGGACTGCAACGATCTCATCGAATTCATCGAACCCACTCGGACGCTCGATGACATTTACGGACAGGAGGCAATCAAAGACTGGATCCGGCAGGACGTCGCACTATGGAAAGCCAATGATCTGGAGGCGATGCCAATGGGCTATCTACTCTGTGGCCCTGTCGGAACAGGAAAAACTTATATGGTCGAGTGCCTCGCAGGCGAAGCCGGAGTACCGGTGGTGAAATTCAAGAACTTCCGCGACAAATGGGTCGGCAGCACCGAGGGCAACCTCGAAAAGATTTTCCGTTTGTTGCATGCACTGGGGCGCTGCATCGTCTTCGTGGATGAGGCGGATCAGGCACTGGGACAACGCAATGCCGGCTCGGGAGATTCCGGTGTCGGTGGCCGCGTCTACTCGATGATGGCAAAGGAAATGAGCAACACGCGCAATCGCGGCAAGATCCTCTGGATACTGGCCTCTAGCCGCCCCGACATGATTGAGGTCGACCTCAAGCGTCCGGGTCGAGTCGATGTGAAGATACCCATTTTCCCGACGACCACGGCGGAAGAAGGCTTCCACTTGATCCGCGCCCTGTGCAAAAAGAACCGCGTTCCCCTCGAAAAAGAAGCCTTCGAGTCAGTGAAACTGCTCATTCCAAATCTGATCACGCCCGGTGCAGCCGAATCATTGGCCATTAAAGTCTACCGCCTGACAAAGACACAAAAACTCGCCCCGGCGGACGCCTTGCGCGAGTGCCTTGAGGACTACCAGAGCCCCATCGCTGAAGAAATCATGCAGTTTCAAATCGGCCTGGCAGCAACGGAAGCCAGCGATCTCAGCTTTGTCCCCGAACAGTTTCGGTCGCTACGATAGGCTCCGCTGACCGCTGATCGTCACTCGTTTTGCTGCCAGCGCAACAGATGCCTCAGGTTCCAACGGGTGTTTCTTCTTTACAGTAACAATTCCCCCCCTGAAAAACCACAAGTCCTCGATCTCCATACCGTCAAACGATGCCAAAATGCCCACACCGTCCGCACTTTGTCAGATTTCCTGTTTTCTACCGACCTTAATACTTTCTCCTGATTCGCTCGACACAGCTGCGAGACTGGCTAAACTACTGAAAACAGAAGCCAAACTCCCGCCAGTCAATGCTCGCCACCGTTATCATCCTCGCCCTGTTTGGCATCATCATGCTTTGCCTTGAGGTCGTCCTCCCAGGGGCAATTATCGGTATCGTGGGAGGTGGGCTGATCATTGCGTCCGTGGTCCTCACATTCACCGATCCCGAAATGCAGCAGTATGGCACCGGCATTCAATCATTTCTAGCAGTTGGGATTATTATTACAGCAATTGCGTCGCTCCTCTGGTGGATGCGTTATTTTCAGACGACATTTATTGGTCGTCACCTCATTCTCAGGGCCAAAGGCGGTCAGGACACACCACCGGAAGCTTTCCCTGATCTGAAAGGCAAAATGGGAGTGGCCAAGTCCGATCTGCGTCCCTCCGGCACTGTAGTGATAGACGGCATACGATATGAAGCTCAATCGCCCACAGGCTTTATTTCCCAGGGAACAGGAATTAAGGTCAGTAAGTGCGAAGGAAACTCCGTCGCAGTGATTCCTGTTGCCGCAACTTCAGACGAATGATTGCCATACCCGTTCCAGAGATTCGAATCCCCTTGACCATCCGCGCGCGAGTGCTGACCCTTTCCATCAATGGAGGCCAGAACGACTATGGCATCCAAATTTTTCACTGAATCGTTACAAACCCTAAGAAAACCTTCACCTGCTAAAAACTATGTTCGAACTCGGATTTCTAGGACTCGTCATCACCGGCGTCATCGTGCTCTTTGCACTCATTGTAGGCGTCATCGTTCTCAAGTTTTTTGGGATTTGGCTTCGCGCGAATGTCGCGGGAGCCCCCGTCACATGGAAAAACCTGATTGCGATGTTTCTCAGGAAGGTGCCTAATTCGCTGATTGTCGACAGCCGCATCACTGCAATGAAGGCTGGCCTCGGTATCACCACTGACCAGCTGGAAGCACACTATCTTTCAGGGGGCGACGTAAGCCAGGTGGTGCTCTCGCTCATCGCTGCATCCAAGGCGAAGATCGCTCTGGATTTTGATCGTGCATGCGCGATCGACCTGGCGGTAAAGGGCACTGGAAAGACGGTTCTGGAAGCGGTCAGAACATCGATCAACCCCAGAGTCATCGATTGCCCGGGAATGCAGGCGCAGGGTAAAGATAAGATCGATGCCGTAGCCGGGGACGGTATTCAAGTCCGCGCGCGTGCTCGTGTCACCGTTCGGACAAACCTGGACCGATTCGTCGGTGGTGCGACCGAGGAAACGATCATCGCTCGCGTTGGCGAAGGCATCGTCACCTCGATCGGTTCTGCAAAATCCTACAAAACGGTTTTGGAAAATCCAGATGACATTTCTCGTGTCGTCCTTCAGAAAGGTCTCGATTCAGGCACTGCATTTGAGATCCTTTCCATCGACATTGCCGACATTGATGTTGGCGACAACGTGGGTGCCAAACTGCAGGAAGAGCAAGCCGAAGCCGACAAGAAAATCGCCCAGGCAAGGGCAGAAGTCCGGCGTGCAGCGGCAGTGGCCATCGAGCAGGAAATGTCCGCCCGGACGCAGGAGATGCGAGCCAAGGTGGTCGAGGCAGAAGCTCAGGTTCCCCTTGCAATGGCAGAAGCCTTCCGTAGCGGCAACCTCGGCATCATGGACTACGCTCGGTATAAAAACATCACTGCAGACACGGAAATGCGACAGAACATCGCGGGTTCCGACAAGCCTGCTGACGAGAATTCCTGATCATGGAACATCTCAATCCTCAGGCGATTTTCATCGTCATCACGGTGTTCATCTTGTTCGTGAACAAGGTGGTCGATATGATGAGGGCGAAGCAAGCCGAACGGGCAGCAAGGGAAGAACGACAGGCCCGCCGCGCTGACGGGCAACCCCGGCCACCGCTTCACCAATCGGCTCCCCCTCGTCAGCAAGCTCCGCAACAGGCAAAACCTGCATCTCCTTTTCAGGATGTGCTGGCGGAGTTGTTCGAGGCAGCTGGTGTTCCTACCAATTCGCAACCGAAGAAGCCGCCAGTAGTTGCATCGCAGACGCCGCCACCAATTCCAGCGATCACTAGATCCCCTGCACCAGCGCTCACTAAGGCCGAACGCGAGGCTTTGGACAGACTGGAACTTCGGAACGAGCGCTCGCTAGTCAATCGCCAGCGGCATCATCGCGAGGCCACTGAGAAGATCACCCAACTCCTACTCTCCAGAACCACTGCGCGACAGGCGGTTGTACTTGCCGAGATTCTCGGACCACCGAGAGGGATCCAGGAAATGGATCAGCGCCAGTGAACTTGCATTTCATAAACCGACGATGACGACGATCGCAAATTGCTTCGACTTGATGGAGGCCGAACGGATTCGCTTGCTTTTAGCATCGCGGAACATAGACGCGTATATCCCGGACTCGATTTCTGCCAGCCTCATACCGTATTCTTTTGCCACAAAATCGGGCGTCAGAGTGTAGGTGGACGATGCGCTGGCTGAGGAAGCAAAGGAAATCATTCAGGAGGACAGGACGCCCTCGCCACCAGCTGCCACAGAAGATTGACACCTGCGCACCCCTCGCCCACTGGTAGGGAGATGACGATGACAATCGAAGAACAGGTGCACCAACTGGGGCGGCAGGCCCTTGAAGCGTCGCGTAAACTCGCCCTGCTGACAGCCGATGACAAGAATCGGATACTGTCGTTCATGGCAGATGAGCTGGTAGCAAAGGAGTCGACGATCCTCGAAGCAAACGCGCGGGATCTCGCCGCCGCCGAAGAGCGTGGCTTAAGCTCAGCAATGCTTGACCGCCTCCGCCTTGATTCGAAGCGTGTAAGGGCCATCGCTGACGGTATCCGCCAGGTAGCATCCCTGCCAAACCCTGTGGGCGAGATCCTCGAAGAATGGGAGCGCCCCAATGGAATGCGCATTCAAAAGAAACGCGTTCCCATTGGCGTCATAGGCATCATCTACGAATCACGCCCGAACGTGACAAGCGATGCGGCTGTTCTATGCTTCAAAACCAGCAACGCCACGATTCTGCGCGGCGGTTCAGAAGCCTTTTACTCTAACACTGCCATCGCCGCAGCACTGCAGGAGGGCGGCATGCGCGCCGGGCTCCCTGAGCACAGCATTCAACTGATCCCCTTCACTGATCGCGAAAGCGTCAGGCATATGGCGCAGATGGACCAGTACCTCGACCTGATCATTCCACGGGGCGGCAAGAATTTGATCGAAACCGTGGTCTCACTGGCCAGGATGCCTGTCATCAAACACTACGACGGCGTTTGCCATACCTACATCGACAAGTCAGCGGAACTGGAGATGGCAAAGGCAATCACAGTGAATGCGAAGACTCACAAGCCGAGCGTATGCAACGCCCTTGAAACACTCCTCGTTCACTCCGACATCGCCGCAGAATTTTACGCGGATACAGGAGAAGCATTGCTGGCTGCGGGAGTCGAATTACGCGGAGACACAAGGCTTCAAGCCGCTCTTGGTGATCGCGTGTTACCCGCAACGGACGACGATTGGACTGCCGAATATCTTGACCTCATCCTTGCTGTGAAAACGGTCGATTCGATGGATGAAGCCATCGGCCACATCAATGCGTACGGATCACATCATAGCGATTGCATCGTAACTGCAGACGCAGCAGCGGCAGAGAAATTCCTTGCCGAAATTGATTCGGCGACGGTGTTCTGGAACGTGTCGACACGCTTCAGTGATGGAGAAGAATTCGGATTCGGAGCAGAGATCGGCATCAGCACTGACAAACTGCACGCACGGGGCCCCATGGCACTTAAGGAGTTAACTTCTTACAAGTATTTAGTGAGAGGCACCGGCCAGATCCGGTAAACCGGTAAAAAAGTCTAATTGTCATCGATTTCAGCCGTTGTAGATTTGGAGTGATGTCCGCCGATCATAATCCACAACTCATCTGGATCGCCTGGGCCGTAGCGGCAATGCTGTGCGTGCAGGTCTCGCATGCTCAGGCTCCGGCCCTGCCGCCCGTTCCCGCACAGGGAATGATCGCCTACAAGCTCCACAAACAGGCTGACGAATTTGCTCCATGCGTCGAGTTTTCGACCATCGAGGATTTCCCGATCGTTGCCAATATGATCACGATGGACAGGCGGTTTCTTTCAGTGCAACAAGCTCAAGTCGCCTATCGGGTCAATTACCCATCGCCCAGTGAAGAACTCCTCACAGATGAGGATCTGGCCCGACTGGAAAAACGTATCAAGGAATACGAGGCCGTCTCAAAACGCTTCAAATACTCCGCACCGCTACTAGCTCCCTGGATCGCGAAGTTTCGTCATGAAGTGGAAATGATGCAGCAGGGATTCGGTCGTGTAGATGGAAGCTGGATGCAGAGAGCTTCTTATGCTTACGACCGAGATCGCGAACGCCTGCGGGCTAAATTTGAAGCGCGTAAAGCGGAGATCCTACATGGCCGAGCAACCGATCCCTCTCCGGACAATGCTCCACTGTGGGCATCGGCAATGGAAGCACAACGACTGGCAGAGCAGGCCGCATTCCGCAAAGCCTTCAAGGAAAAGATAGCCGCGAAGCAAGCCGCTCGAGCTGAGGATTTTCATAAGACCACAGACTCCAAACTTACTCGGAAGAGCCCAAGCCGCCTTTCACGAGCAAAGCTGGACACAGACCGTTCGCTCGATACGAATACAGAACTCGATACTGGCGATGGCCTAAATCGCTAACGACGGGCAAACACTTTGAAAGTTCCGTCCACTATCGAGGGGTTCTCGCCAGAGATCGGTATTGTGCTCGGCTCTGGCCTTGGCACCTTCGCCGATACGCTGAACATCGAAGCGAACATTCCATATTCGGAGATTGACGGGCTGCCAAAGTCGACAGTGCCCGGCCATGACGGTCGCTACCTTCTCGGCAAACTTGCTGACAAAAGGATCCTCGTCGCGCAGGGGCGAGCTCATCTTTACGAAGGCAAATCAGCACAGGAAGTCACCAGCGGCATCAGGCTTATGGCAGCAGCTGGTGTGAAAACGGTGATTCTAACGAATGCCGCGGGTTTACTGAATCCGGACATGCAGCCGGGAGAATGGATGGCGCTCACCGATCACCTGAACCTTACCGGCACCAGCCCATTGGTCGGTGGAGCCCACTTTGTCGATATGTCCGCCGTATATGATGCAGCCCTGAGAAAGGACTTCCTTTCGGCGGCGGCTGCCTGCGACACCAGAATCTTCGAAGGCGTCTACGCAGGCTTACTTGGCCCCCAGTATGAAACGCCCGCAGAAATACGAATGCTCAGAACCCTGGGTGCCGACGCTGTGGGCATGTCCACCGTATTGGAAGCCATTCAGGCACGGGCGCTTGGGCTTCGCGTGGCTGGATTCTCGTGCCTGACGAACTGGGCAGCGGGCCTCTCGCAACTACCATTGAGTCATCAAGAAGTTCTTGAGACTGGTGCTGCTGCTGCTGACAGATTCCTGAAAGTCCTAGAGACTGCCCTGAGCAACAATCTGAATTAAGCCTTGCTCGGTTGAGGCATGCTATCCTGACCAATGTTTGGGACATCCCGCTTCTCGCTGATATCATCACGGCAACGTTCCGCGTGTTCTCGCATCGGAACCACCTCGAAATGCTGAGTATACGTTTTCAGCACCCACCGCATAAACTCCATCTTTTCCGCCCCAGGCACCTGCATTGCAGGAAAAAACGCCAACTCTGAAACATCGTCACCTCCAAGAAAATCCAGCGGATGAAGGAGCAGCGACGGCTGAATTCCAAATGCCCGACAAGCAAGCATCGCCGATTTGAAGTAGAGCTTTGCCAGAATCTTCGAGTAAGTGGCGAAGTAAAGAATGTAACTAGCATGCATCGGCACCTTAAATACGGGAAAGGTTGTGACCGGGATCTCAAGCAACTCACCCCTGTTGGTCTTCCAAAAATAGGGCCTGAGCGAGCGGAACCCCTCTGCAAATTTCCCAAACAACTGGCTGCGCTTTCTCAGTTCCTCTTTGGGAAGGTCCGACTTAAGAAAGTAATAGGCTCTGGCCAATGGCCCTAAGTAAGTAGGGAACGTTGAACCATCGTAACGATACCCTCGCCCTGCAAGGACGCTCAGCAGGCTCTTCGAAAAACTGAATCCCGGCCCGCGCCATCCCACTGGTCGCTCGCCCGTCGCTGTATGAATAGCCTCTTCAGCCCGTGCCACCTCAGCTTCAATCTCCTCCGGTGAATACAAGTGCAGCCAAGGCTCGTGGTGGAACGAGTGATTGCCGACCTCGTGTCCCGCATCGGGGATAAGACGCAGGGCAGCATGATTTTTTTCAAGAGCCGCATCTTGACCGACTACGAAAACTGTCATTTTAGTGTCCAGCTCATCGAGAACCTGAATGAACCTGGGGACAACCACATCGAGATAGGTGGGAAACTGTTCCCAGCCCTGATCTCCGTGCGTTTTCATATAAGACCATTGATTGTCCAGATCCAGCGACAGGCTGGCCAGCGGCTTCTTCGTGGATGGTGAGTTTGACATAGAATTGCTTAGTAAATTTGCTTAAAAACTAAACGGCCTGAGCGCATCTCGATCCGGCGACGTCGGCTGCAACACGGGAATCAAGCTTCAGGAAATCGACCGCAGCATTCTCGGCCAGTTGAATCGTCTCGTTCACGTTGAGTGTGCCGTTGCAGATCATCGCTGAATTCACTACATGGACACCTGGAATGCTGGTATGTACAGGTGGCAGACTCTCAGAGTAATTGAGTGTAGAAAGAGCGAGCACGTTACGGGCCCGGGCGACCTGGAAGGTGATCAAATCATCATCGGTAAGGTGCGGATGAATCCTCTTCAAGGCGGGCCAGAACTCCGCCTTCAAATCATCATCACTCCTGGAAAAAGCAGCCTCATCAGTGGCATCCACGTATTTGGGCAGGTAGACAAGATAGTTGCCATTCACCTCCTCCGGCTTGATCAACGCCGTCATATCGATCACGGCGGTGAAAGGGACGTCATCAGTGATATTGGTCACGTAGTAGCCAGCAAGCGGCTTTTTCAAAAGCAGCGATGGGCAAATAATTCCCTGATAGCGAATTCCATTTAAGAGTCCGTGCTCCCGAGGTTGCAGCCCCGGGCACGCCTTCGATACCGCTGGCGCGGGCGTAGTGAAGACGATGTGATCAAACTCACGCTCGAAACCGTCGGCCGTATCCATCTTCACCACGCTTCCCGTTCGCTTCACATGCTGAACGCAGGTACCCTTCTGAATCGTGACTCCAGCATCAACCAGACGTTTTTCAAACGCCTGAAGAAAGCGTCGGTAACCACCTGGGAGATAGCCGAACATCTCTTTCTTCAATCCACTCCTCCTTGCGGCATACATCCTCGCGATGATCGACCAGATGAACGCGGCCGAAGCATGTTGATAGTTCTCGCCCAGTTTCGCACGCAGCAAAGGCTTCCAGATTTTTTCAAAAACTGATCTGCCCGACAGCTTCGTCAACCACTCACAGACACCAATCGATTCGAGCTTCTTCCAGTCCTTGAGTTTGGACGCATAGAATATCGTTGCCCCCAGGCGCACTTTCTCAACGAGGTTCAGAGGCGGAAACCGGAGAAACTCAATCGAATTCGACATCGAAAGCAATCTCCCTTTCGTGTAGAAACCAGTTTTTGTCTCGACCCACCTCATGTCATCCTCAAGCTCCAGATCGTTCAGAATATTCCTCACATGAAGGTCCGACATCAGCGTAACATGGTAATAGCGATCCCACACTGAGTTCCCTATCTTCCAAGCACTGGCAAGCCCTCCTATATCCCTGGCTGCCTCAATGAGGGTCACCTCTTTTCCTTGCTCTCGAAGCCTCAGAGCCAAGGTCATTCCCAGAATGCCTCCTCCGACGACTGCCCAGCTTTGTCTGTTTGATGTAAGATCCATATTAGCTCCCTACGACATTTCTATTAAGCACTAACCTTCAGTTCCATTCCGGGAGCGCAAAGCTCCGAGACTTCTTCTCCATTGATCTGATAACCCAGACCGCACTCGCAACGGAGAGCGAGCGATGCAGCCTGGTCACCGCTAAACCGGTGGATCAACTGACCACAGCGGCAAACTACACCCACCGAGCGGGCGGGACTACCAATCGCGAGGTGGAAGTCAGGCACACTACGGGTAACGAGGGCACCCATCCCAACCATTGCGAAACGTCCGATCGTAAGATCATTGCCGACGGTGCACCCGGCACCAATGGTAGCACCTTCCTTAACTAAAGTCGGCAAGGTGTGCTCATCAGGATCGGAGCCGCGAAGCTGCTTCAAATCAGGAGTCGTAGCGCGGGGAAACCGATCGTTTGTAAAAATCGTCCCGGCACTGATCATCACCCCATCCTCGATCGTAACCGCGTTGCAGATATAGACCATTGCATTGATCTTTACCCTGCTCCCTATAGAGACGCCATACGCAATGTAGGTCTTTTCGCCAATGATACACTCATCACCGATAACGGTCGAGTGCCTCACATGGACATTGTCCCATACCGAGGAACCAGGTCCGATAACGACACCGGATTCTACGATGGCGGTGGGGTGGATACGTACTTCTTTCATAACGCGGCAGGTGTAGCTAGCTGAAATGGTTTGAATTACTTGCCTCCGTTCAGCACGGCGGCCTCTTTGGTCTGCACGTCCACCTTGGAACGACGCACCTTTGTCCATGGCTCATCCTGAAGGGCCTTGTAGGCAGCCTCGACAGCCCGAACGGAAGCGACGCCATCCTGAGCAGTAACCCGCAACTTAGCCTCTCCACGAATCGCCTTCGAAAAGTTACTGATCTGGTTCATGAAGGCGCGGACTTTGTCATAACCTTTTCCGAATGAGATCCACTCTCCGTTTCCGATGCGATACTTCGAATCTTTCCATCCAATGCACAGAGTGCCCTTGCTGCCATGGATCTGCACGTAGTTCTCTAGCGGTTTCTGGATTGTCCAGGAAAGATCGATATTTCCGAGAACGCCCTCCTCACTCTTGATGAAAATGTTGACCGTCTCTTCAACGTCCAACCCTTGGCAACGCCGACCTTCGATGACGCGCAACTCCTTGATCGGCCCAAGGAAATAGCGAGCAATGTCAAGCGAGTGAGTTCCATTGTCGATAAGCACACCTCCCCCGCTCACCTCAGGATTCGCATTCCACCGACCACGCATGTCCACGTACGAAGTAAATGCATTCTCGAACATAATGATGTCGCCAATCTTGCCGTAGGAGACCAGCTCCTTTGCCGCAACCACATCACATACGTGCCGAAACTTTGATGCCATCGTAAGAATCTTTCCGACTTTCTCGGCAGCCACTCTCATGCGTTCAGCGCTGGCAGATGTGGTGCTCAACGGTTTCTCGCAAAGCACGTGGATACCACGATCCAAAGCCGAACACGTGATAGACTCGTGTGTATTGGGCGGGGTGCAGATAATGATCGCCTCAAGATCTGAGTGAGCATCGAACATTTCCTCAGCGGATGAATAGCCGGGGCAGCCCCAAATTGCGGGCGCTGTTTCAACCCGTCCGGGATCTGAATCAGCCACCGCTATAAGTTCGGCTGCTCCGACTCGTGAAAAGGCTTCTCGATAGGATTGCGCGATTCCGCCCGTTCCGATGAGACCAATTTTAACTGGAGTAGAAAGTTTCATTTTTCTTTTTTCTATGCGTTGTGGATGCGCTTATTATTTTGCCAGTTGCTCGACACCATCACGGATAGCCTCAGCGATGAAGTCGACATGATGGGATTCGTATTTCTCGTTCCATGGCAGGACGAGGACGTGGGCCAGTGCCTGAAGGGTTCCCTGGAAATTCTCGTCGGAATAGTCTACCGCTTCAGGACGGGCCAACGTGAATGGCCAACGACTGTCGCCGAAGGTAACCTGTTCACTGAAGACCTGGCAGCAATAGGCAGGCTTCTGAATGTAGCGCGGTGCGCAGGCGATACCACGCTCACGAATGAATGCCCCCAGCGCAACGGTGCCGCCTTCGATCACCGACGGATCAACGTTAACGCAGTACTTCCAGTAAGTGTGCGTGCACCCTGGAAGAATCTCGGGAGTTTCGATACCCGGCAGTCCAATCAACTGGCGGGTGAGCTCTTCAGCCCGTGTGCTCCGGCTGTCGACGACGCCTTCCAGCTTTGCCAATTGGGCCACAGCCACCGCACCCTGAAGCTCGGTAAGACGGTAGTTGAGAGCAGCAAAATAGTGATCAGGTTTAGGATCTCCGTATCCCCAAGCTTTGTTCACGAACAGATAGACGTGGCGTGCGAGTTCGTCATCGTTCGAGATCACCAAACCACCTTCACCAGTGGTGATGTGCTTGCCCTGCTGCATGCTGAAACAGCCGATATCACCGATCGCGCCGACCTTGCGACCTTTGTATTCAGTCAAAAATGCCTGCGCACAATCTTCGATCACCTTGATCCCGTGCTTCCTGGCCAGATCCATGATGGGATCCATGTCGCATGGATTCCCGAACAGGTGCGTCACCATGATGGCTTTCGTGCGATCACTGATGCGCTCGGCGATGGTCTCTGCGGTAACATTGTAAGTCTTTGGATCCACGTCAGCGAACACCGGAATCGCTCCCTGATAGACCATTGGCGTAAGAGCACCCATGTCCGTGATCGACGTCGTGATAATCTCATCACCTGGCTCTGGATTGATTGCGGCGATCGCGCAGTGTAGCGCCGCGCTTCCTGATGCGGCAGCGTGACAATGCTTCACTCCATAAAGAGCGGCAAATTCATCTTCAAGCTTCTTCACATATTTGCCCTTGGTGCTGGTAAGCGTTCCGCTGCGGATTGCATCCGCTACCAGCGCGATTTCCTCTTCCCCAAGGGTTCTGCCAGATGCTTCCTGGTCAGACGGAAGGGTGATCACTTTGGGTTTTGCTTCTAATGTGGACTGTTTCATTTGGTTTCTATGTTTAAGAATGGTTCTAGTGTTGCTGATTCCGGTAGATACCGGTAGCGAGGTGGAAGAGTTCTTCGAAGTAGCGCTTGTTTTGCATCGAGTGGAAGCCAAGACTCAGTAACTGAATACTGATGATAGTTGCCGTGGCTGCGACGAAGAATGTATGGGGATGCGCCAGGTAAGCCGCTTCAACTGCGTGCGACGCCCTGTTGAGCAAGTAGCTGTATTGCCCGAGTTCTTGAAAGTAAGTTAAGGTGTGAATCAGGACAAAGCTTGATGCGTAGAGCGCAAGGCAGGCAACGATCGCTCCAGGAATAAGAAAGAACATGAACGGGCGAAACACGAATCCTGAGAATAGAATCGCGAGCGTATGCCAGGGCACTTTCATGCTGCTGGAGCGCCTAGGTGGGAGAGAAGTTTCCAGCCCCTTCTCTAATGGTAGTGCGGCATCGCGCCATTCCAGACGTGCGGGAATTTCCTCGATCTTTGCCCGGAGGATCATTGACTTATAGACGACTTCAGGATTGACGTCCATGCCACGGGATTTCAAATCAAGCGTCTTCAAGAACCGCCCTTCGTACGCCCTGACCATTCCCGTGAAGGTGGAAATGTTATCTGGGGCCACCATCCGAAGAAAGCGATTTGCAACTCTGCTCATCAGCGCCCTGCCGAATGGCACATTGGCCACGCTTCCGCCCTCGGCATAAGGTGAGGCCAGCACCAGCTGCGCGCGAGTTGAAATAATGCGATCGAGCATGCGGCCGATGTGATCGACTGAGTAACTCAGGTCGATGTCCATGGTGACGACGTAATCAGCATTGCTTTGCTCAAATCCGGTCTTCATCGCCTGACACAAGCCCATATTGACAACGTGATGGGTGACGTAGACCCGCTTGTGCTGAAGGGCTAACTTGTCGGCAAGTGGCCTGGTGGTGTCGCTACTTCCATCGTTCACGATCAGGATGTGCCAGTCGTAAAGATGTTCCAGTGACTCCATATAGGCGACCACCTCACTGACATTGTCCTCAATAATCGCCTCTTCATTGTAAGCAGGAAGAATGATGCAGACGGAAGGACGGCGAGTCCTTGTGCTTTCCCAGCCGGTCTCCTGCTGCTGCGTTTCTACAGTGATCATGTTATTCAATTGGGGTGCTTCCCGGTTTTTAGACATGCCTAGTTGCGAACAGGCTGACTGCTGTATGCCTGTTTCAGTATTCCTGCGATTCGCTGCGCTGCGTTACCATCACCAAAGGGATTCTCCGCATTGGCTACTTTGTCGAACCACGCGCTCGATTCCATGAGATCGTCGAGCGCGGCCTTTAAGAGTTCCGGGCTCTCACCCACCAGTCTGCCGACTCCACAGGTAACGGCTTCCGGGCGTTCAGTATTATCGCGGATGATCAGTAATGGTTTGCCGAGCGTTGGTGCTTCTTCCTGAATACCTCCCGAGTCCGAAACAAGGATCCACGCGTTCGATAGCAGGAGCACGAATTGCTCGTATGGGAGAGGCTGCACGAGATGCACCCGATCCTCTCCACCCAGCACGCTCTCAGCAATCGCCCGCACATTCGGATTCGGGTGCACGGGAAATATAAGACAAAGGTCGCCATGGGCGCGGACATAGTCACGCAGCACCCGAAGATTGCCTTCCATAACATCACCAAAACTCTCACGCCGGTGGGTGGTGAGCACGATTCTCTTCAACCCCTCGGTTTTCGCAAACAGTTCGGCCAGTTCGTCACCCATTCTCGAATTCTTCATCGTATAGCTCAGAGCATCGATCACCGTGTTGCCCGTGCAGTGAACGGTTCGCATCGGAACTGATTCGCTGGCGAGCGCAGTCACGTTGCGCTCGGTCGCGGCAAAATGGTGCGCGGCAATTTTTGAGATCAGCCTGCGATTCAACTCTTCCGGGAACGGACTGAATTTTTCCCCGGACCGCAAACCTGCCTCAATGTGCCCGACGGGGATGCGGCGATTGAATGCGGCAAGGGCCCCGCCCAGAGCCGTGCTGGTGTCGCCCTGGACGAGCAGCACATCCGGCTTTGCCGTCGCAAGAATTTCGTCGAGCGCATCCGTAACCCGTGAAATGATTCCGTTGAGAGTCTGCGCCTCTCTCATAATCGCGAGGTTGTGATCGATGCGAATGCCAAAGAAATCGATCAGGGGCGTCGCAAGGTCGGTGTGCTGACCGGAGAATACGTTGATCGACTCCATTCCGTGCGCCTCAATCGAGCGGACAACCGGCGCAAATTTAATAATTTCAGGCCGGGTTCCGAATAGGCTCATCACCCTGACCGGATTCAGGCCGATTCCACGATTGTCATTCTTTTGAGATTCAACGCTTTGCATAAAGAGTGCGATTTCCAGTAGTTGCTCAGATTACGATTACTATGGAAAAATACACCAATTGCGAAAAGATCGCAAACTTGAATCTGAAAATTATTAAAAATACTATGAGGATCCAGTTTGCAGGGGCGATCTGGAAACAATGGCGCGAAAATGTGCATTTCCGCGATGCGGCATCGATTCAGCCTTTGCCGAATCAGCGCGTGAAGAATCGCCCGACCGGCGGCCTAGGAACTAGAGAATCAGCAGGAGATTGCGAAATCGCACCTGCTCATCTGTCCAGCGCTGTTTGTAGGGGGCGAACATCCCCAGATCGTAGCCGGTGATCCCAGCCTCCGCACATCGCCGTAGGTTCTCGAATTGAAGAACATTTCCTATTCCCAGATCCGCGTGATTGGCGGCATAAGACATCTGCAGACCGCGATAGGTGCCCCGAAAATCAGCTCCGAGGATAAACGCAACGTCCTCCTCCCCCTGCCGGGCGAACAGCAACCGAAGCAGTCCATCGGCCAGAGCGGATTTCGCCAGGGATCCGTAAAACTCAAGGTAACCCGCGTGATGAAAAATGTCATCGCCTCGCAGCCATTTGGTCGTGCGCTGCTGGATACGCAGAATCCGCTCGAACATTTCTGGCCAGGCACCATCGGCTTCCTCAATCAGCAGTCCGGCGTCCTTCACACGCCGCTGAGACTGGCGCAAACTTTTACGAAATTTCACCGAGCGACGCGCCAGATAGCCATCGACTCCATCGCTCAGATCGATCGTCATACAGGTCATGCCCTCGAACTCAACCAGACGACGGTATGATCCTTGACGCTGGTTGAGCACCCGCTGAAGAGAACCTCCCTGCGCCACTCCACCGATGAGAAATGCCGAAGCGCCCCCAAGCTCGCCGACGCAAACCGATTCTAACAAATCAACAACGGCCTCGGAATCTTCACCAATCAGCGGACACGAAAATGCCCAGGCATTCTCCAGCGGCTCCCAGAACCAGCTCGCACCTTTCGCGAACACGATCCAGTTCTTCGCCTCAGTACTATGGGCAGCTAAAAATGGAGTGCCACTCCGCTCTTCACGGTGAAGCGACTGATGCGCAGCCTGCGTCCAATAGCTGCTGCAGCAAAAATCGAGAACATCCGGGCTCATTGAAACGGCAGCATTGAATCGGTCCGCATTCGCAAAGAACGCGTCCGCTGAACGATAAACCTGGTAGGGCACTGCCATAAATATGAGGAAAATGCCAGAAGCAGCACCGCACCGCGAGCACTATCCGGCCGAACGCCCGATCCAGATGTCCTCACCAAAATGCGCCCGAAGCTCCGCTTCCA
>JAGROY010000396.1 GCA_020439995.1 Verrucomicrobiia bacterium
GATCCTTAATTCAACGACATTGACCGTAGAGTGGACATTTACCCGAACTGATTGACAATGGTGATTATCAATCCTCAGCCCTCTCGATTTTCTATTGCTTATTTTCGCCGTGCAATAAGAGCCGAAATTATGCCAAAATGACCAGTTAATTTACAAATTATGAACGACAACAGAGAACTAACTCCAGTTGATCGGGATACTGCGAAAGACGCGACTTCCCGGACAAGGCAGGTAATGCCCGGGCTAGGGCTGGCGATAGGCGTTTTCATCGGGAATTTGCTTTTCGTTTCGATTCGCAGCGGAGACCTCGCAAAGGGGATTATTGCCGGAACTGCCGCAGGGCTCCTTGTGATTTTAGTGTATCAGGTGGTGCCTAGTCTAAGAGCAGCCAAATGAGCCGAACAGAGAAGATCGATACCAACCCAAGTTGATCCGACGGGTGTACATACCGTAAGTGCCAAAGCCTGGCAGCAACGAGCAATGGCCGTTGATGAGCCTCCGGAAAGGGAGTAAAAGGTGCTGACAGGAGAGCCGTATGCGGGAGATCTGCACGTGCGGTTCGGAGGGGGGCGGCGCAAACCGATCCGGCGTCCCCACCCCCTATCCCTTAATATTTGGAAAAAGCGGACATGCGAGACACACTGACTCTTTTGATCGTTTCGGCACTCTTTTTTGTGGGCTGCTCGTCGGAAAATCCGGATTCATCCGCAGTTCAAGGGCCACCGATCACCGAAGGTTCCGCTGCTTACCCGGACATTTCAGTCGGTGGTGCCGAATCCGCAGCGGTGCCATCAACGCCTATGCATGAAGCTGTTATTGTCGTCAACGCGGTAAAGAAGGGTGCCAATGGTCCCTCGTGCAGTTCTGACATGGCAGCGAAAGGTAATTCAAAATGCGGTATAGCTTCGTCACTGACTGAGATTTCATGGGAATTTACGGAGCATCGTGACGGAGCTGACTTCTACAAATTCAATTGGAACGTAACTTCTAACGGTGAACCGAGGAACAGCAAAGGTCTTACGGTGAGGTTTGACGGTGATACCGAAACTACGGTTATCGACGAGGAACACTACATTTTCATTCGTAAAGGCCCTCTCACTTCGGAATCGAAGACGCTAAATTAATCGGGTTGGCGGGAGATTTTACTCCCGCCCCTCACCACCAAGCATACGAATCCGCACTAAGGCGATTGGCACGAACTCAAACGGCGTGGTCGAGGATTTTCAACGGTGGATTTTCGTTGCGGAAATGTGCAAGATAGGCGTGCCGCAGACGCTGTAGCAATCCGTAGCCTTTCGGTATTTCGGTCGTCTTTTCTTCTTTCGGGTTTCGTTACGCCCAGGCCGTTCGGGCTCGGCGCGCTCTGCTCCTTCGCTTAAGGAGGAGATTGTCTTTTTCCCGGCTGAGCAGCTGTGGATTGCCGATTACTTTCTCGAACGCCGAGCGGCAGGCCTCAAGCACTTGGAGAACCGCTTCAAACCCGATGCGCCGATGACTGCAATGGCAGGCCGCTGCTGCTTTGAGCATCATCAGATGCACCGCGCTGTAGGGGAACACGTGCATCACATGGTGCACCTCCTCAACCTGCTTGTCTGTGTTTGGCAGCGGGGCAGTGGAATTGATTCTCGAAAAATCGCGTTGTCAGGGACTAAGGACGATTCTCACACGGCAGAACAGGCTATCAGGGATTTGTGCTGGCTGCCCGAAGTCCAGCGTGACTCTTACGAGGTCCCATTCCTGAATCTTTTCAATGATTTCAAACTCGTTGTCGCTTGATTGCATCCGTTGGCTGTTGTCTTCACTGAACTCAACCACATAGTGAATCTGAGGATCGGCGAGTTCGGGATTCGTTCCAGTTCTACAGGGAAATTCCACTGTCACACCCATCGCCGCACCATTCAGTGATTGGTTGACGCGTATTTTTGGAAGGCCGACGGGAAGTCTGCTTTCGGCATCAAATTCGCGGGCAACGTCACCTTTGGTTGGATTCAGACCATAGGCATATTCAATCAGATTGACGGTGGTGCCGCCGGCAGGGGCAGCGTTGAGTGCAGCCTTGCCGGAGGCAATCTCCAGGTTTGTGAAGTGATGTGCCTGCCACTGGGCATACGAGCCAAAGGCGAAGGTAAATGTCTGCCTCCCCGTCTGGATGTCAGTTGGTGGCGATGCGTCGTCGTCGAGAAACGCTGTTGCTTCAAGATCCACAGTGGCTCGTCAGCTTCAACGCCAAGAAAATTCGAAGGCACCTTCCTACTCTCGATTTAAAAGTTCCACAGGCTATAATCGGCTTGGATTTTTGTAATCGCAGCCAATCGCAGCCGGTGAGAGAAAGTTTACTCTTTTCACCAGCTCCGATTGCCATGCAGACCGAAACCAACGAACAACCGGCTCGATATGAATACAAGTTCGTCTCAGTGAGACTAAAAGGAGGATTCATTTCTGGAAAGGCAAATGAGTCCTACCGGCAAGACATCGTCAACAATGCCCGAGACGGGTGGAGATTTGTCCAGGCTTTCGCTCCAGCAGTCGGTGGATATGGAAGTTCCGGGTATGCCGACTTGATCTTCGAGCGACGACTTTCCCAGCCATCGTGAGTGCTCCCTATAATCCAACCACCACGACCAATCCAGGCTCTGCCACGATGATTGAGAGGGGAATCAACTCGCGGGAACAATGCTCGATGAGCATCTCGCGATGCCACGCTGTTCCCGGAAACAGCAGGGAAACAGTTCATGCGTTCTCTACCACATGTGCTTGAACGTGAAATCGGAGAGTCTTTTTTCGTCGAGATGGCAGCAGTGGTATGACGAGAACTGCCAGAAATTATTGCACTACGCGCGAACGAAGACGCGTTGCGATCATGATGCCGAAGACGTCCTCCAGGACGCGATGATACGAATGTGGGAAAACCGGGATCGATGCCCGAATGGAATCCCCGCTATGTCGTTCGCCTATCAGATTGTTCGGTGCCGGGCGATTGATGTTGGGCGGCAGATCGATCGCCGTGCCGCTCGCGAGAACATCAGCTGCCAGGATATGGTCGATGGAGAGAATTGGGAAACCAGCGGAGTGCCGCATGGAGTCGCGCAACGTGAAACCGCAAGCATTCTGCGAGCAGAGGTTGGGAAGTTGCCGGAGAAGTATCGGGAAGTGATTGAGTTGAGGCTATGGAGCGAACTGACGTTTTCTGAGATCGGCAAGCGGGTTGGATTGTCTCAGAATACGGTTTCAGCGCGCTATCGCCGGGCTTTGTGCTTGCTGCGGCAAGGGCAAACTGGCGTCACTGAGCCGGATGCAAAGCAGGTATCTGGTACACACAGTAGCGATGCAATAGACTTGGCCCCTCACCCACCCAACCAGGCGATATGAAGGATTGGAACGGCCCGGTGTGGAATCGTATGGCAGGTGTCGTAGGAAGCCGGGGTTCACTCCCCCCGGGCTGCCCGATTCTGCATTGTGTTTCGAATCGCCTGTGGTTCGGTGAAATCTCGGAAAACGTCTTCCAGGCCAAGCTTGCGAAGTGACTCGATCCTCCTCCCGATCCCGATCATGGGAATGCCCAGCGCGCGGCACACTTCGTTGTCCCAGGGAGCGTCCCCAAAATAAACCGCCGAGGTGAGTGCCGTCCCAGCGCGAGAAGCCGCGAGCGGTATGATGTCCCTTCGGCTAGGGGTGTCACTCGATGTCGCGTGCGGAAAGTTTCCAAGTTCGATCCCGCAGCACCTCAACTTGAAGGCGGCCTCTGTGTCGAATCCTCCAGTGGCAAAGGCGACAGTCACGGTGGGATCGGCCAGGAGCAGCTCAATGAACTCGGTTGCTCCGGCCAGTGGGCAAAAATCCCCCGGAAAATCCGGTCTCTCCTTCTCCAGAAGCGCGACGAATCTATCCCGAAAAGCGATCTCCTTCTCTTCGACGTCCTCGCAGCCAGCGCAAAGAGAGCGAACGATCCCGGAACTGGTCGGCTCCTCGAAGGTCGTCCAGTCAGTAGTCGCGAGACGGATTCCAAATGTCTCCTCAAATGCACGAAGATAGCAGCGGCCCTCTACGTCCTGTGTGTCACAGATCGTGCCGTCGATATCGAAGATGGCCAGCATGTTTTCTTGCAGAATGTCTTCTTCTTTCTTCATTTTCCCAATTGTTCAAGTTTTCACTTTAGGATCGACACCCCAGCTTGTTTTACTACCGGTGCAGCCGAATGCTTCGTGCCTCGGATTCGCTACACCCTTTATTGTTCGGCTTGTAGTGGTCTGTCGGGCAGATTCGCACGAACATCGTCAGACCTTTCGTAACGATGGAGGGTCGAAATCACGCACTCCATCGCATCCGGGAAAACTCCGTCAAGATTCTCCTCCCCTTCGATCATTGGGTTCCAAGGAAGAATTTCTTGAGGCGGGTCAAAACCTGACGAGATGCCTTCTTTGTCTCCACGAGGGTCGATGCGATACCAGCCATGTTGGGTTAAAAATACCGAAACCAAGCCATGAAGAAAGAACTGCGAGCCATCGCTGTCCAAAGCGAGCCGCTGGTAACAGAGTCCGGCTGGAATTTTTATAGCTCTCAGGAGCGCGACCAGAAGATGACTTTTGGCGTAACAGAAACCGGTGCGGTGCTCCAGAACGTCTGAAGCGGTGCAAGTCACGATAGGATTGGGAAAATCAGAAGTATGGGAGACGAAGTCCCTGACCCAGAAAAAACACCTTCTAGCTTTCTCTTCGTCGCTGGAAGCATCCCCCGCAATCGTCATGGCCGCTGCAACAATTTTGGGGTTGTCGCAATCCAAGGTTGGGGTGGGCTTGAGGTAGATATCCATTTAATGTCATTCAGCTTTCGACTCCTCGCGGGCAGGGATCATCCGCGACTTCTCCCATTCATTTTGTGACGGTGAAGACGATCTTGCCGCTGTCGGGAACATTGCGCATCTGGGCTGCGAGGTCTGCATGATCGTGTATGTAAATGGGGTGAGAGTCCCCGGTAGAAAAACCAGAAACATGAGAAATCATAAACCACTACTACGTGAAGCCAACGTGCGGGAGGGATGCGAAACAGGTATCTATCACATGCGAATGCAATGTGAAAGACAAACCGACCGTGGAGAGGAAGGCTAGAGGAAACCTGCGAGCCGATGAACATGAACCGCATATCAGGCCAACATGGAGTGACAGCTGGAACAACACAGTGAAGTCAAATGGGTTTGCCTGTGGACGTAAATGCGGCGGTTGTGCAGGGAAGCAACGCGTTCTTACCCGGGGAAATCCTTCCGGGGATGTCCGGAAAGGAAGTCAACCGACGTCATAGTGCGCGCCCGAAAGCGCGTGAATCAGGCGGGTGAAGTTCCCTCGAAAGGATGGACAAGGAGAGCGCAGTCTACGACGGAGAACAAGACATGCTCCGAACAAGACCAGCCTGTGATGAAGAGTTCAGAACACAGGCGGGGGGATCTTTGCTTGGACAGCTATAGAGGGCTCAGGCAAGTTGCCAGAGCATTGGGGATTCACGATGCCTTCACAAGTGGAGAAACGAGTTCCTGGAAGCCAGCGAAGGGCTCCCGGTTGCCGAAGGCAACGGGAGGACTGCGGCAAGCGCCCGGGAACTGGCTGATGAGATTCGGCGTCTGCGCAAGGACAACGAGTATTTGCGCCGCCAGCGCGAGATCCTGAGAAAGGCTGCAGTAATGGCATCCACCGGTTGCCAAAGATGGACATTGTGAGGGTTTCAGGATTCTCCCTATGCCCTCTGCCAATGTTGCTTCTACCTTTCTGGAGCTTTGCCCTGATGCCAAGAGTCGATGAAGCTTGATTCGACCTCTACTGGCTCTACTATTTCGCATCATGGCAACACTGAAGATGATATTGAGCTTGGTAGTGGTTGGAACGCTTTCGGGCATTCATCCGACATTTGGGGAACCGCTAGGCCCAGTAAAGATCTTCCCTGATAGCAAGGCGTTCACTGCGCCACTTGAGGTCACGTTGGTTGCAGAATCCGGTGCATCTATTCGGTACACTTTGGACGGATCTGTGCCCTCAAGCACGAACGGAATGGACTATGATGGGCCGATCCGCGTTCACCGAACGACGCAAATCCGAGCAATTCCGATGCTGGACGGAGAACGGGGTGAGGCGAGCGGTGCTCACTTCGTGCATCTGTCCGGCGAGTTGGCCAACCACAAGTCAACCCTGCCGATCATGATCATCTCGACCTTTGCGAACGGGGCGATCCCTGGAAAAGGTTGGAAT
Organism: Verrucomicrobiia bacterium; assembly: GCA_020439995.1. Taxonomy (GTDB): domain Bacteria; phylum Verrucomicrobiota; class Verrucomicrobiia; order Verrucomicrobiales; family DEV007; genus JAGROY01. Next base: position 6,234 of record JAGROY010000396.1, read on the forward strand.
CAAATGGGCATCGGCATCAAGCAGGTTCCGCGGCTGTCGGCAGCTTGGATGCTATTCGAGCGCGACCCCCAAAAAAACTTAGCATCGTTTGGTACGATGCCACAGGTCGTGAGCAGGATCGGGATTCGCCAACGGGGATCGTTTTCGTCGACGTGGAACCAAAAACCCTACAGCGTCGAGGCCTGGGATGAAGCTGACGAGGACATCGATGTGGCACCGCTTGGGATGCCTGCAGAGGCAGACTGGGTGCTCTATTACCCTGATCCCACCCCCCAAAAGGATCGAACGTTGCTTTACAATGCGTTCATGTGGGAATTGAGCCGTAAAGTGGGTCGCTATTCACCTCGCTTCCGATTCGTCGAGGCGTTTGTCAATGAGGATGGTGGAAGTCTCGACTTAAGTGATCGACGCGGCGTGTATGCGCTCGTCGAAAAGGTCAAGCGGGGCAAGAATCGCCTCCCATTCGAGGTGCTCTCGGACGACGGAAGTTCTGGCGGTTGGATGTTGTCCATTAATCGAATGGACGCTGAGCCAGCGGAAGGCTGGCCCGCCTCGAATGGCGCAATGAGCCCCCAGTTCTTCCACACTGCTGGGCCTGACCGGCGACTTCAATCACCACCGAACGAGCTCGGCCGGGGAGACGATTTCCCGACGGTAAGAAAAGCGCAATTCAACTTTGAAAATCCGAACGGATACAAAATTCTTCCGGCACAGCGTCAAGGAATTGAAAGTTGGCTCAAACAGTTCGAGGACGTGCTGTATGACAACGATCGATGGTTGGACCCGGAGTTTGGCTACCATCATTACATCGACGTGATCGATTTTGCGGACTTCCATATATTCAAAAATTTGGCCCAGAACTACGATGGGCTGTTGCTTAGCATGTATCCTTGGAAATCGTCCGTCGACGGAAAGCTTCGAATGGGGCCAACATGGGATTTCAATTGGGACTGTTACGACCAGAGCGGTTCGTTCGCGAAATCGGTCATGTACCAGGCGAATGCCTTGTGGTATCGCCGACTGTTTCAAGACTCGGCGTTCATGCGAGTTTACCTCGATCGCTGGAAGGAACTGCGTGGGGGGCCGTTAAGTGACGAATCGATTAGGGAAGTGATTGCCGGTCTGGTTGACGAGGTCGGCGAGGAGAACGCGGTTGCTCAAGGAATTCCGACCGCGAGCGAGTGGCGGAGCAGAGTGGAGTCCATGCAGGCGTGGCTTTTGGCTCGCGCAGATTGGCTGGACAAAAGGTTACCAATGCCACCGCAGTTTAGCATAGAGGAAGGTTTGGTCGCCCGCGGTACGCGATTAATGCTAACCGCCCCTGCACCTTCCGCAGGCGTTGTCTACTACACGGTTGATGGCACTGATCCGCGGTCTCCGAACGGACAGCCGAGCGCACGGGCAAAAGTATTTGATGCCTTCAAAAATGTCTCTTTCCTTCGGCCTGGTGCGAAGGCGAGGGCAATCATCCCAAGCGACGGAGCCTTTGGCGACCGTTGGATTCAGGCGGGATTTGACGATAGCGATTGGTTGTCTGGATCAACCGGAGTGGGCTACGATGAAGACGGAACCTACGACAGGTTGATCCGGTTAGACCTTTCCAAGGAAATGGCCGGGAAACACACGTCGGCACTTATCCGGATCCCCTTTGAAGTGAACCGAGACCCCCTGAAATTGATGTCACTCACGTTGAACGTAGCCTATGACGATGGTTTTGTCGCGTATTTGAATGGCCATCGCATCGTTTCACAAAACGCGCCGACCGAGCTGCATTGGTCTTCGGTTCAGTATTGAAAGGTACTGACGTCGATGGAATGCAGCCGACGCCCTTCGATACCTGGGTGGACACCGGCTACACCCGCAGTGTCTATACCACGGAAGGTAAAATCGATGAGACTTTTCGTGGGAACGAGTCATCGACAGAGTGGGAGGTATACGACGCTTCCTACGCGGATGGTGAGCTGCAGTGGACCGAGGATGGGGATGGAGTGCGCACCGACGTTGACTACGACTCGCAAGGAAGATTGCTCAAAGAGACCAAGAAAGGGGCGTCTTACTCAGGCTACGTGACACAGGCAGATATTGTGACCGATTACTCCTACAGCGGCTATGGACAGGCGGGTTGCGGCGGCTGTGACAGCGATGTTACCGTGACTGTTAATAATTTGGGGGGAGCGAACCGGCTGCAGTCTGGCAAGTCGGTCGATAGCGCGGGATATCCTTATATTGACACCGATCAAAATGGCTACTCGACGTACTGGGCCAGCCCTGTCTATCAACCCTCAGTCGGAGTCGGACTTAAAGAGGTGATCACGTACCCCTCCGGCCGGGACGAGGAACTCTATTACTACCCCGACGGACATTTGAAGAACATCACTGGCGATGGTGTCACTGAAACCACGTACACTTATACAGTGGAAACTAGCGGAAATATCACCGAGAAAATCTTCAACGGGAGCTCCAGTTCGCCGCGGTGGACGGCGACCGAACGGGATTGGGCCGGGCGCACCGCAAAAGTCAGCCGTTCTGGCTACGGAGACACGGTGGTTGACACCTACTACTACAATACTCAGGGGCAACTGACGCGGATTGCCCACGGACCAGCATCCCTCAATTTGGAGGACACCGTGTTTTCGTACGATGCCCTTGGGGACAGTCTTGGTTCGGGAATTGATCTTACCAACAATAATGTACTTGTGAATGCCTCAGCGGACCGGGTTACCGAGGCGGAGACTTTTTATGAAACC
>JAGROY010000062.1 GCA_020439995.1 Verrucomicrobiia bacterium
GCTAAAACCGACATGCTCTTCCTCGGCGCCAACGGTGACGCGGTAATCGACGGGCTCGGTGCCAGAGATTCCGACGGTGACTCCGATGGCCATTCGGACGGTGGCGAGAACACAGCCGGTCGCAATCCACTTAAAGGTGAATGCTTTTCATCCTCCCCTCTTGACGACGAATTTGAGATGACCGACCTGCTGCCGCTTCCTTTTGGGAAACTGGCTGCAAGTAGTCCAGCACAACGCGCCAATGCAGCGATGATGCTCACTGAGTATGCCGCAGCAAATATGGGTGATACATTGGCGGATACGTCAATGCTTGAGGCGTTTGTCAGGGATAATGCGCAGTTTAGCAGGGCTAGAAATTCCAGCGCAACCCAAAGCTCCCGGACACCATGCCCTTCTCGTCGCCAGCCAGTGCAACCGATGAGCCGATCTGGGCCTCGATCGATTCTGTGAGACCGAACCTGTATTCTATCCCAACGGTGGTTGATGAAGAATCGACCTCTGTGCGATCAGTACTCGGAAGCCAAAAATTGAGAGTCAGGCTGTTGCCCTGAAGCGGGCTGGTGGCGGCATCGGATTCATCTGATTCTTCATCGGGATTGCCACCGGGAAACCATACCAGCCAGATGTTCGCAAACGGGTAGCCATCGCTGCTCATGCCAGGATCGCGGGAAGTGCTGAACGTGGTGCCGAGTTCCGCGCCGAGCCAGACATCAGGCGCGATGCCCCACGCGAGCCCCAGTTGCGGATTCAAATCCATACCGCTGGACGACAGCAGCGATGGCAGATCCAACTGAAGTGCTCCATTGAGATAGAGTCTGTGATCGTGATCTCTTAGCAGCGAGTGGCCGATTTCTACTGAAGCAAAAACATCTTCACTCGCGTCCCATGAGCCAGACGTCCCGGTGTAGGTATCGAGCGAGAATCGAAACCAGCGATCCCAGTCTCCCAGTTCAATTTCTGTGGAAGCTCGGAAGAGTGCGTCACTGCCCCGGCTTCCGTCGTAGTCGAACTGAAAACTCCCTCCCAACTCGTCGGTCGGCAGGTCGGTGACAAAGTTGTGCCGTCCCGCACTCGCCGGCCGTATCCCGATCGCCAGAATGACGATGCACGTAATTCTGGCGAGGTATTTAATTTTGCCCTTCCACATCGTCGTCCTCATCCAGCAGATAGTCATCAAAGTTTTGCGAAGCGAGGAGCGATCCACGGGAGAGCAGGCATCCCTCGACTCCAAACATCCGGTTCAGTTCGGCCAGTCCTTCAGTGCCGCCCAGGATCATCGCGCTGGTCGATGCGAGGCCCGCCAGAGTGCAGTGCTTCGCCACCACCGATACCGCGCATGTACCATGAGTGACCGGCATTCCTGTAAGGCAGTCCAATATGTGCCCATAGCGAACGCCATTGAAGTTGAAACATCGGCGATAGTCGCCAGAAGTCGCCACTGCCATCCCTGACGGCAGGCAAATATCGCTGTGGGTATACTCCGTCTGCTCTGGATCTTCCAGACCAATCTCCCAATCGCCTCCCTCCTGAGGAGTTCCGTGCACCGTGATGTCGCCACCCAGGCTGATCATAAAGTCAGGCAAGCCGACCTGAATACCCAGCGTTCGCAAGGAATCTGCCGCGTATTCTTTTCCCACCCCGCCGAGGTCCAGCTCCATACCTGGCCGATCCAGCCGGATCCGTCCGGGTTCCCGAATCACATCCTTCCATCCCATGCGCTGTCTGGCACTTGCGATTTCCTCGGGAGTCGGCAGCTGGTCGTGACTGGCTTTCCAGCTCCACAGTCGGCTGAGTGGCAATGACGTGGCATCAAAGGCACCTCCTGTGCGAAAGTTCCAGTCTTCGCACAAATCGAGAAGCGACTCCATGTCCCTGTCGATTCCAATCCATTCGCCAGTTCCCGCCCGCGCGTTGATTGCTGAAACGACGCTGTCCGGCAGGAAGCGGGAAAATCTCGCTTCGAAACCGGACAGCCAGTCTAGCGCTGCCCTTCTAAATTCGTAGGCCTGATCCTCGTCACGCGAGTGGAAGTAGAATCCGCACTCTGATCCCAGTGCTCGGAATTCGCAGTCAAACCAGAGCCTGCCTTCCTCGTCAGGCTGGCGGACGAGCGCCGCAGTTTTTTCGAGCCGCTCCCGAACTTCTATCCCTCGCAGGGGATGATCCGCCGCCGTCGAACGTTGTGGCGAGGGTAATTCAGACACGGGCTCCTGAAGAAAAGAGGGGGCTCGAACTCAGCAATCAAGAAGCTTTCGTTGTCTTCTTTTTCTTTTTCTTCTTGGTGCCAGTGGACTTTTTCGGCTTCTTGGACTTCTTCGACTTCTTCTTTTTTGATGCCTTCTTTTTCGACTTTTTCTTCGCCAGCTCCTGAATTCCACTTGGACTGTTCTCCTGCAGTGATTCGGACATCAATCCGAGCGGCGCTGTGCAAGCGGTGGATTCATGCATTTTTACAAACACGGCAGCGTCCGCAGTGCCAGTGACGAAAGCGATCAATAGGAATGCGGTGAGATGGGCAATGAATCTTTTCATGATGATCGAATGGAGTGGCTTCTATAAGTGGTTTGTGAGGGTTTGGGCGAACGTGGAACGATGCCCGCACTGCAGAATCGTAAATCGTAAATCGTTCAGATTGTCAGACCATAGCCTCGTAACCTAAACACCCGATGAACCACCGGAAAGAATCATGGGCGAGACGCCTGTATTGCTTATCAAAATCTTCATGCCCGAAGCCATCAAATAAGATGGATGGCGAGATGCCCTAACGGAACCATACTAATATCGAGAGAGCTGGAGTGGAGGCTGCTACCAATTCAGCCGGACACACAAGGCAGTGCTCGGCGCCGATTGCGTCCGAGCAATCTCTGCGATCGAGTGGTTGGCGCCGCAAAAGCAGCACTGGTGGCAGGGCACCGCCTGGGAGACTTATTCTTCTGCTGAAGTTTCGCGCACTGGATCCGTTTCCGCATTGTAGTCCACGCCGCCGATCCCAAATCCGAACAGTCGAAGAAATTCGGACTGGTATCCTGCGAAGTCGGAGATCTCGCTGAGATTCTCGGTGCTGACTTCTTCCCAGAGTTTTGCCACCGTTGCCTGGACGTCGTTCTGCATTTCCCAGTCATCAATGCGGATGCGTCCTTTCTCATCGACAGGGACATTGGAACTACTCAGGCGATCAGCGAACAAGCGGTGAATCTGCTCGATGCATCCCTCGTGATTTCCCCGCTTCTTCATTTCTTTGTAGAGCAGCGAGATGTAAAGAGGCACCACCGGGATGGCTGAACTGGCTTGTGTGACCAATGCCTTATTGACTGACACCCATGCAGTGTCGGAGCCGAATTTCGCGTTCAATCGGGCGGCGCTCTGTTCCAAGTGTTCCTTGGCCCGGCCAATAGTGCCGTTGGTGTAGACCGGGAAGGTAAGTTCTGGACCAATGTAAGAGTAGGCGATCGTGCGCGCGCCGTCCGCCAGAACTCCGGCATCAGCGAGTGCATTCATCCAGAGTTCCCAGTCTTCGCCGCCCATCACCTTTGTCGTGTGAGCGATTTCCTCATCAGTTGCCGGTTCGATCGTGATCATTTCCACCTCGGCCTTGTCGGTGTTCACCGTTTTCTGGGTGAAGGATGCGCCGATCGGTTTCAGGCAGGACTTGTAAGTTTCGCCATCTGCTGGATCGGTACGGCGAGGGGAGGCAAGGCTGTAGATCACCATGTCCACCTGTCCAAGATCTCGTTTGATCGCATCGATCACCTGAGCTTTCATTTCGTTCGAAAATGCATCTCCGTTGAAGCTGCGCGCATACAGGCCTTCCTTTTTGGCTTCGGCTTCAAAGGCAGCTGTGTTGTACCACCCGGCGCTCCCGGTCTTGCGATCGGTGCCTGGTTTCTCGAAAAACACGCCGATTGTTTTTGCTCCACCTCCAAAGGCGGGGACGATTCGTGAAGCCAGGCCGTAACCAGTAGAGCTTCCGATCACGAGGACGTTTTTCGGTGCATTCGCAAGCGACGGCTGCGACTTAACGTGGGCAATCTGGTCGCGCACATTTGCAGCGCAGCCCTCTGGATGTGCTGTGGTGCAGATGAAGCCGCGAATCTTCGGTTGGATGATCATAACAGGACTCTGGAATGCGATAGTCGGAATTACAAGCGCAGAACCTGAGCGGAAAATCAGCGCCAGGCCTGGTGTTTCTGGAAGAATTCGGGGATGCAGGCCCAGCTTGACGTTTCGGTCGCCCAGCGCACATGCTATTTGAAATACCCGAAACCACCCATTCGCCATGAGTAGCCATTACCACCCACGTTTCCTTTGTTTTGCCATTGCCTTGACGGTCGCTCTGTTGCCGTTGTCCAGTGAGGCTAAGGATAGCTCGCCTGCAAAACCACTCGTCGTTTTCGTCGCTGGTAAAAAGAGCCACGGCTATGGCGCACACGAATTCAAGGCCGGCTGCCTGCTGATGCAGAAGGCGCTGCGGGAAACGATGCCAGCGTTGGAAACCAAGGTCTACCTTGATGGCTGGCCTGAAGCTCCAGATGCCTTTGACGGTGCCAGTGCCATCGTTCTTTTCATGGATGGTGGTGGCGGTCATCCGGTGCGCAATCATTTGGATCAACTGGCCCCGCTGATGGATGCGGGCGTGGGCTTAATGTGCATGCATTATGCGGTCGAAGTGCCGATTGGCCCTGTCGCCAAGGCATTCCTCAACTGGATCGGCGGCTACTACGAAAACGATTATTCGATCAATCCGCACTGGGTGGCGAAATCGATGCTCAACCAGGATCACCCGATCAGTCGTGGAGTGAAGGACTTCGCACTGAAAGACGAATGGTATTACAATATGCGCTTCCGCGAAAAAATGGATGGAGTCGTCAGTGTGTTAGAATCGATTCCTGATGATGAAGCGCGTTCCGGCACCACGTCATGGCCGCGAGGGCCTAAGAAGCACATTGTCGAAAACAGCGGTCGGAAAGAGACACTGCTCTGGGCCACCGAGCGTCCTGACGGCGGGCGCGGAGTAGGATTTACGGGCGCTCACTTTCACTGGAACTTTGGCGACCCCAATTTTCGTCGCCTGGTGCTCAATGCGGTGGTCTGGACGGCTGGAATGGAAGTGCCCGAGGCGGGTGTTCCTGACATGGAGGTAACTCTGCCGGATCTGGAGGTGAATCAGGACTTTGAAAAACCAGATGGTTTTAAACTGCCTGACCTTTCGTTTCCTGTCGCTGCGAAGCCTGAAGAGGAACGTAATGAACGCCGGAGGAATCGACGTCCTCTTTTCGCAAGCAGCGTGATCAACAGCGCCACACCCGGACAAGCGATTGACATCGATGTCGATGTTACCGGATCGAAAAATCTCTATCTTATCATTTCTGATGGTGGCGACGGTTTTTCATGCGACTGGGCGGACTGGGTAAATCCGCGCATCGTGGTGAACGGGAATGAGCAGGCTTTGACAGAATGGAAATGGAAATCCGCGCAGTCGCAGTGGGGAAAAGTGGAGATTGGAAGAAATGCCGGTGGCGGTGCCTTGAAGGTGAATGGCAAGGCGATCGAGAATGGCATTGGTGCGCATGCCAACTCTGTCATTCACTATGAGTTGCCAGCGGGTGCGACGCGCTTTCGTGCCACTGGCGGGCTGGATGAAGGCGGGGTTAGTCAGCAGGATGGAAAGGCGACCAGCGTCCGGTTTATCGTGCAAAACCGTCCTCCAAACCTGAAGCGCCTGATGCAAGCGTCTCCTGGAGCGGGGAGTCCCGGTGGAATGGATGCCGGGGAATCCGTGGCATCGCTTGAGGTTGCGCCTGGCCTGGAAGCCGCTGTCTTTGCCGCAGAGCCTCAACTGCTGAGTCCCTCTAACATTGATATCGATTCCAAAGGCCGCGTGTGGGTGGCTGAGATCGTGAACTATCGAGGGCATAACGGCAAGCGCCCGGAAGGCGATCGAATCCTGATTCTTGAAGACGCCGACAACGACGGCAAAGCCGACACCACAAAAGTGTTTTATCAGGGGCGCGATATCGATTCTCCGCACGGCGTCTGTGTGATCGGCAACCGGGTGATCGTGTCGGCAAATACCAAGGTATTTGTATTCACCGACACCGATGGCGATGACAAACCCGACTCGAAGAAGGTATTGTTTCAAGGGATCGATGGCGCACAGCATGACCACGGGATACACGCGGTCGTGTTCGGGCCGGACGGACGGCTGTATTTCAATTTTGGCAATGCCGGACGCCACATCGAGGATGCATCGGGAAATCCGGTGATCGACAAAGTGGGGAACGTAGTGGCGGAAGGAAGGAACCCTTACCAGGAAGGCATGGTGTTTCGGTGCAATCTTGACGGCAGCGACTTTGAAACCCTCGGGTGGAATTTCCGCAACAACTGGGAGGTGGCTGTCGATTCCTTCGGCACGGTATGGCAGTCGGACAATGACGATGACGGCAACCAGGGAGTGCGAATCAATTATGTCATGGAGTTTGGAAATTACGGCTACCGGGACGAAATGACGGGGGCCTCCTGGGGCCAGGAGCGCACAGGCATGAGTGAGGATCGTGCCATGCGGCATTGGCATCAAAACGATCCTGGCGTTGTGCCCAACCTCCTTCACACGGGCGCGGGATCGCCGACTGGGATCACGGTTTACGAGGGCGATTTGCTGCCGGAAACTTTTCGCAATCAGGTGATCCACTGTGACGCTGGGCCGAATATTACGCGGGCCTACATCATTGAAAAATCCGGGGCTGGCTATAGCGCCCGCATCGAAAATCTTCTTGATGGAGCGAAAGGGGACCGCTGGTTCCGTCCGTCCGATGTATGTGTGGCTCCAGACGGTGCTCTGTTCATTGCGGACTGGTACGATCCGGGTGTCGGTGGCCATGGCATGGGCGATCTGGAAAAGGGGCGCATTATCAGGCTGGCACCAAAGGGGAATCGCCCAAACCTGCCGGGGTTCAACTTCGATACTCCGGAAGGTGCAGTCGTTGCGCTCAAGAGCCCTAACAATGCCATCAGGGCAAAGGCCTGGTTAGCGCTCAATGAAATGGGCGCAACGGCAGAGGCAGCACTCAAGTCGCTGTGGAGTGATGGCAATCCAAGATTGCGAGCCCGTGCCCTGTGGCTGCTGGCGAGGATTGACGGCAAGGGGGCTCATTACGTCGATGCTGCGATCAACGATGTGGATCCGGATATCCGTGTGACTGGCGTCCGGCTGGCGCGTCAGCTTGGCATGAGTGCGGAATCCATCGTCACTATTCTCATTGGAGATCCTGCGGCGGAAGTCCGGCGGGAACTGGCGATCGCATTGCGCGACTGTAAAGACGAGAAATCTGCGGCGCCCCTCTGGGCTGAGCTGGCGATGAAGCACGATGGTAAGGATCGTTGGTACCTCGAAGCGCTGGGAATCGGCGCGGCAAACCATTGGGATGCGTTTCTTGGCTCCTGGCTGAGCATGGTCGGTAGGGACTGGAACACTCCTGCAGGCCGGGACATCATATGGCGCAGCCGAGCGAAGCGGACACCGGAATTGCTAGCGAAAATCGTCGTTGACGGAGGAACCGCAGAAGCCGACAAGCCTCGCTACATGCGCGCTTTCGACTTCTTCAAAGGAGCAGAAAAGGAGGCTGCCCTACAGACGATACTCTTGCAGTAGACGGACTAGGATGTCAGACCGTCCAGCTCCTTCGCACCTGCCTGGTTCTTGGGCCTGCTGGACATGCGATAGCCACCATTGGGAAGATACTCGATCTCGATGTCCGGGCCATCAGCGCGGTTCGATTTGTTGATCCGGGGGGCTGACTCGAACAGCCCTTCCAGAGCGCCGCGGCGGGAGATTCGCTCTTGGAAGGGGAAGCTGTGCTCAGGATCGGAATCTTCGAAGCAGTCGTAAGGGTCGAGGAATGGTTTCTCCACGTAGTGATCGACACTCAATGCGGCCCTTGCGAATCCCTGCTCGAGCAGCTTCTCAAAGTCGGGATTCGAATCAAATGGGTCTCCTAATGCCTGAGTCGCCACAGATGCTGTGGCCGAGCTATCCGGTTCTGCCAGCTGATTGATCAAGGCAGAAGCGCGTGCTTGGGCCTCAGAGAATGCCATCTGAGCAGATTGCATTTCTTCGATAAGCTGTTGTAATTTAGACGCTAATGGTGAATCAGGCTGGCTCATAGACTGTGATTAGTACACACAGAGTAGCCTATATTTACCATAATATCAATAATAATCTATAGTTGGGCGTTGCTTGCTGAGGGGCGCTTTTGTACGCGCAAAGCCTCTCCACCGGCAGCGCCCCCGAAAAATCAGTTGGGAACTTCCGTGGGCGAGTCAGCCGCCGAGACAAATTCGAGCTCTCGATCGACAGCAGCCCCGTGCTCTACAAGAACTTCGCGCGCGGTGATCAACGATTTCATGGCCGCCTCGAATTGATCTTCGTCTTTGAACGGCCCCAGCCGCTTTCGGAAAAAATCGAGCCGTTCGCCGATGAATGATAGAGCCGTCTTTGATCCTGAGATTTCCGCGATTGCGTATGCCGCCCATTGATCGCAATTGATCAGGTCGGCGTATGCCCTGCCCATATCATACTGGCGCGCCCAGCGATTACTTTCATTGTATGCGAATGTCCGAGCATAAGTTGAATACATGTCCTCCCTAATCTCCAGAACTCTGTCAAACTCGCCATGGTCGTAGGCGATGACCTGAAGCCGCAAGCGTGGACGGTTGTTTAACGGATATTTGTTGATGCTTTGCTGAGCAAGAAGACCGGGGCTGGACCACTCTGCAGTTCGCATCACAGACATGGCGATTCCGGCGAGCGTGATGGCGGTGAGAGCCCACTGGACGGCCTTCCAGTAGCGATGAGCGGCAGCTGCCAATCCGATGCCGACAATCAATGAAAACCAGGGTAACGCAGGGTATGCCCGGTATTCCACAAAGTGTTCGTAGATCGGATACAGGAGCCGTAACGCCAAAGGAAAAATCAGCATGGCCACCAGCACACCGATGGGGCGAGTGCTCTGTTTGACGACCAATATCGAAGCAAACAGAAAAACGACGATCATGGCGGAGGTGCCGGCCATTGCAGGAAGATCTGAACTTGATCGTGACCACGCGATTTGGTGGTCGACTATAAGTTCGTGGGGGGCGACCATGTTTATAAAATATCCCCAGATCATTCTTCCCTGTGTAAGCCAGTGGTCGGTGATCACTGGTGAAGTGAGTCTTGAGTAGGCGATGGGCACCCAATGGTAGCAGAGATAACAGACAGGGAACAGGGCGATCACAAATGCTACCGTGATCTTGCCTGCGTTCTGTTTGCGGAGCAGGCTTCGAGCAGAGACGAGCCACGCTGGGTCATGCACGATCCAGGCGATAAGAGTCGCATTAAAGGTGATATGAAGGATTCCCACCTCCTTGGAGAAAGCACCCAGAGTCAGAAAAAGTAAGAACAGAATTCCATCCCGCCAGTTCGGTCGTTCAGCCCAGCGCAGTGCAGCCCATCCGTTTAAGATGGTGAACAGTGTTACAAAACCAATCATCGTGCATCGTGCATAATTTACCGCCTCAGAAGCAAACGGATGAACGACAAAAATGAGAGCTCCGGCAAACGCGGCAAACTCTCGCCGATTTTCACAGCGAAACAACTTCATGCGACGCAGGAGATGTTTCCCGCAGGCGAACAGCGCGCACGCTGCGCTCAGGTGGATGGTTAGATTTACCAGATGAAACGCAATCGGGGTCGGGCCGGCAACCGAGTAAACCGTCCGGTACACCAAGTATGTGAATGTTCGAAACTTGAGTGCGGAGCCGCCATCTTCTCCCTTAACGAAGGCATTGTCGACGATATGCATGTAATCATCCATGTAGAATCTCGAATTGAGCGATAGCCCATACGCTAGCACACCGGCGATCAGTATCACGAAGACACAAGCCTTTGCCGGTAGCGGGAACTCTGGTGATCTTAGCGAATTCGTTGACGATGGAAGCGTATCCATAGGTTATCCCAGCAGGGAAATCATACATGTGATGCAGTGCAGCATTGGTCTCAGTGAGACCAAAATTCTCACGAATCGTCCGCCACCGCTTTTAATCTTGGTGAAGCAGTGTGCGATCGGCTGGAGCGGTCGGAGCGACGTTCGTCGCGGCAAGAGGGGGAGGAGAACTTGCCGTGGCCGGTAATGTGAACGTCTGATGCCAGCTAATGCTGGAAATCAACACGTCCGGTTCGCTTCGATATCAGCTTACGGACATGATCGTTGTAAGAGCGACTCATGCTCGCGCAGAAACTGTCCACATTTGATATCGTCTCTCCTGCATCGGCGAACTTCTGTGCAATTTCTGGCCAGTGATAGCCCTTTTCCCGGAGGACGAAAGCAGCAGGCCTGAATCGGGCCCACACATTCCTTCCGTCACCTTTTGGCGGACTTGATTCCGCGTATTCCAATAACTCATCCGCAGTCATATTCATTCAGTTGCTAATTTTTGCAAATCAAGTGAATGAGTTTTCAATCGCGCACGTTGCACGTCTAACAGTCCAAACGTAACGAGATAAACTCACCAAGTTGTGATCAGTTCGAGTCAAGATTAACAGTTAAAGAAATCCTGATTTCCAACTTCCACGTAGCAACTAATGCCGATGGTATCTATTGGTCAAGTAATATATATAACGAGCACAACAGAATGTGGGAAATCTGGCGATAATGTAAGACTATGGTACCACAAGTATGGGTGCTTGAAATGGAATTCAATCTCATTGTCCTTTGTTGTCCGACTCTTTCTGCAGAGTCCTGGGATTTATCGGGCATCAACAATTGACTATCATTAGCGTATCTAACATGCTAATGGGGCAGAACAAGCGTTCTGTCATCATGCTGCCTTCTTGCGACCGTCTTGGACCGTTCCGTGCTTGAGTCCAGGAGTTCAAT
>JAGROY010000397.1 GCA_020439995.1 Verrucomicrobiia bacterium
GCGGAACGGAATCCAGTCGGGGACATTTTTCCCTGGCATTGCACTCAGCCCCTCTTCTGCGTCCGCGCAGGGAGGGGCTTTTTGGATTCGTATCCTATCTATCGCTGAAGCTGTTCGGTTCAGCACGGTTCAGCAAGCCCACCAAATCTCCAAAGCCGGAAATGGAGCTTCGCTGCAATAGTGGCCGCAAGAGAACCAGGTGGCGAACCACGTGTTCACGTCACGCGTTTCCCTAGTTCACCCTGACACCCATCCGTCACCCATTTCTCGGTGACCCGGACAATAGTGGGAACGAATCCAATGAGCAGGCAGATATTCATCAAATTGAACAGCGAGTGAAAAATTGCGAGATTGAATCCAATCGAGGTCGAATGATTCTTGGAGACACGCAGTGCTTCCGGCAAAGACATCCCAATCCATTGGACAAATTCGGCAAATCCGTAGAAAACAACAAAGACCCAGAGCACTCCAAATGCATTGAACAGAAAATGCGCAAATGCAGCGCGCTTCGAATCGACATTTCCCGCCAGAGATACGAACCATGCCGTAGCGGTGGTTCCAATATTTTCTCCTAGAACAATGGCGGCTGATTCAGGGAATCCAATCCAGCCGTTTGTAGCGAAAGTGACAGTAATGGCCATTGCGGCGGATGATGACTGCACAACGATCGTAAGCACGATACCAATGCAGAAAAATATGAGAATTGATCCGAATCCATAGCCGCTCACGGTCTCAATGAAACTTTGAATGAAATGAGCGTTTCCGACCTGCTCTGGATTCGCACTGTTCAGGGTCGACTCGAGATCAGGAACCGAATCTTTGAGCAATCCGAGCCCAAGAAGCAGGAGACCGAATCCAATCAATATTTCGCCTGCACTCTTGCAGTAATGACGGCCTAAGGCCAAGGGCAAGCCGATCCCAATGACGGGGAGAGCAATGTCTACGATATCGATTTTGACCCCAGCGTAGGCCACAATCCAGGCGGTGATCGTGGTGCCGAGGTTTGCCCCCATAATGACACCAATTCCTCCAAACAAAGTGAGCAACCTTGCATTTACGAAGCTGATTACCAGCGCGATCGTCGCTGAGGACGACTGAAGCACGCTTGTGGCAAAAAGGCCCGTCAACACGCCAGCGAAACGGTTGCCGGTAATTGATGCCAACATGACGCGAAGTTTCTTTCCGACGGCTTTTTGAGCCCCCTCGTTCATGACTCTCATACCAAGGAGAAAAACACCAAGGCTGCCGAGTATTTTTAAGAACAGATACATTTCAAAGAGTTGCGGAAGTAGTTCCTAACCTAGAACAGGACGAGTCACAAAGGATTGCGTCAGAAAAGCCCGGACGTGGGACTTGGACTCTGGTTTTCGTTGCGAGCCACACAAATTTGAATCTCAAACCAATCCGACCTGGGTTTACGTGGATTCAGTTGAAGCCCCAGTCGTTTGGCCAGTGACTTGGACACTGTCAAACCCAAACCGGAGTTCTGCCCGCTGGTCCGGGCAGGATCTTTGCGCCACAAGGGTTCGAACAGATGTTCAAAATCGGATGGTGTCAGAGTGGTGTCGGTATTGCCGATCTGAAACACAAAACTCCCGCCGATAGCTTTGAGAGAACTCTCCAACCGGCCCTCGGGCCGAGTATGCGACACTGCGTTCTTGATGAGGTTCTCTATGATTGACTGCAAAGCAGCTTTATTTGTACGAATCCGTATTGGGTGACTCCAATCGAAACTGGACTCCAGCTTTTTGGCCAGAGCGTCCCCTTTGAACTTGGCCCAGATTTCATTCAATAGGTCTGCGAGAACAATATCCTCGTCGAGCGGCAGAGGGATCTCACTCTGGCTTCGCGCAAGTTGCAGCAGCGTTTCCACCAGTGCCTCCATCTGCTGCGCGATAGCGAGTGCGTCGAGTGCAAGATTTGAGTCAGGGTTGATCGAGGACTCCACATCTGCAAGGGCACGGAGTTCCGCGATTGGCGTCAGCAGTTCATGGGCAGCGTGAGAGCTGAATCGACGCTCGCGCTCCAGCACTCTGCGCATTCGCTCCAGCAATCCGTTTAGCTGGGCGACGATGGGTTGCAGTTCTGCAGGGATGTTTTGACTTGAGAAGGCGTTGTCCGAGGCTTCCACATCCAATGTTCGGGCTTCATGCGCAAGTTGAACGATCTGACGGAGCCCCAGTCGAATGGCAAAAATCGTCGCAATGATCACCCCTGCCACAGTCGTAATGACTCTCAGGGCACTTTCGATCAGAACGCGGTGCAACGATTTATCAAGCAACGTACGATCCCTGGCCAGAGTGATCCGAAAGTCCGGTTGGTGGTCTGTGTTTGCAAGTCGGACGAGGATGGCACGACCGGATCGGCCATTCGGAAGGTCGACATTGCGAAACGAATGCTTTTCCTCCCCCGACATGGGTAGACTTCCCTTTCCCAGAGATTCGGATTTGGCATGTACATCTCCGCCAGGACTCCAGATTTGATAAAATTCTGCATCCGGACCAGCCCGGAACTCAACAAGATCCTGCTCGGTGAAATCAAAGGTGACTCCCTGCAAGTCATCACTTGAGAAAGAAGTGAGCATGCTTACTTTTTCATCCAAGGTCTGGTCAAAAACGCTTACAAGCAGATTTTTTGTTTTAAAGTACAAGTCTGCCTCTCCGGCAATCAGCACGATCCCAACGCCTGTTGCAACGAAGGCGGTGAGCCGTCCGCGAAGGGTCTTCATGGTGCCTGCAGTACGTAGCCCAGGCCTCGCCTCGTGTCGATCAGCTTGGAAGCCCCCGCTTGTCCCAGCTTCTTCCGCAATGATGAAATAGCAGAGTCCACAGCATTGCTCATCAGCGTGCCCGACTCTTCGTCGTAGACGTGCTCTTCGATCTGCGCACGGGAGAGAACACGTCCCTGATTGAGGACAAAGTATTCCAGCATACGATACTCGCGAGCGGTTAGCTTAAGGACTTGTTCATCCACTCTGGCAATTCTGGCCGATAGATCCATGGTGAGATTGCGAATGGAAACGACGCTGGAATCCTGACCATGAGCTCGCCGCACAAGAGCTTCGATTCTCGCCAGCAACTCTGACATCGCAAACGGCTTTGGAATGTAATCGTCAGCCCCCATCCGAAGGCCGGTCACTCGGTCATCGATCGATTGATTGACCGTGAGCAGCAGAATAAGCGTCTTGTTTCCAGCCCTGCGCACTTTCTGCAACACAGTCAGTCCGTCCATCTTGGGCAGGCGGACGTCAAGCACGACCGCGTCGTACACTCCCTGGAGAATACGCCACAGCCCCTCCTCTCCGTCTGAAACCGCGTCCACCGCGTAACCGCCATGCTTCAATCCATCCACCAGTGCCCGCTGCATGCGGGCGGAATCTTCAACGACGAGAATACGCACAACAACCTCCTGATAAAGCTGAGTTTTTCGTGCTGGTGATCGCCTCAAGAGTAGCGTCCTCACAAGAACGACGAGCCAAGGCACCGCACCACCCGACGAAATTGGCTGAGACCGCGCAATGGAAAGAGTGGGCAGGAGGATACTTCATGCAGTTGTCTTCGCTGCTCTCACCCTAGCGCCCGTTGGTAGCCTGCTCAATCCGAAAATCTCAAAGTGAGAGAGATAGGAGGATTCGCTCTGACGGAAGTAGGAAAGTGTATCTCACAAAGTAACTTTTATCATAAGGCATAATGTTCCGGTAATAATCGGAGCATAGGAAGCATTGGTTCTATTACGTCAAGATCCACTTTCTTTGTTCAAAGCGGGGTTCATTGACGTCTCGACCGCAACAATACTTCCGCCTTTACACCTATGAAACAAATAGGAAGCCCCCGCCAATCCACGAAGCAGCAGAATGAACGAGGTGTGGCGATTATAACTGTTCTGTCGGTGCTCATGCTGATGACAGTGATGGTGATCTCCTTCTTCACCATGGCGACGAATGAACTCAACGCCTCCCGCAGCACTGCGGAAGGCCTGCGAGCCATCTCCGCCAAAGACGTCGCGATCAACCTCGCGATTGCCCAGATCCGCGAGGCCACCACTCGTGAGAACACCATCTGGGTCAGCCAGCCCGGTGCTATCCGTCTCTACGGTAATACCAGTCGCACTGGCCGCGCCGCATCCATTTATAAGCTGTATTCGTCCAGCCAGATGATCGCCGGATCTTTGACGGACATCGCACGGGATCGGCCACAGAACTGGAATCAAAATCCCGAGCAGTACGTGGATTTGAATCGTCCCG
>JAGROY010000398.1 GCA_020439995.1 Verrucomicrobiia bacterium
GATGGAAATCCCGGCGGGGACTTGCACTTTGATTTCCACCGCTACTTCGGCGATTCCGATGGCGACCGCGACGTAGATTTCGCCGACACCTTTGCCTATCAGAAAACTCACTTCAAGATTGCCAGCGACTCCGGCTATGACGAAACGTTCGACTGGGATCTCGATGGTGACATCGATGCACTCGACTTATTCCAATTCCGCAAACGTTACCTCACCAAGCTGGCCCCCAAGCCGAGCCCTGCAACGCTCGCCGCTGCGGATCCTGAGTTGAGCGCCGAGGCAACGGCCCCGGAAACTGATGAGCAGCGAGAGAGCACATCCGCCGAGGAACCTAGCCTGACCGAGGAACCGAATATTACTGGACGCCGGGAATTGTTTCAGTCCAGGCTTTCAGACGCGACAACCGCCGCTGCGCAACCTACCTGGCAAGATCCGTGGGCATATCCGTGTGATCGGAACTTCGGTTTCGGTTTCGATGACACGACAGCTGGCGAACGTGAGGACAGGGACGATACTCTAGAAACTCAGGATTCGGACGCTGGAGGGTTGCTGCTTGCGGCTTCTGGGGTGCTTGACTCCAACTGACTCAAATCATCGGGAAAAAGGCGCTTTACGTTCAGGGGATTATTGCTTTACGTATCTTTAACATCAATCTCTTCAAATCATGATTGCAAAAAGACTCTCCCTGCGACTTCTGGCAACTGGATCTGCAGTGGCGTTGGCACTTTGTTCAGCCTCTGAGGCAGCGACAATCCTTTTCGATCAGGAGAGTTACGTAACCACCCCGGGAGCCCCGCTGTCGGTGACCATGTCGATCGATTACGCAGCAGACGAACAGATGGACCTGTTCAGCTACGGAGTAAGATTGTTCGGCACCTCGAATGCCGATGACATTGTTTTCGACAGCGTGCAGCCAGTCGCATCACTCAATTTTAATGGTGTTGCCGGTGATGGCGCTCTGGTAGCCATCATGACCGGGGAAGCTGGCGTCAAGGGAACTATAAACCTTGGCAATGAGCCCCTGCAAACTTACCGAGGCGCGGAACTGGCTACCTTCACTCTCACCATCGGAGCTACAGGAAACTACGAACTGTCATCCGATTTTTTCAATACTCTGGGTCCGACTGAGACCATCTTCGTCACAGGCGATGGGTCAAACCTGGATCCCCTTCTCACTTTTTCAAACGCGACGATTATTGTCGTGCCAGAGCCATCGACCGCAATGATGTTAAGCACGGTAGCCCTATTCTGCTGTGCTGGGCGACGCCGGAACAGTAAGCTGTAGCGACTTCTGAGAATCAGACGGAATAAACCCCGTTTTTTCGAAAGAAAAAACCTACCCCGGGTGACCGGCGGCCGTAGGGACGGGAGTCAATAAGGTAAATGCCGAAGGGAAGGAGGTCGCTCCAGCAGATACCCATTTTGCCGTTGACGCCTGGCCCGCTGCCGGTGCGGAGCGGAGCGGCATCGTATCCCGACCATCGAGAGGCAAGATTCCAGCGCACGGTGTCGGGTGGTTTCGTGATGGGCGCGAGGTGAAGAACCCGGGGCGGCAATGCTGAACCACCCGACACGGTGTAAGACGTAAGACAAGACAAAACGGCACCGGGCCACGCACCCGTCCATCAGGTACTTATCTATTTAGCGGTACCGGGTGTGGGTTCGGGGCGGTGTGCCGACCAAGGAGGAGGAAGGAATGCCGAAGCCCACACCGGGCTCCGAGGGGTGCGGAGCCTTCCGCTGACACCTACGACACGGTGTCAGCAACTTATCGCAGGCGGGTGGAGCGGCGTGTGAACGGTCTGCATTGCGGCGGCCAGACAGCCCGCTTGATCACCTGCGAAAAGGACTCCCGCGCACCCGATTTTGCCCGCCTGAGACATTCATACGCTTCCAGATCAACAGACACAGTTCTTGTTGCCATTCAAAGATCAATAAACACAAACCACGCATAGCTGTCAAGGTGTCACACGATTCGAGTTTTGCGCCCGACGGAAAAAATGCGCTGAAAAGCGTTATTTTACATTGCCGATTCCGATCTAGATGACAACCAAATCTACGATACCGATCCTGGAGGACATTGCCACTGATGGCACGTTGATCGAACAGCGTACTCAAGTCGCGGAGCTGGTGGAACGAGATCGCGCTAAAATCCGGGAGGTAGCATCGATTATTATGAACCCAAAACGATTGATTGCTCCATGCCCTGCTTGCCAAGCAACAGGATCGTTGATGAGGCCTACATTGCGATCAATCGGATCTCGCACGCCGTGGACTGCGTGCAGCAAGTTTTGCATGAGGCCAACGAGCAAACTCAGATTTTTAAGCGGGTGGAGCGAATCCGAATTCGAAAAATTTAGAACGGTCGTCTTGCTGCGAAGTTCAAACGCTTCTCCCCTTGAAAGGAGTTGATTCGATTCAAAGCAAGATCCGCATCAGCGCCATTACTTCTTTAAGTTGATTCCAATGAAACTAGATCAAAAAAATAGAGATCATCAGATGCTGAGCCGGGGTGAGCTCGCGAAACGCTGGGGCGTTTCAAAGGAAACTATCAAACGCCGCGAACGCGATGGCCTAATTCACCCGATCCGATTGAGCAGTCGACTGCTTCGTTATCGGCTTATAGACATTCTCCGAGTAGAAGAGGCGTTGGCATCCCCCATCGCCCACACGTCAACTTTCGGAGCAGAGAGGTAGAAACAATGGCAGCGTGCTGCTCCGCTAGCTCGATCAACTTCGGAAGCGGGTAGTCGCTCTTTTTCGTAGGAGTCGGTTTTGCTACTCGTGAAATCGCTGAGCATCTGGGAATTCATCGCCGGACGGCGCTCAACTGGTGGCAGATGGGTAGAGTTTGGATTGCCGATATTGGATGGCGAAGCGCGAAAGTCCTACAGCTAAGAACTGGCAAGAAAATTGCTTAGTCTGATCGACTGAGCCGGAGAGCCGGACGAGGATTTTTGGTTTT
This sequence comes from Verrucomicrobiia bacterium, assembly GCA_020439995.1. Lineage (GTDB taxonomy): Bacteria > Verrucomicrobiota > Verrucomicrobiia > Verrucomicrobiales > DEV007 > JAGROY01. The sequence goes on from JAGROY010000398.1 coordinate 2,966, forward strand.
TGTTAGTGTTAGACAAACCACGCTCTTCGTCGAATCGACGAAGGCGAACTGTTTGGAAGCAAAATCAATCCTGTTGGACTGCCAGACTGAGCCTGTAAAGCTGAGTTCGTGACTCATTGTCCCCGGAACTCGGGGCAACACGAACCTGCTTACAACCGTGGATCTCAGATTCCTCCAGCAAATGCGAACGGGCCACCGCCCATGCACTCCCCTTGTCTCTGGAAGCGACAGTGAACCACTCGGTTCCATTGTTACTCGCCTGCACACTAGCTTTGATCCGATCAGGAAGAGTTGCGGGCAATGAAAAGCGGAAAGTAGGCTGGTTGTCCAGGCCACGGATGTCGATATCCGGCCGAAGTCCAGGGTGCTCCATCGGAATGGAGGCATGAGGCGAAATTCCCTGAAGGTAGTGAAACAAATTGGAAAACCCATCGCCATTGATGTCGGCATTGGCATCGGTTCTGGCGGACGAGGCTTTGAGGCCATTGACCTGTGCCCAAGCGTCGTAGCCAGTGCCTCCGTCACGAATCGTGATCGGAACCGTGCGGTTCATCTGGACACTCGGTCTCTCATTTCGTGGATCAATGGTGACGACAATCCGAATTGCGAAGGTCTCGTCGCCTTCAATTGCATCGTCTTCCAGGATAGTAACGGGAATTCCGAACGCAGTTGTTCCCTTGGGGACATCGAAACTCTCGTTGTTCGCGACAAAATCGCGACCGGCGACAGCCGATCCATCGACGGTTTCGCAGGAAAGGGTGACGCCATCCGGGACGGGAAGATTGAAGGCCATGTGGACCGCTGCGCTCGCATCACCTTCATTGACGGTCGTTCCTGCGGGAACATCGTTCCAACTCAAGTCCAGAACAGTAACCGTAAACGTGGCGACGGCTTCGTTTCCGGATGCATCGGTGGCGGTGCTCGTCACCTTGGTAACCCCCGGAGGGAAGCGCTCGCCCGAGCGATGCGATGCAACGAGCGAATCAACGCGATCGTTGTCCACGGCCGTGGGTTCCGTCCAGGAAACAGGTACGCCTCTGCCAGTTCTTAATCCAGGATCCGCAGTAGTTGCATTGATTACCGCAAGGATATCAGCCGGCGCTCCACTGAACTTCGGAGCCTCCGTATCGGTGACCGTTACTTCAAAACTGGCTGTCGTAGAATTTCCGGCGGCATCGGTTGCCGTGTAGGTCACGGTGGTAGTCCCCAGTGGCAGCACCTCGCCCGGGGAATGCGAGGACGTGAGGGTGGTGACCTCAAGGTTGTCCGTCGCAGCAGGTGCCGACCATTCGACACGGGCGAAAGTGCTCCCAGCATCCGCAGGCTTCGACAATGCTCCTGGAATGCCTATGATCGTCGGACTCTGGACGTCGCGGAACGTCGCCCGAAGCGCGTAGGCCTGATCGACGGCGACCGTCACTGTCGGAGTGTTCTCCGCCAGTTCGATCCCTACCCATCCGGCAAACACAAATCCCGGTTGCGGCGTTGCCTTGATGACGATCTTTGACCCAACGTCGTATACTCCGCCACCCTCAACCGTCCCCATGCGTGCATCGTCGGTGACCACCTCGAGTCTGCGATCGCGATCGCGTATCGTGATCGTCGCTGAACGCTCTAGAACGAGCGTGCCTTCACCAGCGCGATCGATCTGCGCGCTGACCCGCAGCGTAAAATGTTCATCTCCTTCGAGATTGACATCCTCAAGGATGGTGACTGGAACTGGGATACTGGTGGTTCCTGCTGGAACCTCAATCTCTTCGTCTATTTCAACATAGTCCACACCGGAAGTGGCCGTGCCGTCGGCAGTGACGCACGAGATTATCGCCTGGTTCGGGAGCGGCGGATTGAACGAAAGTAACAGTGCCTGATTGGCCACATCGCCTTCCGCCACCACGACGGTGGCCGCACTCAATCGTGCGTCAACAACGGTGACCGAAAACTTTGCCGTAGCCTCGTTGCCCGAGGGATCCGTCGCCGTGTACCTCACTTCGGTAATCCCCGCGGCAAAGAGGTCACCTGATCGATGGGTGGTGGTGACTGC
>JAGROY010000063.1 GCA_020439995.1 Verrucomicrobiia bacterium
GGGCCAGTCCAGCGAATCCTATGATGGCTAGCAACGCGACCACAGATTCCGAACCCAGAAATCCGGGAGGCTCCGGCACCTGTGAAGCGGTGAAAAGAAAATCGTTGGTTCCGGAATGCTCTCCGTTAACCGTCAGCCACCCGGAGCCGACAATGCCATCGAATCCCTTGTTGCCATTTTTGCCATTGTTGGCCTCGCCATCACCCAAGCGGAAAACATAAGTGCCATTGGACTTTGAACCCAGTGTGAAGACGTCCCCCGCTCCGCTGTCGCGGGTCAGCATGCCCGTGCCATCGCTCGCCTCCACATCTAGATGAAATATGGTAGAAAAAAAGATTTAAAAATGCTTTTTTTCCAGCATGGCCCGTCGCCCGTCCCTTCATCAAACCAGTAACTCCCTCATCTCTCCTGATTCAGGGAGAATCTCGCAATCCTGAAATTATGGAACGCATAGGATTTGAGGATCGAGAACCTCCTCTTCAGTTACGGCGCAGATGAGCGCCGACGAAACCTTCACCTTGTTGATGGGGTCGAGATGTTCCTGGATGTAGCACACTCCCAACTCAGCGCCTTTGTCGATGAGCACCGGCTCAAAGCTGCTCTTGCGATCGCAGAAGTTTCAATTCCGGTTCTCCGTCATCAGTTTTCGGCCGAATGCTGCTTTGGCCATTGTGAGGCCCTGCGGCGGAACCTGTATTTGCGGTTTCCGAGGTGGTGTGGGTCAGCCTCCTCACATTTCCGCTGACAATCCGAAATTGCTAAACTACAAATCAAGTTTGCCTACGATTCGGAAGTACTGCTGTGGACAGTTCATGCGAACGGCAAACATCCCACTCGCGACCGGGTATACTGCGGTATCAGTCTCGCTGACTGGCAGCCAGTTGCTTAAATCTGCTGCGGAAGAAGTTTCGATTGCCCCGCCATTCGGAACCTCCAACAGCAACCACGCATCGCCGCCCACGCGAACCACTTCCAGGTGTTTGCACTCGCCAGCATAGGAAACTACAGCGCCATCATCATCACCATTGGCTTGGACGCCAAGATTCCCTACCGACATCTCAGCGGAGATTGATGTGGTAGATCCATCCAATGTGCCATCACCCTCCGGCACCGATGATCCAGATGCCGCCAGTGGCTGGGTTTGCAAAGATTGCGTTGGCGATGGGGACAGATCGATCATCCGCAGCATCGTTTGGGAATTGGTATTGTGCACCCTGACCTGCACCTCATCAAAGGCGTTCACCACCTTGTCCCGGTTCACATCGAACAGATTGCCAATCGCGGCCACCTGCCCTGAGGTCTGTCCATTCACCCGGATCCGGAGTTCGTCCAGTGAGTTGACGACCGCATTGCTTAAATCACTTCCCGTTTCGCCAACAGCATTTCCAAAGTAGAACGTATCCGGCTCGGCCAGTCCCGTCCGCTGGGTGGGCAGCACTGTAACCTCAAGCCATGTCTTCAGAATCGCCTCGTTCGGAAAGGTAATCGTCACGCGATCGGAACCGCCCGTTCCTGCACCTTCCCGAACCTCGACCATCGGAACCTGCACCACGGGTTCCCAAGTACTGACCTCATCGGTATTCCCAGAACGGAACACGAAATCCGATGCCCCGATCTCCGCTGGAGCCCCCAGCCCGTTGATGTCCACCATGATACCGTTCAAGCCCAGGTCGAACGAAGTATAATTTAAGAACGACGCCACCTGCCCTGGCAACAATGCCGCTTTATCAGCAGCAATGGCTTGGTCATCCGCAGCGTTGATTCCAGAATCGTATCCATCCCAGGCGGAGTCGTTGTAAAAAACCAGGCGAGCGACGACCGAAGCGCTCGTGGCAGCGGAGACCACGACCGAGACTTCCTCCGATGGAAGGCTTTCAAGGGAAGCGGCATTGACCGCCGTGACAGCGAAGTAATACTCCTGTCCTTCTGCCAAATCAGTCACCGCCGCAGTCGTCACATTCCCTGCATCAAGCGACAATGGGTAGTTTCCGCTCGATGTTCCGTAGTAGACTCGGTACCCTACCACGTCAGTCTCTGGATTCGCGTCCCATCTAAGAGTTACGGAAGCCCCCCCGCTCGCAGACGCGAACAGATGGAAGATTGCGACAACCAGCAAATAGAACACGGTCAACTGCGACTTCATTACCATTATGTAAATTATGGTAATTATAGTTATATGTCAAAATATTGCAGATTTAGATTAAAAGACGATGGAGTCAAATTTCTTGATATTTCGGAAATCCTAATTAGTATGACGGCTAAGGCTGATACTAAGGCCGGTACAATTCAGAGATGTGGCTCTCCAGAATGAAGAGTGCCCGTTCAGAAAGTGCAGTTGCTCTCGTCCTCAGTTCCTCTGACATCCATGCCAATTACGAACAGATCCCGCTATCGGAGGATGATGTGTATCGTCAGGGCCGACGACCCGCATGCAAGTTACTATGGATCATTTCGAGATGTTCTGTGGGATCTTGGGAAGCAACGGAACCGATTCGAACCGGATCGACTTCCGAAGCGGTTGATAGCAATGAGTGCCGGTGTGGCACTGCTGGCGGCCCCGTTGATCGTCGGCTGGACGCTGCTCGCCCCCCCTGCGGAGACGGTCGAACGCCAAGGGAGTTCCTATGGTTCACTGCGCGCGACAGAAACACTGAAAGGATTTTCAGAGTCGAAGAATGTCTTGCGCAGTTTTGCCGCAGCTGAAGATGCATTGCAACGACTGGCGTTCGTGCGCCATCCTTTGCAGACCCGTAGCCGCATGCAATGGGTCGAGAGATGCTGGGAGACGACACCGCTGGGAAGCAATGGAATTACGGGCCCCATTACCGCCACCGCCAACGGCGCTGAATTGTGGACCGACGACGCCAACAGGGAATTCCTTTCCTTCGAAACACGCCTCGTCGACGACCAGCTGCGCACGGTATGGTTTGAGTTGACGCCCGATGGCCCGAAACTTGATTGGGAGAGCTTTGTTTTCTACGAACCAGTGCCGTGGTTGGATTTTACTTCAGGTCGACTGGGTGGCTGGGTTCCGAATCAAGGTGAGGACGCGATCCGAGTTTACCGGGTCTACTGTGAAGTCGGCGATTACTATAACCACGTCTACTCAGATAGTGATAACTACGCGGTATTCAGGGTAGACAACCCTGCACGTGCAAAGGCCTGCTGGGCCTACACCTGGAGAAGCTCCCAGACTGAAAGCAAGTTAAGAATGGCGATGAAGCAGGCGAGCGGCACCGCCTTGGTGACACTGAAACTGCGATGCGATCTCGATGGCAGCCCAGATCAACTCTGGATCGAAGAATTCGTATCCTCCACGTGGGTTTATGACGCTGAGTGAAAATCGGCCTTCGACGAAAAGAGCGGTCGGGAAGTCCTATTGTTCCACATGACCTCGTTTAGTGGTTTAACAACGGTTCTCAGGTTTCCTGCGTCTACCCGCCAACAATAGCAGTCCGAGACCTGCGAGGAGAAGGGTACCCACCGCTGGTTCCGGCACTACCGTAATGGAGCCGTCGAGCAACTGCGCATTCAAGCGCTTGCCCTTGTCATCGAAGTAATCGGTGGCACCAGCAGGGGTGGTGAGGGAGAGCGAATAGGTGCCTGGCCCCACCCCAGTCGTGTCAAAATTGATTGTCGCCACGAGAGAAGTGCCCAACGGCACCTCGGGGGTTCCCGGTGGATCAGGCTGGGAAATATTCTCCAGCGTCCCGACTTCCCAGCGAAACAGGTTCACGGCACCTCCAGTGGTTCCCGTGTTGTCCCCCTGAAAGATGGTGAGGCTGAGGATCTCAACATCCATGATCTTTGGAGCCGCAGCGGCGGGTGCCCCGCCCTCCACCTCGGCATTGAACTGAACTCCTAACGTGGCCGAAACCTGCGGGCCGGAATTAAGGACATAAATGGGGATCAACTGGTTAGGCGTATCGGGTGCCAGCGTAATCGCCCCCACAGAAATCATCAAAGCGCCCAGCGATGGATTGATTCCGGACGCCCAGAGCAACAGCCACAGCCACAGGGCTCGCCCAGATAAATTACGAATGCGAAAGTTTCTCATTTCTTGATTGATCTTTGTAGGCATTTGACGACTATCCCGAACATGTTCGAGGCTAAAGGATTTGTTCGGGCAGAGACATTGGGATCACATTGTCAGGATGGCCGCTTGCGATCTCATATTCAGGCGTTTGCCCGACCCAGGGTTCGTCGATTGAACAATTACTTGAATCATTGCAGAACAGCCGATGGCCTCCCCCGCCCGTTTCCTGCGAGTCCGCGAAACAATCACGTGCTTCCTGGAGCGTGGAGAATTCGGCTACAACCGCTTCGCCTCTGGTGATGCACCACACCCCATTTTTACGTACCACTACAAAAGGTTGTGATAGCCATCGAATTTTAGACATTCTATTAATTATTTAGCATATCCGCCATTTCGAGGTATACTATATGTACCAAACTAAATGTCAAGCTTTGTAAACCAATGATTGGATCTGATTTGGCTAGAATAAGTTCAACTTCTCCGAAAGTTAAAAATGGATACTAGGATTTCCTACATCGCCCGAATCTTATCATCTACCTCCTCTACACCGCAGCACCTGAGTGGCCTAAAAGCGAGTGCGAGAGCGCAAATCGTTGGGATTGCCTTCATTGCAATTGCTTTCCTTGGGACAGGAGCTCCTGTTTGGAGTCAGGATGATGACCCACTGCCTCTGGAACTTGAAACACCCGAAGAAGTGGCGAAAGCCCCCCTCGCGGATTCCGCCCCAAACGAACAGAATCCGGAAGTGGAAACGGCCGCACCTCTCCCTTCCTCTCTGTCGGTCGACCTTCCTACCAGACCGGACGAGGCCAAAGCCAGTTACCGTGTTGGACGAGGTGACTTGTTAAACATTAGACTCTTAGCGCCAGCAAGGACTGCTCCGGTGCAGGTCCAGGTATCCCCTCAAGGCACGATCAGTTTTCTGGCGGCCCAGCATGTCGTGGTAGAACAGCTCACCATTCCGGAAATTAGAAAGAAGCTGGAGCAAGTGCTTGCGAGCCTTGAATTGCGATTGCCTCAGGTGTCAGTCGCGCCAGCGGGGCTTGCGAGCGCAACCTATACGATGCTCGGCATGGTGAAACAGAACGGAGAGTTTCCGATGCAGAAGCCGACGCACCTCCTTGAAGCGATTGCGCTCAGTGGCGGTATTGTGGCTGCGGGCGGTGTTAGCGGTGCCCGGCTCGCGGTCGATTTCGAGCGCTCATTTCTGATTCGGAACGAGGCGAAAGTCGACGTCGATTTTCGCAGCCTCTATATGGAGGGCGATCTGAGCGAGAACGTGCTGCTCCAGCCAGGAGACTACGTTTACATCGCGTCCAGCCTCAAAGATTTCGTCTATGCATTTGGTGCGGTCGCCTCTCCGGGATTGATCCCCGCAGATGGGCGCTTAACCGTGATGGGCACGATTACCGCCGCTGGTGGTTACGGCTACGATGCCTGGCGCAACCGCATCCTCCTGGTGCGCGGAGCGCTGTCAAAACCTGAGGCCATCGTGATCAACACCCAGCAAATCCTCAAAGGGGAAGCCACCGACCAGAAAGTGGAACCCGGCGACATCGTCTACGTGCATACCAAACCTTGGGCGGCAGCGGAACGTCTGCTGGATTCGGCTGTAAGCTCCTACCTCCGCGGTGTACTCAGCGGTTACATCGATGAGAGCTCACGGGTTGGAGTAGGTGATGCTGCGCCTTCGTCCAGCAATTCATCAGCCGCTTCAAATACTCCCGCCACGAGCTCTTCGCCTTCCCCCTCTCCATCTCCATTGGAACCCAGCTCTGCGATCGCCCCATGAATGTGTTTCAACCACTTGTCTATTCTCTCTGTGTAGGATTCGGTATCTGGTGCTCTGGATGCACCACTCCGCGAGGAGACTTCGATCCTCTCGCCGAATCGTCGCTCGTTGATGCCGATTTCAAACAGATCAAGGTCGAGAAAGGAGTCCGGCCCGAGCACCTGGAACCACCGTCTGCGCAGAGCACTCTTGGGCCAGGCGATCTCGTGATGATCCAACTCATCGGCCAGGAAGACAGCATCGAAACCTGCCTCGTGATGCCCGATGGCATGTGCTACTACTCCGCCGTCGGTGGCCTGCAGGCCACCGGCAAGACGCCTCAGCAATTGGAAAAACTGATTTCAGCTGAGATGGTCCGCGGTGGCCTCATCGAACCGCCAATCGTCAGCGTCACCGCCTCCCAGTCGAAGGGTGCCACCGCCGCTATCCTCGGCCAGGTAGCTCAGCCAGGAATTTATGACGTTTCCAGTCCAACACGCATGCTCAATTTCATTGCGCGTGCCGGAGGCATCAGCAATGATCTTGCTGATCTCGGACGCAGTATGCTGGTGCGTGAGAATGAGGTGATCTATGTCAACTTCGAGTCGCTGATCAAACAGGGGGACATGTCTCAAAACGTCTATCTGCATCCGGGCGACTACGTCTTCCTGCCACTCGCAGGATCCAGGCTTGTGCATGTCCTTGGTGATGTCCGCCGCCCGTTGTCGATTCCCCACACCCCTGATCTGAGCCTGCTCAAAGCCATCGCTTCCGCTGGCGGCGTCACACCCCGCGCAGCTCCCGGGCGGGTCGCCATTGTTCGTGGAACACTCACCGAACCGAAGGTGGCCATCATCGACCTCAAAGATCATATGAAGGGCAAGACGCAAGATTTCCTTCTACATCCCGACGACATTATATGGGTGCCTAAATCGCCTTGGGAACGTATCGAACGCTACGCGGAAGAGGCAGTTCGTGCTTCAGTGACATCTTTAGCGATCAGGGAGGGACGGAAGCTGGCAGACGAATAGGGCAGGTATGTCGCGAGAAGGGTGGTAAATCCGTTCCATCCCCAATGGTTCTTAAGCTCATCGAAAACGTTCTCGCAATCGGCCCGTTCACACGATAGAGGCGGAGAATCACACCTGTCCGAATAGTGGTTCTCATCCAGGGAGGTGACTAACACTGCGATCTTGCCGCTCCAGGGCGCAACCGCGTATCCCAGCCGCCTCCACTGGCGCCGGGAAGGCTGGCTCGGGTGATCCTGGAGGCGCCGCACCTGGGCTCCCACGGGGGGCCAGTGCCGACGCTTCACGCACGAGCACAGCTCGACGTGTTTGGCTCCAGCCGCTCAACTTCAACTGGGACTCCATGGCTTCCCTGCCATCGCCCGTTATCCATCCACGCGCTGCCGCCTGCGCATGCAGGCTTTCACCAGGGCTTTGACCTTCAGCGTGTTCGATGACTTACTAGCGTCGCCGCCGCAATCGCTTTCCCAAGCCCAGTCCGAGAACCACTGTCCCCAGCATCGCTCCCGTCGATCCGCCATCTGGAACAGAGCCGTTGCGCTGAATTGGCTTGCTTTGCGATACGACTCCGCCATTGGCGTCGAACGCAACAAATTGCGTGGCAGGGGCACCGGTATAGGCGAAGCTTACAGGCGCAAACAGGTGGCTGATCCCATCGCCGAAATCCTCGTCGTTGGCGCCTGTCAATGGTTCTCCTCCCACGGTGAGCGCACGGGTCGCTGCTAGCTCCGTGTCAATTCCCACTGTGAACAGGCTGACGAAGGTATCGTCGTCATCAAAGAACTGTTCTGCGGTTCCCTTGAAGCGTGGATCGATATTCCATTCGGCCAGCGACATTTCCTCCGCTTCCCAACCATCTATCGTGAAAGGTCTGGGTTCGACCGGCTCGCGATTCGAAACCGCAAACTGGGCCACCACCACGGAAGGCGCATCACCCACGATATCAACCCAGTAACCGGTGATCGCAGCACCTTTGGCAGGCACAGGTGCCTCCCACAGATTAACCAGTCCGTTGGTGCCGAGAATCGGCTGTCCAGTAAGAGGTTCCGTGGATAACGTGGCTGCGGAACAGCGGTCGATCCACGCCGATCCGACGGCAGCGGACAACAACATTAGGCCGAGGGTAGTTTTCATTCGGTAGTTAACATTTCTTATACAACGCGAATATAAACCCTTGGCATCGACCGACTCAAGAGTAAAATACCTTTTTCCCAGAATGTTTCTCGAACGAAAGAGAATGGTGTTGCGGTTGACGCACGAAACCTCGACAGTGATGCGTTGACGTTAAACGCAACCCTTGATCGGGATACTATCGGAGAGAAGCGTTCGATCAACGAACGGGGTGACAAGTAAGAGCTGAAACTTCTGTCGTTCCTCGACTTCATCCAGCAAGACATTTCAGCCTCCCCCCGAAATCCTTGGACAAAACTAAATGATGGAAGACACAACGCTGGATTTTCATTGTGGCGGATGCGGCCGCGAACTGTCCGCGCCCATGGAATTTGCTAGGCAAACCCATCCATGTCCATATTGCAAGACCCCGACTACTGCGCCCGACAGCAGCACACGATCCACGAATTTTCGTCGAACAGGCGTCTCAAGCGACTCCCGGGTGCCCAAGGTAAGGATTGACAAAGCCGCGCTTTCTCGCTCTTCATCCCCCAACGCTGCGACCACAGAGGCTGCCACAAACACGACCAACGAGGACGTGCAAACGTTGCCGGAACCTCAGCGGTTCGACGCTACTGCTGTCGCCTCCCATGCAAATAAATCTCGTAAAAGCCTTAATTCGAATCTGCTGCCCAAGCTGGCACAGCGCGAGGAGTTGGACTTTTGGAATCCGGAATCTCAGGACTGGCAGCAACGCGCAAGCGAGAATGCGGTGCCTCACTGGCTTATTCCCATTGCCATCGGCGCGATGGTGCTGGTCGTCGTCTCACTTGGTCTCTACTTCCGGCAGGCCCCTGCTCCGGAGACCACGGGAATGCAACCTCCCCCGCTAGCCAATCTCTGGCGCGAGCGCTGCGAAACCACAGTGCGCAGCTTCCTCGAGGCGGAATCCATCGGTGAAAAACTGCAGTGGGTGCGCCACCCACTGCAGACGCGACCACGCATGGTCGAATACTTGCTGCGCGAGCCAGAACCGTGGCAGCTGGACACGTTTCGCAAGAAGACGACTGCAACATCAATGGACGGCACGGAATTCCTGCTCTTCGATGTGCAACTTGCCCATGGCATCACACGCACTGCCGCACTGGAATTGACACCTTCCGGTGCCCTGCTGGATTGGGAGAGCTTTGTGCTCTACGAAGAGGTGCCATGGCAGGACTACATTGCAGAACGTCCGAGCAGGGCGCACGTCTTTCGTGTCCACTGCGCAGAGGACGACTACTACAATTTCAGTTTCGGCAACGAGGAGACCCACATGTGCCTGCGCATCGATTCGCCCACTCGCAATCAGCAAATCTATGGCTATGTCGTTCGCAACTCCGAACCCGCACGGAGTATCCAACGCCTGCTCAAACGCAGCGTCGAAAGCGGCAACGAGTGGACAAAATTGACCCTCCAGTTGCGGTTCGTTCCAGAATCCGGCGCACAACAGGTAGCCGTGGAAGCCCTTGTTTCGGAATTTTGGGTGTTCGATATGGATCGAGAAGCTAAGCCTGCAAATCCGTTCGTTCCAGAGGGGTTATAGTGGGGTGGACAATCAAGAAAAATGTGCGAACATATTGACTTCGATATCTCCATCAGGTAATCCATCGCTCAGCAACCACTTCAACAAAGCATACCACATGTCGCACACCAAGCGTAACCTTCTCGTTCTTAACATTTTATTGACATCCCTGTACCTTTCTGTCGCTGGCGCAAATGGAGCGACGTTTTCGCTTATCAACCAAGGCACTGGTGTTTCAGGATTTGCGGTGATAAGTGATGTGGGAGGTATCACTGCTACTTTCTCCAACCCGGGGTTTGGTGGTGCAGGTTCCAGTTTCTATTCGGATTCGGATGGCCTCGTTGTGTTCGCCGATCCCACTAGCGGCCCAATCGCTTCCATCACGTCTTTCGACCTGTCGTTTGATCAGGATGTGCAATTGATTTCTTTTACCGTTGGCTATGCGTCTGGAGTTTCAGCGCCCGGTACCAATCTCAGCGGAAATGAGACGTTCACTTTTGACGCGACGGGTGGCAATATCTCGATTGAATCGACTTCAACTAACTTACCTTTAAAGTTGATTCCTCCTGGAGATGCACCATTAACTGCCAACTTTAACACGCAGATCACTGTCACAGCCGGCACGACGATTTCAGTTTCCGCGACAGGAGTCGACAGTGGAGAACTGTTGCAGTTTAGTGAGATCGTAGTCAATCCGGTGCCTGAGCCATCAACAGCGCTGCTATTGTTTTCTGCAAGCTTAATGGCTGTATTTAGACGAAGGAAGTAGCGGTCGCGTTATAGCGGGCTTCCATTTGTCGACGATATGCTCAAAAGTCCACTAAAGCGATGCGCCTGAAAGACGGGTGTGTGTGGTTCGCGGAAAATAAGGTTATTCATCAGTGGTTCATCGAGGAATTTGATGGGTAGGGCTTGAGTTTTGGAGAGGGAATTTGGAAGTATCGAGGATGGAAAACCTCGATCATCACTACGCGCAGCTGCTTGGACTGCAAAGCCCTTGGGAAGTCACCGACGTGTACCTGGATTTGGAGCACAGGCGGGTGAGCATTCGCCTGGAACACCCCATTGGTGTTGCGGTGAAGTGTCCAGAATGCGGGTGCGAATGCACGATTGCCGACCGCGCCCCTGAACGGCAGTGGAGGCATCTGGACACGATGCAGTTTGAGACGGTATTAGTGGCGGCGACACCCCGTGCAGCATGTCTGGAGTGCGGAGTCAAAACCATTGCCGTGCCCTGGGCCGGGAAGAATTCGCGCTTCACGCTGATGTTCGAATCCTTCGTGCTCAAAGTCATCGAGGCCTGCGGCTGCGTGCAGCAGGCGAGGGAGTTGTTGCGGATCGGTTGGGACGCCGTGCAACGGATCATGGAGCGAGGTGTCGCGAGAGGATTGGAACGCAGGAAAGTGGATCAAGTTCGGTATGCCGGGATTGATGAAAAGAGCTTCCACAAAGGGCACAACTATGTTTCCGTGCTCAACGATCTCGAAGAAGCCAGAGTGCTTGATGTTGTGGAGGGAAGAACCAGGCAAAGTGCTGACAGTCTTGTGGCAAACGCTTGGAGGCGAGGTGCTCGGCTCGATCGAAGCAGTAGCCATGGGCATGTGGGAGGCGTTCATGAAAAGCACTCGAGCGAATGTTCCGCAGGCATTGATCGTACATGATCGTTTTCACATTGCGGGGTATCTGACCAAGGCGGTAAACCAGGTGCGGAGCAGGGAGCACCGGAAGCTTCTTGCGGCAGGCGACGAGACTCTCACGGGCAGCAAGTTTCTTTGGCTCTTCAGCGTGGAGAACATCACCGAGGAACGCTGGATGCATTTCGAGCAACTCCTGAAAATGGATCTGAAGTGCGCGGAGGCGTGGGCAATGAAGGAGAGCATGCGTCACTTCTGGGACTACAAATACGAGGGCAATGCCCGCAAGTTCTTCACGAAGTGGTTGAACTGGGTCAATGAGCACGGTGAAGAGTCGATGAAGAAGGTGGGAAGGATGATTGAGAGTCATCTTCCCGAAGTGCTCTACTACTTCCGCCACCGGATCACCAATGCCGTGAGCGAGGGGCTCAACAGCAAAATCCAGGCAATCAAGTCGATGGCACGGGGATTCAGAGGTTTCAAAAACTATCGCGTCAGAATCCTCTTCTTCTGTGGTAAGCTCGATATGGCCATTTCCCACCCTACCCACTAAATTCTCGGAAGAGCCTCATCAGTAGTGTTCGGCATATTCGGTACTTACGGCGTCGGGCAAGCCGATAGCGGCTCGGACTTTTCGTGTGAGATATCTGGCGCAGACTGGTCTGAGCGTTGGCAACAGGGGAGCAAGGCTAGGATCTGGGCACGCGTCGCCCCTTGGTAATTGCACTGGCGGTAGCGACCTAATGATTTTGAGCGGGGGGCCTGCTCTTGCTTTTAGTTGCTCCAACCCCTGGATCCGATCTCTTTTCTTGGCCAGCAGAGCCATAAGTTCATCTGGCCCCATCATGCCAACCATGTAAAAGCGGATAAGTTCCATCTCGCGCTTACTCGGCCTTCTTCCTGTGAGCATTTGCAGCATCAGAGCTCCGATCAGCGCACAGTAAACTTGGATCGTTACTCCCGAGGACGAGTCTGCGAGCAAGTGGCTACATCCGAGGATGCACTTCAACCACTTGAAAAAGAGTTCCACCTGCCAACGGTAATGGTAAATAAGAGCGATGAGTTCAGCCTCAATATCAAGACCAATGATTTGCAGGGTGTGCCCGTCGACCTCGACAGTGACCAGGCGCACTGGGGGGTCACCCTGGCACATTGCCCTCTTCCCACACCTTGACCATGCCCTGCCACATGACTCCTGTCGCACGGTCAGCATCGCCAAGTGGTAACTCCTTGCCCACCGCGAAGCGTGGTTTGTTGCGAATGCGAATCACGAAAGATACTACAGCCTTTCGCAACTCCACGAAGAACACCGCATCGCCACCCTTGCCACCCTTGACGAACTCAAGAAGGTGCTGCGCAGGGCCAAGCGGGGAAACTCTTCTATAGCGCAAAGACTTCGCTTCAGTTCACCGCATCTTCCTCCCATCTTCGATCCCGGCCGTCTTTTCGCATGGTACTTCGCCAAACGCTCAACGAAAAAACGACCTGCCGGGACTTTCCCGGCAGGTCTGATCGAAAGCAGTCGTATTGGTTTGTGCTCGTTACTATCGAATGATCCAGCTTATTTCCTGACTACTCGACGGACCATGCCTAATCCAGTGAGGGCGCACCCCAAAAGGATGAGGGACTGACCACCTTCCGGCACTGGCTTGGTTGACTGAGTAATGACACGGATCCAGTCACCTGGCTGCGTCACAGTCATATTGAGTCTCAGAGAATTACCGACTCCGAGGCCACCAGGAATGGCATATGCATCAGCAGTTCCAGCCTCAAGCCCACGTTCACTAAAACCACCAAGTGGATAAGTCGTGGTTGGACTACCCAGAATCGGTGTGCTTGCAGCCTCTAGCGCTCCTGGCCCATCAGACATCACCCCAAGGATAACGCCATCAAAAGTCCAAACAGCGCTACTTGAATTAACAGGATTTCCCTTCGTAACCTCCTGATTAAAGAAGATCATGTGGCTGCTAACGTAAGTTCCAGCAGGAATGGCACCAACACCAGCATCTGTATCGAGTGGCGCAGCCAGAAATACCTGCTGCTTTTCGTCAAATCCTTGCTGATTCGAATTCGTGACCGCTCCGTCCAAGGCCAGTGCGGGAGCTGCGATCTGAACCCCGGACGGCGTAACAGCCGTGATTGCCGCCTGAGCGGTCGGCAAAGTGGCCAACCCTGCAAGCAGCGCTAATATGAATAGATTTTTTTTCATTTTTTGTATTTTCTTAATTTACTTTCGATGGGTTTGGACAAAGGCAATTTGCCCTTATGATAGTCAGAGCATCCTCCGTGCCAATTAGTAAAATGCTCCAAAATTGCAACACATAATGCGTTCACCACTAATCAGTAGTGCCATTTTTTTCTTTTCCCATCGCGATAGGAGCAACGGAGAAGAATCCCTACCAACGTTTTTTGTCAGGAAACTTTACACCCAATTACTTCCCCTCTCCAGAAACGCTCTAAAATAGAATGGCAATACGCTTATAATTAAAGATTTACGATTGAATGTAAGCCATCTTTACACTCCTACAGTTCTTTCAGTTCTCCGCCAATTCTCCATGGATTCCGCCTCCAACGTGTGCCACTTATCGGCGGAAACCAGCACAGAGTCACAGAGTTCGCGAAGCTGGATCCGCGCGCGGGAGATGGGATAAGCGTAGAACGGCAACCCGTGTTCCGCGCTTGCTGCGTGTGGCCTCACCTCTACTCAGCTCGGAGAGCTGGTCCTGCCTTGAGGTCGTGGAGGTTCGGATCGCCGATGGGTTTTGGTCTTGGGCTGGGACGTTTCTCCGAAAACGTCCGGCTGGGGACGCGTGGGGCCTGCATGGTTCGTGAGAGGAAACCCGTTTAGATGGTGAAACGAACCACCTCACGTTCGTTTGGAAGACTGCGACAACTATCTGATTATAAATTATTTGCACTATCAACGAAAACTCTCTTTACGGTTTATGCAGTTTCACCAGCAACGGGGAGCAATTGGATGAGCTGTGGGATTGTTCGGATGGTTCATTGTTCCTGATATTTAGCATTGACAAAGTAATTCGGTCGATGCTAGCGCTTCCTGTCATGAAGAAAATATGCGTCCTTGGTGTGCCGCTCGGACTTGTCATTGCCAGCGGGGTTGCGCTGGCCGATGTGACGGTGACGTTTCAACTGGCCGAGCCGACTGATTCCTTCGGCCAAGAGTTGACCGTTGGGGCTCTGGGGTTTCTTGCGGCGTCGACGCAGGATGACGTTTTTGGCGAAGGGGCAGATCTGATGAATTCAGGGCTTTCTGTAGGAAATTTTTACGGTGACGACGTGATTCTAGGAGTCTTTGAGGTTGAGGAACTGGGTGGTGCTGGCAGCGGCATTTTCGGATTCAATGGCCTCGTCACATATGGGCCGAGCGACTATGCGAATCTGGACGAAGACGACCGGTTTCAGTTTTACTGGTTTCCGGATGTCACCACCATTGGTACCACGTTGCTCGGTGGGGAATCGTATGGCTCATACCGTTCCGACAGCATAACATCCGGATCGACGATCGCGTTTTTTGCTCCTGCGGACGGCACTACCAACAACCTTTTTGTGAATTCCGAGAGCGTTGGTGGTGACGTGCAGAACGCATTGCTGCAGGCCAATCAAGTGGTTCCGGAACCGACCAGTGCCAGCTTGCTCGTGATGGCGGCTGCGGGTGCGCTCGCGGCAAGACGACGACCACGATCGAGAGATTGCCTGGCGGCATTGCGTCTGGGGTGAGGTGATACCGGATTTTTTTCAGTGATCGGCGCGCCTTTCGGACTTAGTTGGCTGGAACGTTTCTCCGTAAACGTCCGGTTGGGTACGGGTGACGTGGCCCGGTTGCGGATCGTGGAACTCTCGACGTTACCTCTTCCCCTGCCTGACAGCTCTGAGAGCCATCCCTGCCTGGTATGGTGAATCGCCGGATTGGTGACGTTTTCTTTGGCACCTTGGCTTGGGCTGGGACTCAACCGGTGGTGATCCGTGTCTCGCCCTCAGGTGGTTTGTCCGACCAACCCGTTCGATTGGGAAACCAGACGTAAGGCCATTGATCATAACTGGCAACGAAGCCTTTGCGGACAGGATTGTCGCGGATATACGCCCACTTTTCGGCATGATCAACGTCATTGCGGATGCGGTGATCGAAGTAGTCGCGTTGCCATTCGATCCCAATATTCCGGGCTGTATAACGTTTCCAGTCACTGAGTACGGCATTGATTCCATCCCCGTCTGCCCACGAAAATACGATGAGTGCATGCAAGTGATCGGGCATGAGGAGGAAGATCTCCGGGCACCAGCGGCCCACGCCGCAATAGTGACCAACGGTGCCAAACAACTTGCCGGGCACATCACCGACGGAGAGCTGCCGCTTACCGCGGTTTCTGCAGTTGATGGTGATGAAATATGTGGCTTCGTCGCCCACCCAATTCGGCGGCACATGCGTCTCGCAGCGCCCTTTTCGGTCGGGCCGGGAATTGGAAAGTGGCATGGGAGGGAATAAACAATGAATGAAGGGAAGCGAGAATATCGACTATCGGTAGCAAGTTGACCAAATAAATTGCCCGATTTCAGCAAGTCAATATCGTATGCACCCCGCCGGACGGCTCGGACGGCTCGGAGAGCCATCCCTGCCTGGGGGACGCGTTCGGATCGTTTTTGGATCTGGGGCAGGGACGTTTCTCTGCAAACGTCCGGCTGAGGACGCATGGAGTTGCACTGTTCGGGTCGCGGAGGCCTTCTCGTGGAACGTCGGATGCATCCCGCCGGACGGCTCGGAGAGCCATCCCTGCCTCGTGGTCTATGTGTCGGCATGCCGGGCACCTCAGAATGCTCCCGGAAACGTCCAGTAGTAGCTGCCCTCGTGACCGCTGGCTTTGCGCAGGATGAGGCCGGCCCCGGCCGGCACAAGATCCTGTCCGGCATCGGCAGCCGGGTTGGCGGCATTTTTCCAAAGACCGGCAGACAAGTCGTAAAAGTAGACGCGAGCGGCGGACTTGTTGAGGCCGATGGTCTGGTTGTCGAACAGCAGCAATTCGTCCTTGCGGGCAATGCCGAGGACGTTGGCGCTGCCCTGGAAGGCACCGCTGTCGACGAGGCCCAGCGATGCCAGCGGCATCGGCACAGGGCACTGGAAGCCGATCGTGTTGTCGCGACTGAACGATGCATCGCCGATGATGGTGGTAGCGATCGCGGCTTCAGCCGCATCCATGGTTCCTGCGACGGTCACCCAAGTTGCACCATGGACCTGGGAGCCTGCCCCGCGCACCACGAGGACAACGTCGGGATCAATCACGAAACCACCTTGCTCCGACGTGGTGTTGGCCGTCGATCGCCAGCCGAGCGACTCTCGGTAGAACACCGCGCTGGCTGAGCGGTTAATACCCGCCGCCCGCGGCTGCAGAAACAGGATTTCTGTGCCGCGATTCACTCCGAGAAAATTCAATGACTCAGCGATCTGGGTCTCGCCGGCCCCGGGAGCGAACAGGGTATCGAGTGTCCAAGCAGGAAATATCACGAAGGCGTCGCCTGCATTTGGCAGTGGGTGCAAC
>JAGROY010000399.1:0-121 GCA_020439995.1 Verrucomicrobiia bacterium
ATCCAGAGCCAGAACAGGAATTTCTAAGTCCCTACGACACCGAAACCGGAACCTTTCAACGCGATGCCAAGGAAGAGAGCAGTGAAGCCGCCGTCCGCGACACCGTGCCCGATCGCATGAA
>JAGROY010000399.1:242-1965 GCA_020439995.1 Verrucomicrobiia bacterium
CCAATGCCGAAGAATACGCCATCGGTTCCTCACCCTTCAATCCAGATACCGACGGCGGCGGCCTCATGGACGGCTACGAAGTCACCACTGGCTCCGATCCCACAAAACCAGACGCCACTGAGCGACGTCAGAACACCTCGCCCGTCGGCTTGGTCGTGTATTCGCCTGGGCTGTAAGCCCGTGCAAATCCAGCAGATGATTTTAACGAGAATCAATGACGTAATCTTGTCAATGAAGCTCACAAATTTCCCCCAAATTATGAGAATTCCAGATCAACTCATCATCAACAATAAAGGAACTATTCAGTCGCCGCAGCGCCCCCGGCTTTCGAATTGGGTGATCAGTTTGGTTCTTCTTGGCCTGCTTTCCACTTCTGAATGGTTTACGCAGCCAGGAATGGGCCAGAACGCGCAGTACACAGTTTGTAACAAAAACGTTTACGAACAAGTCAGGAACGAATATCCGTTTTATATGCCATTTGGGAATGGCAAAATCAAGTATGTAATTCACTATCATTGGACTGATAGGAACTATTGGTACGCGCAAAAACTCAGGGTTGCCGCCACAAAGAGGGGAAATGTGAAGTCTGGCTACAGCGTCAGTAAGAATTCCTATGATGTAGGGTCATTCACAGTGCCGGAGTTCAGAACTTCTTCGGCTACGATAACTAAAGAAGTCAACTACGAAGGCTGGTGGCAATACGAAGTTACTTCAGCCTCGTTTGGTGGTGATTATTTCACCTTCGTTAACATGATCGAACTGGAGCTGGAGGTGCAGCGGAGCGGAGTTTGGGAGACTGTTGACTCCGTCAACTTTGTGATCGAGCATGCGGGAGCTGTGTGGCCTACTGAAGGCGCATCGACCGGACCTTCAAATTCCTCATTGCCAACGATGGAAGTGCATTTGTACACAAATCCAATCGTCCAGGCGTATCGAATTTCACAAGAACGTGGGGCGGGACGAACCAATGCGGGATGCACTGAATGCCTCTGCGCCTGCGAACTCGATGCCGGACTCGGAAGTATCGATGTCAATTTTGGAATGGGGCGCTCGGCTCTTGTGCCCCGGAGGGGACGGCTATCCCTTCTTTCCGCGTATCCTCACGCGGCGCTGTATGATCCAGAGTATCTCATGTTTTCACCCGCCGAGGGTTACGGCGCAATCCAAGACGAGAATACGAAGCGGACTTTGCGCTATTTTGCACCCGATACCGTGATCAATGTGGTCGATAAAAAACGGGATGACGGCATCTACGAACTGGAGTACTTCCACCGCGATCCGGGAAGCGATCCAGATCAGGCCATAACCAAAGGCAAGCCCTATGCCCGGATCGTAGTCGAGAACCCTGACAAGAAAGGAGATTCGTTCAACCAACTTCGCATTACCAAACATCAGGATGATGGAACGGAAGTAAACGACTATAGTTACGATCCTGATCTAAAGCAATGGAGCTTAACCACGACAGAACGTGGACAGAAGAACCAGACAGAATCAGAGATCACCATACCACTTGATGATGCGGGTTCTGTTCGTACTGTCCGAACGCTTCAGGATCACACAGGGGCGATCACATCGAAAGTGGAGGCTGACTACCTGCGTCTGAGAACTGGCAGAGTGAAAGTAAAAGAGGTCGTGGATCCAGATGGAACGGCATCGACTTCCACATGGGCCTACTACGGTGACTACGAGGCAGACCCAATGAACTATGGAAAGCTGAAGGAAG
>JAGROY010000399.1:1976-2949 GCA_020439995.1 Verrucomicrobiia bacterium
GACTCGTTACGAATATGACGATTCTGGGCGAGAAGTGAAAGTCGTCCGTTCGTTCCTGAACAATGCGGTGGATTCGCCAGACGCGGAAAACCGTGTGACGGCAACGAAATATGAAGAGACCGTAGACAAGAAAGCGGAAACCCTCATCACGACAACCATTGAATACCTCCAGGGCGCGGAGATCGGCCGCAGCTTTGAAGTCATCACTGACGAAACCCTTCATTCGATCAAGGCAACTCAGGTTGGTGTCACCTGGGACGATCCGACCAATCTCGTCACCACTACCATAGTCAATACCAGCAAGAACTTTTTCGGTAAGCCGGAACTTGTCCTTCATCCCGACGGCACTGCCACCGCCTATTCCTACGAACTCGATGGCAACAACCTGATAGACTCAAGCCTTCTCACCACAACCACCACCAAAGGAATCCTCCAAGCCGATGGCGACCGTGGTCGGGAACGTCGCAGCGATGATGACGCCGCCGCACCTGCCTTCGTCAGTGGAACATCAACCACTCAGATCACCAACGTCCAGGGAACCCAAGTCGCACAGTTCACTGTCGATGTTTCCACCGGCACCGAGCTGTCTCGTCAAGTAGTCACAGAAACCGATGACCTTGGGCGCGCCCTGGAAACTCAATATGCGGACGGCACCACCGAGCGAAGCACCTACGATTGCTGCGGACTGGCCAGTCGCACCGATCGCTCAGGTCAGGTAACGCGATACGTCAAGAAGCCCGGTGAATCCTTCACCGAGCGCGGCGGCATCACCACTGGCACCGTCAACAACGGTCTTGAAACGATCAGGAAGACCATCGGCACCGATGGCACCGAAGTCATCACCTCGCGAACCATCCGAGGTCTCGATGGTCGCACCCGAAAGACGATCAATGCGCTTGGGCACGAGACGACCACAATCCATGAGACCGATGCCAACGGCCACCGCCTCACCACCACGACCAATCCAGACGGC
>JAGROY010000399.1:3002-4021 GCA_020439995.1 Verrucomicrobiia bacterium
GCCGTCCACCCGGTGCGCTACGAATACGGCGTGGAATCCCCCGAACCCGGAATGCCCAGGCAAGCCTTCACCAGGCAAATCGCACTCAACCGCGACGGCACCGACAGCGCCGAATGGACTAAAACCTATACCGACTCCAGAGGGCGCACTTGGCGAACCCTGAAATCCTACAAAGAGGGTCAGGTCGCCGTCAGCTCAAACTACTACGATCGACTCGGGCGTGCCATTCGCACCGTCGATCCCGACGGCACCACCACCCTTTTCGCATATTCCACAGAAGGCACTACCGAGCGCACCACTCGCGCAATCGACATCAATGGCAACGGCATCATCGACTACGATGGCGATGACCGCATCACTGAGACCACCAACGAACTCGTCGAACTCTCACCGGAGGACCGCGAAGAACGAAAAACCTCCGCCGTCTCCGCACCGAATGTTGTCCAGCGAACCACCACCAAAGTGTGGACTAACAGCGGCGATGACGAGGCCACTCGGGTCGTCAGCGTGCGCGAATCCAGCCTCGACGGCGACCAGTCGTGGAACACCACCAGCAACAACCAAACCGCTGCCGTTTCAAAACAAGAGACCGGCCCCGGATCAGAAGTACGCACCAGCACCGCGCCCGACGGCAACCGCGTTGTCGCCACCTTCGAGAACCAGCGAGAAGTCCTCCGGGAAATCTACGATCGCGAGGGCGAACTGACGCGTTCGACCGTTTCCGAATACGATGAACTCAATCGCGTCGCGTCAACCACGACAACCGATGCTGAGGGCACCATCCTGGCGTCGCAGACACTCACCTACGACGCCCTCGGGCGGGTGGCTCGGGCCGTTGATCACAAAGGCCGCATCACCGAAACAGTTTACAATGCCGATAACTCCGTCGCTTCCACGACCGTAACCGTCGGGGACAAAGTCCTGACCACCGCCATCGCCTACGATGCCATGGGCCGCCGCTCCGTCGTCACCCGCCCGGACGGCAAACAGGTGAGCTACGACTACTGGCCCACCGGCGA
>JAGROY010000400.1 GCA_020439995.1 Verrucomicrobiia bacterium
GGCATAGCCAGCAGATTTACAGTCTACGATGTTACTGTTTTCAAGTACTCTCAATTGTGTTCAAGTTTGCTCTAAATATCGTTGCTCCTCAATGTTTTATGTAGACAATGTAGAGCAAATTGAGAACACTTCAAGGGACGAGTTGCACAACAAAAGTGAGTCTAAAGTGAGTCCAAGATCTTCATCCCATTCAAAGACAGACGTTCGCTACTGGCTGGACAAAGTTTACCATCGGCGCTTCCGCCAAGGCGGTGTCGAAGTGGTAAAGCCGAACTACTATGTTCAGATACAGCACCAGGGAAGGCGGCTTAGATTTCATCTCCAGACTCCCAACAAAGCAGCCGCAGCGGCACGGGCTCGCGGCATTTACAAGGACTTGCTCGAAGGTGGATGGGAAGCAGTTCAAGCAAAGCTAGATAGTCCGAACATCTCAAGCGAGACGCCAGTTCCAGCAACTGATGGCTCCCCGACTGTGGGCGATTTACTGGGTGTGATAGAGTCGATCTCTACTGCACGGCCGGCAACCCTTGAGACGTACTTTAAAGCACTAAGAAAAATCGCTGCTGACATTGAAGGGGTCGAGCAAGGAGACAAGTACGATGCTAGACACGGAGGCAATGCGGCATGGAAGGCAAAAGTTGACGCAATCAAACTGAACGCGCTCACACCTGAGCGAGTAATTGAGTGGAAGGTTGCGTTCTTAAAGGGAAGTGATCCTGCCCACCTTCGAAGTGCTAAAACGACGGTCAACAGTCTCATTCGAAACGCGAAGGCACTCTTTGCCAAGAAACACATGAAATACTTGGCCTCTCGATTGGAACTCCCCTCTCCCCTGCCGTTCGATGACGTGCCTATGGAGAAACAGCCGTCGATGCGGTATCAGAGCAAAGTCGATGCTGAGTCGATTCTCAGAGATGCAGAGACTGAGCTCGGCATCGATTCACCGGAGTCCTATAAAATATTGTTACTTGGGCTGATGTGTGGCCTCAGAAGATCGGAGATCGACACGTTGTTATGGAGCGCATTCGATTTCGAAAACTCGAAGCTCCTCGTGGCTCCAAACGAGTTCAACGAATTAAAGAGCGAGGACAGCGCTGGGGACATCGACCTCGACGCAGATTTGAATCAAGTGTTTTGGAAATTCTATCAGAAGGCGAAAGGCAACTTTGTTGTCGAGTCCGCGACCCCTCCAGCGCACCGAAACGTGACGCGTGCCTACCGTGCGGAAAAGCACTTCAAGTACCTAAACACGTGGCTCCGAGAGAAGGGCCTTGATGTTCGCAAGCCACTTCATGAACTCCGAAAGGAGTTTGGAGCCTTGATAACCGAAAGATACGGGATCTACGCGGCAAGCCGAGCGCTCCGGCACAGTCACATCGCAATAACCGTGGCTCACTATGCCGACAAAAAGAAGAAAGTCACCGTAGGATTGAAAGCCCTCTTTCAACCAACAGACGGTACCGCCCCCGGTCGTGATGGAGATCGCTAGGAGTCTGTCGGACTTCGTGAAAAGCAGTCAAGCCATTATGATTGCGTTAGATTTGAGCGCTTCTTCGGTCTCTCCCAAATTCAGTTGATTGGGTTAGGTCATCTTTCAGAATTGCCTCTTTTCTGCCTTCATGGTCCGGATTCTGAAGCCCATTCCTCCCTTTTTCGCCTTCTAGGAGGCTTTTAGTCGGTGCAAGCGCTTCAAGTTATAACTCAAACATACAAGGGTCCATTCTCCGCTTACTTTCTCCAGGCCGCGAAGCATGAATCCTCGAAATCCCATCACTGCTTTGATGATCCCAAATGCTGTCTCCACCGTATGGTTGCGTTTGGCATACCGAGTTTTGCCTTCTTCGGTTCGTAGCTTTTCTCTCATCTCCAGCAGCCGTGGATCTTTGATTGCTTTGGTTGGGCGTTCGCTTTGCTTCTTTGGCCGGTAGTCATAGTTGCGTTCGTTGTGTGCATCTTCTCGATGCACGCTCACAAAGAGGACGATTCCTAACTCTTCTTGCACCCGGTCGATCGCGTCTGCATCGACGTAGCCGGCGTCCAGGAGCCCGGCGTCGGGTTTGCCAATCTCTTGGGGGATGCTTTTGATTCCGTTCTCTAACTCGGTGCTGTCACTGGCGCTTTGACTCACATGTTCGCCTACGATGAGCTGACTGCCATCGGCATCGACAGCGGCTTGTGCGTTGTAACTTTCGGTGAACCCGGATCGCTTGTTCTTGCGCATGATGCGAGCGTCTGGATCGGTTAGGTTGGCTTGAACATCGCTGTTTTCGGGGCCGGTCTTGGGCGGTTGAGGCGCTCTCCCACCTGGTTTCTTGCCGGTTTCTTCCGCTTTGCGCTCACGTTCTTTGAGTTTTTCGTCGTATTCGGCTTGGGCTTTGGCGTCGCGCACGGCGGCACGTTGTTTTAACTCGTCGATGGCGCGATCCATCTTGGAAATGAGCTTTTCGCGACGGGCTATTTCTTTGGGAAGTTTCTGATTGTCTTCGTCGGTCCTGTCTGCGGCTTCGGCCTGCTCTAGCAATTGGGCGACATCTAGTTGGAGTTGTTCACGGATCTCTTGGGCCCGTTCGTAGGTGACGTTCTGATCGATGGAAGCGTTGGCTTTGATGTGCGTACCATCTATGGCTACGTCACCGAGCTTGAGGAGCTTAAGTTCTTGGGCGAGTTCGAGCACACTGACAAAGGCCTTGCTGAAAGCGTCGAAGTTCTCGCGGCGAAATTTGCAGACGGTATCGTGATCAGGATGGGTGTTTCCGGTGAGGAAGCGCACCGCAACATCACGATGCGTGGCGCGTTCGATCTTGCGTGAGGAGAAGAGGCCGTTGGCGTAGCAATAGATGAGTAGCGCGAGCATCATGTGCGGCGGAAACTGCCGGTCGCCGCTGCCACGATGGTTGACCTGGAAGTCTTCGAGCGGCAGCCGCTGGACGGCCTCGATGATAAAGTGAACGAGATCGTCTTCTGAAACTCAATCACGAAGGTCGGGCGGCAGGAGCATTGGCGTTTCACGGTCGACATCAACAAAGCGTGCGCTCATGGCCCATTTCTAGCATCTTCCTTAGATCTGTAAAGTCCGACAGACTCCTAGCCTGGAATCGACGCCCACATCGAGTTGCTGGAGTTCTCGATTGGTGAGAGAGTGAGGCGACAAATCGTTGCGACACCTTTCGATTTTACCGCTTAGCTGAAATGCCCCATTGAAACTCCTAGGGAAGAAATCCGAGCGCCGTCACAGGTGTGAGAAGTTGCTTCTGCCCGTCTACGCCAGTTGCGAGGATGTCTCCCAGGTATCCGATCGCTAGAACTCGCAGAGCGCCGCTCTCAGAGAATCCATTGACGGCAGACAGATCGTGACGCTCACCGCACTGCCAGATGTAGCTCGACCTGTCGCTTCCGCCGACGATATGGCCTATCGCGTTGATTCCTCTGGCTACCCCAGACGTTTGAAGGTCAACGAATGTGTGGCCACGATCGCTTGGCTCCCATTTACACGCACGCGTAGTGCCTTCTACCGTTTTGTAGTAGCCGACAATCGCTCCTCGATTGTTCATTGCCAGCGCCGAAGCCGAAATGGTCGAGTCTGGCACTGGCAATATCACCACGGCTTCATACTGACCCGCCTCTGGTTGCCAAAAACAGGGGAGCCTGTTCGTAGTCTTGCTAACCAAGACGTCTACAAATCCGCAAGCTTCCCCCCGATCATTCATGTCGAGAGCCTTCCCGTTGATGGTGAACGGTTCGACCGGAAGCTTGTGTGGTTTCCAGCCGTTCTCGATTGCTGTCCAGGCGTAAGGCCGATTCCCTCCCTCCTCAATGGTGAATCCGACGACGTCGGGCCTTAGGTTGTCATTCGCTCCTTCGAGCCCCCCAGGCAATTCACTGACAATGGCAGGCTCCGAATCCCTTTGCCTCCACTGCGCGGGTCTTGAGAGGTTGCCTGTGCTGACGAGATTGCCAAACACGATTCTTCTCTCGTTCAGGTGCCGGGCGAGGAAAGTTCCCTCCTTCACCCTGAAGGCCAATCCCTCATCGCCTGGGTCTGACTTGTCACAGAGCGCAATTGAAGATTCCCAATGGGGACGGCCAGGGGGAAGCAACCATGGATCGTGAACGGGCACTCGTGCCCATGCCGATTCCATGAGGTCTGGAAGTGGAACGGTTGTGTATTCGTGAAAATTGAACACAGCGATGGGCTGCAGGTTTTCGAATCCCGAAGAGCTGAGACTAAGGTTGAGAGAGCCGCGTGATGGACCTGGACGATCTGGACGAAAGCCGAAATCAATCTTCGTCTCAGCTGCTTCACCACAATCATGCATCGAATGGTAGTCTGAGATCAAGGCAGAACCGATTGATCCACTTTCACATTGAGCCTCATCATCTGCGAATTGGAGTCCTGTTGTGTGGAAGAACAGTGGCGTGTCCGTATCCATCATGACGATGGGCGGAACAGGATCACTTGTGGCGGGTATGATGTGAAGAGATCGAGAGGATGGCCCGCCCGAGAACAGAATTCGGATCCTCGTTCCTTTCTTGATCGTTCCAGTGCCCGAGTTGTCCGAAATGGTTAGCTCAAGTTGATCCCAGGATGGTGAGTTGTTGTCGTAGAGGGTGCAACACATGTGGCTTGTCCCTGCATTCTCTGCTCGCGGAACGCCGCGCGCAGATAGCCCCTCGATCGTTACTTTCATCGGTACGCTTGGATCAGTCCAAGCGTACGCAGGCGGTTCCGAGAACGTCATTCCGGATCCGATGTCCGTACCGCCCTTCTGGTCGACACATTGCAGCTCGTTACCAGCGCGAAGCAGTTTCATTTGAAACGATACTTTGCCCGCCTTCACCTCGCTCGCTCCATCATCGTAGTCGCCGATGAAAATCTGAGCGACCACAGGATCGGTTTGATTATCAACGTATTCCACCGGGTGAAATCCCAGTTCGTGGCTGAGCCGGATGTCGATATTGAGATCGGAATTAGAATCCGATTCCAAAGTGTAGATTAAGCACTGCTGTTCGCCCTGCGGGACTTCGAGTACGTCTCCTTCTCTCCAAGTAGCCGATGCTTCAAATCTGATGCGATTAAAGTGATAGATCTGAGGTAAACCGTTCGACACTGGACTGCCTTCCACTGAGATCACTGTTTTTCCGGAATCACTGCGGTGCCCCGCCTGCCAGTAGATCCACCTCGCACAAAGAGCTGTCGGCTGGAACACCGTGGATCCTACCAAAAATGCGACGGCCATATGAAACGCGTAAGCCATTGCAAAACAGGCAATTTCTCATCAGATTCGTTGCTCTGCCAGTCAAATCGACTATTTGTTAGTTGAAAACTGTGGTGAGCACTCGAAAGAAATCATCGTTCAGCATGAACCGGATCGGCGGACTAATCCGAACTGCTGAAAACGAAGCGCTAGTAGCTGCTGGCGAAGTCGATACTGTGCTAAAAGGGTGCAGAGGCGCTTACTCTCTTGAGGCGATCATCGGAGAAGGAGGAATGGGAGCAACGGTCTATCTTGCCCAAACAGATCACAGAAAACGGGTAGCTCTGAAGTTGCTTCCTCCCATTTTTGCAGCCGATCCGGGTGTAGCGAAACGCTTCTACCGTGAGGCGGAATTTATGCGCAAGATCTCCCATCACAATATTGTTCGCCTGCTAGACACCAGCAACTCTGCAACCGGTCGGCACTTCATTGTGATGGAATATGTACCCGGTGGCTCTCTAGCCCAGCGCCTCGCAAAAGGTGCGCGGTTGAGTGTGGAAGAATCCGCACAAGTAGTCATGGAGGTTTGCAGCGGCCTTGTGAAAATGCATCGAAACGGGGTCATTCACCGGGATCTCAAACCCAGCAACATACTCATCGACGAGCACGGACGACCGAAGCTCTGCGACTTTGGTTTGGCGAAATACTTGCGTTCGTCGCAAGCATCGTCCCCCCTGACAAGCACCGGCGAAATATTGGGCACGTATGGATTCATGGCTCCCGAACAATTGGCAGCGAGCCCCGAAGTGGATCGTCGAGCTGACATCTATAGTCTGGGTGCAGTGTTGTACTACCTCCTCACTGGTAACGTGCCGAGCGGCAATGTGTCACCACCATCGACGATGTGTCGAAGCGCTCAACCCTATGATTCTATTGTAATGCGGGCCCTTGAGACCGAGCCTGCAAGACGATTCCAATCGGCTACCGAGATGCGGCAAGCCCTCTCGTGTGTTTCAGGGAATGGCCGCACCATCTCGCGTAGAAAGATAGTCGCCGGTGGCGTCGCCACATTGGCCATTGCTGCAAGCGGCGCCATCTGGTTTGCGCCCGGAACGAGCAGAAAGTTTTGGAGTGATGTTGCGAGCGCCCAAAGCTTGCTCACGACACCTGGAGGACACGACGTCGTTCTGGAGCTGCCCAAT
Source organism: Verrucomicrobiia bacterium (assembly GCA_020439995.1). Taxonomy (GTDB): domain Bacteria; phylum Verrucomicrobiota; class Verrucomicrobiia; order Verrucomicrobiales; family DEV007; genus JAGROY01. The sequence continues at coordinate 6,398 of JAGROY010000400.1, forward strand.
GGTCGAACCATTCACTTTGCGATTGCCCTGTCCGATGATTCGGTAACGTATCAACTAACTCCAGCCGATCTTCCCCAACACTTCATGAATCCGATTGCATTGGCATCCTTGCGGTCTGTTGCCACAAATGGATTCCCCGGCATGGTCGCGAGACTTGCGCTCCAATCTTTTACGATCGATCTACCCGGGCCGATCAATGGCAACACTCAGCTTCAATTGGCCAATCTGCCAGTGCTCGATGGTCATCGGTCGAGGTACGTTCGTTTTCTACGAGGGTGTGATGTTGTGGATCGGCTGAGCAACCAGTCGTTGCTAATACCCCATGGAGGCAGCTCGCCAATGCTGAATCTCGATCCAGTCGCATGTCCTGACTTCGCATCGTTCTCTGAGTTACTCGGGTATGACTCCGACAGTGTTTCGCAAGTGACGTCAGACGAAGGACGGGCTGAGTCTCTCTTACGCGTAGCGACGTACGAATTACTACGCCATGAAGATGGCGAACCGCATCCATCCGTAATCGGCGGGCCTGGCTTTGACATTACCGAAATGGAAGCACGCTCGCTCCTGGAGGTTCTTGGTGCTCTCATCGCTGAGAAGTGGCTCTTTCAAAAGATGCAAGCCGCAGATTGGTTAGGCTCGAAAACCCAAAGCATCTATGATGCCGACCTCGGCAGAGCCAATCCCGAGAATCAAGTCGCCGCTCAGATCGTCGAGCAATTGCTCGCTCTCAAAAGCTAGCTTCCCCAATTCCGAAACCACTTAGGCACACGTCCAAAGCCATCAACCGGCACGATACGTTTCTTTGTGAACCGCTTCGAGGGATGCACAACCAAGGCTACATGATCGCGGAGCTCCATGAGCTTCGCGACTTTAACTTTATAGTCTTCATCCTCCCGCCGCGTGTGACTGACACTTCCCCAGGCCTTGCTGGAACGAGAGCGTTTCCACACCGTCTTCTTGCCGATGAAATCTGCGCTTGCCGTCGCGCCTTCCATGTCGGCGGCACGAAAGATCAATCTAGTGCGGAAGTTCAGGGCTAGCACTTTGCGCTTATCACGACCGATGGCCGGATCAGCGGAAACTTCACTCTGCATGCCGGCAATAATCGCGCATTTCGCGCCGCGAATGCGATCGATGATCGTGTGGTCGCTGATGCCATCTTCGCTTGCAGTTACGACGGCCTGATATTCGTCGACAACAAGGAGCAATTGATTGCAGTTTACCTGTTCCTGCCTCGGACGCTCGTAGCGGCGGAGCGCGTGGTAGAAGAACAGCATCTTCAAGTAGGTGTTGATGTAACGCCGCTCACTGACGAAACGTTGAGGCATGGATGTCGCAATGATGGCCCCGCGATCCACGTCTCCGATCTCGAACGTGTTCTGTTCATCACTACAGAAAACGGCCGCGAGGTCTGGATCGAGAAAGAACCCAAGGTATGTCTTGATCGTACCCTCGATACCTTCCCGTTGCTCAGGAGCCTTGGCCTCAATAAAAGTCGAATGAAAGAAATCTGATAGACGAATCAACGCTTCGGTCGGCTCATTCTGTTCGAGCTGTTCCACCGCCTCTTTGAGGACGCGTTCGGAAGTCAGCAAGTGGTAGGCACGAACGAGAGTGACCGGACGCCCGAGCTGGTCGAGCAGTTGCAGAGCATTTGCCAAAGCGATCTGGGCCATCGGTTTGAAGAAGGCATCCTGGCGGCCTTCCGTCATGCTCGATGCGGTATCTACTATGGCCTTGGCGTGGGCCGTCCAGGGCAGGGAACGATCGCTCAGCAGATTGAACCGATGCGGCGGTTTCCAATCCGGGCTTGCATCGACAGGACGAACTTGCAGATGCACCAAGTCGTCAGATCTGCCGTTGGCATCGAGCAGTTCGCCTAGGAATTCAGTTTCGTCTCCTTTGACTCCGATTACCAGACCGCCCCAGCCGGACAGCGATTTGGTTAGACCGACAAGGATCGAGTGGAACCCTGATGAGGTCTTGCCGCAACCTGTGTCTCCCGTGATGAGAACATGGCGGCACAGTTCCTCCCGAGTCCATGATAAATGCCCGAAGCGCATGACCGCTTTGCGTTGAGGAGAAGCGACCAGGGCTATGCCCACAAAAAGAGCAGTCGCACTGCCAGCTTTTCCTAAAGGTGTTGGCTGCTCGAGAAAAAGCATCACTCCCGCCGCGCCAAACAGGAAAGCCGTTGATAATCGAAGTAAATACCACATGGCACTATGCAATTCGTCGTTTCCTGCAAACCATCACAGGATTTCGTTCACATTGATCAGAATCCACGAGCAAGTGCCGCAAGCACAATAAGATGAGAGGCGTAGACCGCGAGCGGATGCCGTGCGAGCGGCACGGCACCATTCGGCAATCTCAGTCTTCGATCGCTAACGACGCGGATCACTGCGTATGCTAGCGGATGTCCGAATCCTACGATGAGGACGGTTGTGGTGGCGTCAATACCGCGTCGCTTCAAGAACACTGCGATCACGATGACCAAGATGCTAGACACGATGATGTGAAGCTTGGGGTTGTTGAGTCCGCGATTCACATCGCCTAGCCGTACGAGCATCGCTTGGTAAAGAATCAGGATTGGGTTGTAATTGAACTCGACGCCGAAGACCGTGAGTGGGATCACCGCGAGAACCGCTGTGACGTAAGTGCACACGAGAACCAACGGAGGCGGGAGCCGTGACACGAACGGCACAAGGGGCGCCACTAGCGCAATGCTAACAAGAATATCCATCATGGCTCGATCCAAAGTAGTCGACAGGATTACTGAGGTTGCCGCCGAGACCACCGCAATCTGAAGCCACCTTCGAAGCCTTACGGGCTGTCCGCTGCGAATCGCGAGCGAAGCAAACACGAAGACAAAGAGAGGTTCCGCGCAGCGTGTTAGGGTGGCACGGGCAACGCCGGACAGAACACTGTTGTTTGTAAGGAAGAGCAGCGAATGGTCGACAACCATGATCACAATGGCAACCAAGCGGATCTCATCCAACCTGAGGAAACGTTGATTCGAGGATTCATCGGCATGCACACAAGGCAATTCGCCGTTTGGAGATCAACATCACCGAGAAAGTGAAATTGATGCCCACTTTTTATTGAAACAACCTGAGCAAATAGGCCAGCTCTTCATCGATTTCAGAGCGATCCTCAACGGTATCTGCGATGATGGCGCGGAGGAACTCGTTGTAGCGCTGACGCATCCGATGGACGTTCATGCGGAAGGCTCCGGTGGCCATTCCGAATTGCTCTGCAATCTCGGTTTGCCGGTCCTCACGAGCATTGGGGCTTAGGTAGGGCAACATCGCGGTAAGCAACTCTGCCTGGTTTCGCTTCTCGTAGTCCACCTTGAGCCGGTCAATGGCCGCCGATAGAAGGGTGCTTGCCCATCGTCGCTCGTAAAGAGTTTCCGGAGTTTCGGAGGTCGATGGCTCTGAGCGAAAGCGCCTTTCATCAGCCTCCGCATCGAGCGAGACAATTCTGACATGGCCACCTCGCTTGAAGCGCCGATCCCGGCGTTCATTGCTGATGACGTAGCGCTTCACGGTGATGCAGAGGAACGATCGCAACTTTCCAAGGCTACGATCGGCTTTGCTGAAATCGCCGCGCCCAAGCAAATGGGCAAAGAACCCCTGAGTAAGATCTTCCGCATCATGGTGATCCTTCCCCATCGTTCGCACGAAAGCATAGACAGGGTACCAATAGATCTGACACAGCTCCGACAGCGCTTTCGCGGCGACCTCGGGTTGTCCCGACGATTGTGCCACGAGACTCCATCGCGTTGGTGGGAATAGCTTTGCCTCGGCTTGGGATTCATTTGCACTCATACTCGATTCTAAATCGAGTGAATCATCATCTTCCACAAATAGCGTTCTCATACTGATGTCATTGGAGTTAATCGGATGCTCGATGCCTGAGCTCCGAGGTAGTTTGCGCGTAAAGCTGCCCTGACGAAACCCTCGATACATCGGCGCATGGGACGCGCGCCGAGCCGAGGGTGAAAGCCTTCACCTGTCAGATGCGCGACGAGCCCGGGCTCGTAGGTGATGGTGATCGAAGTGCGTTGCTGTTGCTGCTGGATCTCACGGTCGAGCATGTACTGAGCGATTTTCAACTGCTCGTCGTAGCCCAACCGATCAAAAACAGAGACCGTTTGAAAGCGCGCAAAAATCTCTGGCCGGAGTTCCGCCTGTGCCTGTGCTTCAACAAAACGAACGAGTGTGGATCTTACACTGTGACGAACGTTCAATACTGCACGCCCGGCGATGTTTGAGGTGCATACAACATAGAACTGGCTGAGATCGAGCGTTTCCCCGCTTGCCATGGTTACGCGTGCTGCATCCAGAATCTGAAGCAGCAAGTCGATTACGCGTGGATGGGCTTTTTCGATCTCGTCGA
>JAGROY010000401.1 GCA_020439995.1 Verrucomicrobiia bacterium
TGTCACACTGGCGCTCGCGGCAGCACGGCATCATCAGCAAAAAAATGCGAGATGCGTGGATCACTCCTGACATAGGGGTGTCAGTGGGGTGTGCGAAGGATCTGGGTTATTGAACAATAACCAAACCACGCGTTCGAATCGTTCTAAACGCCAAATTGAAACCAGTTCCTTCCATTTTCACTATTATCCATCCACTATGAGCCAGCCCAGCGAACCCACCGTTGCCATCTCCCTGACCTGTAAACGCGCAGCAGACGCCCTCGATTTTTATACGAAAGCCTTTGGCGCGAAGGAACTCTTCCGCATGAGCGGCCCCGATGGCAGCGTGCCCCACGCAGAGTTCATGATAGGCAACAGCCAGATATATATTTCGGATGAAAGCCCTGAATGGCACGCAAAGGCAATGCCCGAAGGAAGCGCCGCATCCTGCCTGATCTCCATCGTCACTGACGACTGTGACCAGTCATTCGCCCGCGCGGTAGAGGCTGGCGCCACCCCTCTTAATTCACCTCAAGACCAGTTCTGGGGCAAACGCTCAGCCATGGTGCGCGACCCATTTGGTTATCGCTGGTCATTTAGCCAGCACATCGAAGATGTCTCCCCGGAAGAAATGATGAAGCGAGCTCAGGCAGTCATGGCAGTCAGCAAATGATTGAACATTGACAAACACAAACCACCTGCAGTTCGAACTCAACAAACAATGCCACGATGATTTTTACAGAAGTTGCCTTCACCTGCTATCCTGCCACCGATTTTACCGCGTCCCGTGCGTTCTATGAGGACATTCTGGGCCTCGTCCCCACGATGGTCACGCCCATGGGAGATGACGGCGGCTGGGTGGAATACGAACTCGGTCCGCACACTCTCGCTGTGGGGAAAGCTCCCGGCTGGCTGCCCAGTGCTGATGGCCCGAGCTGCGGACTGGAAGCTGTGGACTTTGATGTCATCATTTCAACCCTGCGGGCGGCAGAAGTGCCTTTTAAAATGGAGCCGTTTGAGACACCGGTCTGCCACATGGCTATGGTATTAGACCCCGCCGGAAACGTTGTCATTATTCACAAACGCAAACCAGAACATCCCTAGGAATCGGGTCGGCGGGGATGGGGCAAAACCAGACCTTCCTCCCCTACTCGTCGGCTGAAAAATCGGTGTCAGCTTTGTCGATCGTTACTTCCTTGATCCAGGTGTTGCGGTAGCGGACGTCGTGCCCCTCGGCCTGAAGCTTGAGGCCTTGCGGTGTGTCGGTGATTCCACGTCCATCATCATTGCCACCATCGACGCCCGAGTTCGGGCCGCCCCAGACTTTGTTGATTTTCACATTCTCGTGCACTTTCTTGCCATTGAAATACATCGAAACCATGGCTTTCTCGACCAATTTACCGTCTTTGAAGCGTGCGGCGCGAAACAGAATATCGTAGGAGTTCCACTTGCCCACTCCGTTGTAGGCTTCGTAGGGGGATTCCGTTTCATTAATGACTGCTGCCATTCCGTGACTGGTTTTATCACCATCCAGCACCTGGATCTCATAGCGGTTCTGCAGGTAAACGCCGCTGTTGCCACCTTTCTTTGCGATGAAAAATTCAATGTGCAGACGGAAGTCGCGGTAGGCTTTTTTGGTAACAATGTCAGCCGCACCGTATTTGCCACCTGCAGCTGCAGGATCGTCAGTCATCACTGCGGTGCCTCCATCGATCGGATCTTCGACGATCTTCCACTTAATCGGCATGGATGAACCGAAGCGCGGTCCTTCCCAGTAGATCCATTTTTCGTCCAGCATCTTGCGCGTGCCATCGATGATGACTTCTGCTCCCTCGATAGGCTTGGCTCCTACACCGACTCCGGCTGCTGCGTGATGAGCCATCGAAGTGAGAAATAATCCGACAGAGCATGAGGCCAGGATGGTCCGTGCGGGACGAAATGAGACGGAAAAGGCGGGTGTTTTCATAAGTGCACCCGAGAATGGCGGAAAAGGGCGCGGTTTGTCGAACCATTCGCAGAAGATTTCGCATCTTCGGCTACATGCCGTCGTAGTCGAACTTCAAGGCATCAAGATTCGCTGACACTTTCCTCTGCCTGGTAAGCTCGAACGCATGCACCGCGCGTCCGAGTTCGCGCAGGAACGGAATGCCGATGGTATCATACTCGTAAACATCGTCATTGAAGGTGCCGTTTGCATTCACCAGCAAAGTAGCACTCAGGAAGAATTCGATGCCGCTGTCGAAATCCGCAAAGTAAGCATTGTCCGTGAGTGTCCCGTAGGCCAGTCCGGACTTGCTGAACATCCGGATGTCGGGATCAGTCGCACGTTTCGCCTCGAAGCCGAAGAAGAGTTCCTTGGTGTAGGCATCGCCGAAGTGCTCTGGATCATAGGCCGGATCTCCAGACTCTGACGTCCAGCGCGACATTTCACGTAGCAGGAACTTTCGACTATCCTCCGACAGTCGAAAGCGATCTGCTTCAGGGACACTGTCAGGAAAAATAAGGGCGCGAAGGATCCGCTGCTGCGCCTCGAGGGGGAACCCATTGAGATCTGCAAAATCCTTGGGCTCTTCGATGCGAACACCCCCCTTCAAGTAAGCGACACCCTTTGGCTCAGCCTTTTTGAGCAGCCATCGATTTTCAAATGTCTTACGCGGATGGCGATGAATGATGTTCCCTGACGGATCGGAGAATTCGATCGCATTCGTGGTGATTGCACCCGGTTCGCGAGCCACTGATAGTGGATGGAAGATTCTCACACCCGCATAGCCCCGGTGCTGCAGTCCGTCCGAAAGCTCAACCGGACCGACGAAGTCAAATAGCCGGTTGTTCGCGGCATTGCTGCTCACGAGAAAGATTTCCCTGATGTAGCGGGCAATGCTGGACACATCATCCGTCTCAAGGCCAAGCGTGTGCATCCTCGATTCCCTGTCGAGCCCGGGCACTGAAAGACCCTCCAATTTTTCGAGAGCCAGGATGGCAGCAGGCAGTTTTACGGTGCTGGCAGGATAAAAGTACCGGTCAGCGTTCACATTCCAGCGGTGGCTGTGGAAGGTGGGCGTCTCGTCCGGGTGCGCTGCACGATCGATCTGCGTGTAGAGGATTTGAACCTCATACGCAGGATCTCCCGCAACTTGTTTCAGCCCGGGAGAGTCCGATATGAGTGCTTCCAGCGCATTTTGAGCCATCATTTCACCACCTGACAACACCACCAGAAGCGCTAAGGCGCAATGCTGCCGCAAATGGCGGTTTGGAAACCAGAAATTCAGCGGACTATTCCTCGGTTACGCGGTAGTAACGGACAGTGGTTCCTGCAGGAGCATCAGTGTCAACGAAGCTTGTCGATTCACCACCGCTTGCCACACCATCCGAAACTTCACCCCATTCCTGCAAGTCTGCCGAGCTTTCCAGCAGGTAGGTTTTCCCGGGCTGGGAATTCCACGTCACAGCGATGTTTGCGACATCGACGGCATTGACGCTGGTGATGGCGAATTCTTCCTGAGATGGAGGCGGAGCATCAAAGGCGGTGGCTCCAGGCGTGGCGAACATCGCCGCGACCTGCTCTTCACTCAACTCGATGGAGTAAATCTGCACGTCGTCGATATCCCCAGTGTAGCCGAACCCGGCAGCTGTCTTGCTCGCAAGGAACATCGTTAGCACGCGCGCATTCGCGTCATAGTCGTTAAAGCCGACAGTCTCGACATCGATCGCCTCCCCGATCAGCTCACCGTTGATGTAAACGCGTGAGCGCTTGGCGGTGTCATTGCCGAAGCCGTCTTCGTCCAGATGCGTGACAACAATGTGATAGATCTCACCCGCCTGAATCAAATCAGGATCGGTCTGAATCACCAGCGTGCCCCCTGCATTGAAAATCAAACTGCCATCTCCACCGATAATGGCGCCATAGATCTGATCCGTTCCACTGAACAAAGGATCGCGATTGAAGAGCGTGTGCTCGCCAAAAATCTCTTCCGGCTTGATCCACATCGAAACACTGATTGTGGGAGTGTGCAAAGGTTGCAGCTGGGCAAAGTTCCCCTCACCCGGGACGTTGGCAGCCGTGAAACCTACCGATGTTCCCGCATCTCCGATCAGGGATGGATGCCCGAAACCCATCGGGTAATCTGGATTCGTGTTGTAGTTGCCAAGTGACCCGACTCCTGATGCATCCACAGCGTTACCACCCGCTGTCTCATCCAGCTTAAAGTGCGCCATCAACGGCTCTGCAACCGCTCGCGTTCCCACCAATTCCAGAGGCAACTCTGGTTCGGTCGGGTCGTTGCTGCTCAATGTGAGGATTGCCGATTTTTCACCATTTGGAGCCTCAGGCTTGAACTCAACCTGAAGACTGGCGGTCTCACCAGGAGCGATCGTGATTGGAAACTCAGTCAAAACCGTAAATGCAGCGACATCGTCGCCGGACAAAGTTCCGGCGCTGATCTCCAGGGGTTCTGAATTGTCATTCTTGATCGACCACTCAGCAATGTTTCCTTCCTCATCCCGGACGGTGCCCACAGCTGCTGCAGAAGTGACAATGATTGTTCCAGAACCAATCTGCTCGACCACAACATTGTCGATAATCGCGAACTGAAAGTCAGGGCTCCACGATAAAGAATTGAAAGGATCTTCATACCCAAGAAATGCGCCGCCATCGGTCGCAGCGCTTTCCGTCCGGTGAAACTGCACACCGTTGTAGCGAACAGTCACCGTTCCATTCCGAACCTCGATCTCTGCCTGCACCCAGGAGTTCGCAGGAGCACTCACAATCGGAAACGCATCAGGAAATGCCTCCTGAAAAAGCGGATCACTGCCGACATCCGTCGTCGGACCGTCGTTCTTTCGCTCGATCTCAATGGTCCCGTTTCGAATTACTGAGTCTTCCGTGCCGTAGCCACCTTCGTTTGCCAGCCATCCCCACGTCCCGGTCACCGCTGCATCCGCTCTGGAAATTCGTCCCTGAGCAACTGCACCTTCCGATCCCACTCCCCAGAGAACTTGCTCGGTCGTTCCTGCCGACAGTCTCGTCGAAAACTCATCCAGATTCATCCAGACATCAAAAGACATCTTGAAATTCCCGGTGAACTGAACCTGTGAGCCGTCGCGTTCATCAGTGAGAAGAAGATTAATGATCCCGCCTGTGCCAAAATTCTCGTCGCTCTCGACATTGCAACGCAGCATGACTCCCCGCGTGGGCACACTGCCTTCGATCATGTTGGGAGCCTCGTCGATCTCCTGATCTCCCGAAGAGCCGAGCGTGAAGCTTGAGTAGTCGACATAGTCGACAAAACAGTACGGATCGATCAACTCTAACACTTTCGCTGATTCTTGCGAGTCGAACGATTCCGAATACAGGATTTGGGCAGTCGCGGATTGAATCAGGCAGGCAGCAGTTGCCAGTCCTGCGATGTGCATAAAGCACGCGGCTGATGGAGCGAGATCTCTAGTCATAGTGTGAAAAGTTATTCAAGAACTCCATGAAAGCAAGATCCTTGCCGATTGTCATGGGAGGCACAAATCACGGTATTTCCTGCATTTGCTGCCGTGCAGTCCTCGTTTTCGCTGAAAATTCTCGTCTCACAGCGTCAACATGATTACAACCGAAGTATCCTTCCCTGCCCATCCATCAAAAATCCGAAAAACCAAATGCTCACTAGAATGCACAAGTTCCTAATCACGACCTGCCTGACAGCGTCAATCCTGATTGTAGCTCAGGCCGACGGGAAGGACAAAGTCAGAGTGTATCTGCTGGCGGGCCAGTCCAACATGGAAGGAAAAGCCAAGATTTCACTGCTGGAGCACCAGGCCCGGCTGCCGGACGCTGACCCGCGCCTTGCCAGTCTGAAGACGAGCGACGGCAACTGGCACGAGCGGGATGACGTTTTCATTCAATTTCTCGACCGCAAAGGCAAGCTAACCGTGGGATTCGGCAGCCCAAACTGCATCGGCCCGGAGCTTCAGTTCGGAAATGTCATGGGAGACCACTTTGACGATCCTGTCGTCATTATCAAGACCGCCTGGGGTGGCAAAAGTCTGTGGAGCGACTTCCGGCCACCCAGCTCTGGCCTGCCCCAGGAATCGACATTGGTAACAATGTTAGAGAACCAGAAGAAGAAAATCCCTGAACGCACCATGGATGAGGTCAGGGAACAGTTTGGCCACTTTTACCGTGAGATGATCGCACAAACCAGAAGCGCCATGGCCGACATTGGAGCGCTTTTTCCGGAATTGAAAGGGCGCACCGCAGAGCTTGAGGGTATCGTGTGGTTTCAAGGTTGGAATGATATGATCAACCCTGATTACACTGCTGAATACACGGCAAACATGGCGAACTTTATCCGCGACGCACGCAAGGATCTCGCAGCCCCGGAGGTGCCCTTTGTCATCGGCGTCATGGGGGTCGATGGAAAGACGCCCAACGAAAAGCAGCAGGCATTTCGAGACGCGCAGGCCGCTCCCGCTTCACTCGACGAATTTAAAGGCAATGTCGCCGTAGTCCAGACAAGTGATTACTGGGATGAAGAGGCCCACGCGGTGTTTAAGAAAGGCTGGAAAGAACACCTCGATGAGTGGAATAGCGTGGGCTCAGATTTTCCGTTTCACTATCTCGGCAGCGCTAAGACAATGTTAGGGATTGGCCAAGGATTCGCCGATGCTTTACTCGAACTGAGCGCGAAGCAATAGCCCAGTTCGAGTAAAGCATCGCGGCGCTGCCAATGAGGTGCGGCTTTTCATTTGATCATTTTCACTCCAGCTCAAGCCTGATGGAAGGTGGAGATTTGACTGTGGCGAGAACAACGCCTGCCCAAACCGAGGGGCATCAAAACAACGCCCGCGCCTATTTTCCAACGACCGATTTCAAGTACTCCAGACTCTTAATCGCGATGGTTTCGGGATCCGGGCTGTAGTCGAAAACTTCCACAGAAACGTAGCCGTCGTAGCCCGTTTCGGCGAGGGCAGCCATGATAGGTTCGAATTTTACTTCACCAAATCCGGGGCCACGCAGGTTGGGGTCGTTCGCGTGAAAGTGGACCGTGTAGTCGGCGGAGTCGCGAATGATATCGGGGATGGCCTTCTCCTCGTCGGACATCGCTTTGACATCGAGGTGAAGGCGACATGCCGGACTGTCGACCAGATTGATGAGTTCGATCGTTTCGGCTGCAGTGGTAAGAAAGTTGGTCTCCTTGCGGCCCAGAGGTTCCATGGCGATGGTGACCCCGGCCGCACCTGCGGCATCGGAGATGATGTGCAGAGCATCAGCCGCACGTTTCTGAGCTTCTTTGTAATCCCATCCTTCTTCAAGATTGCGCTGCTTCGGGCTGCCCCACACCAGAATGTCGCCGCCGAGGGCAGCGCAGAACCGGGCGAGGTGGCTGGCGAAGCGCACAGTGTCCTTCCTCAGCAGATTGTCGGGTGTGGTAAGATGCAGCCACGCAGGCTTTACCATGAGCCAGTGCAAACCAACGATTTCCAGACCAGCAGCAGTCGCAATCTTCGCGAACCGGATGGCATCGGCTTCGGTCAAATCCCTTGGATCGTCCTTCAACGTGAAGGGAGCAATCTCAATTCCATCATATCCGGTTTCAGCGAT
>JAGROY010000402.1 GCA_020439995.1 Verrucomicrobiia bacterium
ACATCTTTTTGACCGCTCACCCTCGCTGACCGCCAGGCCCCCACCGTAGGTAATGGCGGGCTTGCCGTTCACGACGGCCAATGTGGTGGAGTGTAGGTAGTAGCTATTACCATCTATACTTCTTATTGTCCAAATGCCGCTGCCAGTGCTATCGGCATTAATAGCGAACTTCAGTTGGGAAGTGCTGTTGTAACCGATTGCCGGCCTGCCATCTACAACAGCCAAAGACGTGTATTGACCTACCGTCCCGGCGGAATCGACTACGGAGATCACCCAAACGCCGCTGCCATCCGCACTCGCATTGATCGCGAACTTCAAGTCACGGTTACCTTCGTCATAGTAACTGATCGCCGGCCTGCCATCTACAACAGCCAGAGACCCGTATTGCCCGACGTCACCCGAGGTATCAACCGCAGTGATCGCCCAGACGCCGCTGCCATCCGCATTCGCATTGATCGCGAACTTCAAGTCACTGTTGCCGGAATCGTAGTAGCTGATCGCTGGCCGGCCACCGATCTCCACGAGAGACGCGAATCGTCCCACCGCCCCGGTGGCATCCACCGTGGTATTTGTCCAGGCTCCGCTGCCATCCGCGTTCGCGTTGATCGCGAACTTCAGTGTTTCATTGACGTGGTCGTAATAGCCGATGGCCGGCCTGCCGCCCACAACTCTCAGCGACGTGTCGCGACGGCCGACTTGCACGCCGCCGGCCCCATCCACAGTCGTCACTGTCCATGCGTCGTCGCCGTCCGGATGATCACTGATCGCAAACTTTAGGTCCTTAAAATGATCGTCGTAGTAACTGATGGCCGGACGGCCTGCGACGACAGCCAGAGAATTCCACGCGCCCTTCGAACCTGGCCCGTCATCGACGACATTCGCCTCTCCTCGCGGTGCCTCGATTTCCACCGAGAAGCCAGTCGGCGTGACTTCAGGTGTGCCCTGAGACGTAGTGACGAAGGGCAAACCAGAAAAAGCAGTAGGAAACGTTACATCATATCGGTTGACTCCAACCCGGTCCAAGAGTCGGAACATCCCGGTCTGTACTCGCGCGATGCCGGACGACGCATTCAATTTCGCCACAGTAACCGAACCATCGGCCAGCTGAGCCGCGCCAACGGCACCTGTCGCCAGCTTGGCTGAGGTGATCGCCCCGTCGGGAACGGTCTGCGCAACTTGGGCAGTCTGAGCATTGGCGGCCATCATGGCATAGCCGACTGCGGCGATGCGCTGATCCGGCTCCAGCCGCTGGAAACCGTGCGTGCCGTCATCAAACCAGATCCGCAACAGCACCTCGTCGTTCGTGAACACCGTTGCCGGAACCACTGTCATGTTGGGTATCGTGGCATCGCCCAGCAGCACGGAGTAGAGTCCGTTCGTTACCGCGATCGAGACTGCGGCACTGGGTTCGGTTCCAGCCGCGCTGGTGCCATCGTTGCTCCAATGCGTCGTGTCGCCTAACGAATCGACGAGCGCAAACTTAAACAAACCCGGGCCGCTGAAGTCGACTCCCCCAACCTGAACTCGGCCCTGGAAGTTAATAAGCTGGGGCACCGCCAATGCGTCCGCAACAGCAAACCAATGCAATACAAATCCCAAGATCGCGACTGAGCACCCGCTAATCGCTGCGAATGCTCTTCGGTGACCGCTCGCCCTACCTAACTCCATCGATCTCCTCATCGGACCTCCTCGGAAAAGACCCGCACGAAATCCATACCCTCACCTGAAACGATGAATATCTTGAAATCGTGTTCGCGAAGATAATCAAGCACTTCAAGCATCGGCTGAAAAACCATCTCAGTAAACGGTCGCTTGGTGACTGGGTGCCTGGCGGAAGTGAGCCACTGCTTCACCGAGTCTGCGAACTCCTCTGCAGTGAGGCCGGCGTGGGTTGCCATGGTCATCTCGAGCAGCGCCTTTTCACCGCCAGCCAGTGAGGCTTTTACGTCGCCCTTGAGCACTGACGCGAAAGGTTCTATCCCTTTCCACTCGGGATGTTTGGGCGCGAGATCGTTGATTCGGTCGAACACGTAGAGGGCCTGAAAGTAGAGGGGTTGCTCGCTCCAAAGAATACGATTAAAACTGAGTGAATTTCCCATAGCGAAAAATAGCAAGATTTTGAAGGCTTGCAAGTGTCCCAACCCAAGAGGTAACTCTTGGGCTATGCCATAGTGGGCGTGGCTATTCATCCAGTCCTGGGATCTTGGGTGTAGGTTCAACAACGGAGAGTCTGACGTAAAGCTCTCTTGCGATGTTGATTGACGCTTCGTCCGGTGACACAAGAATTTCGACGAGGTCTTTGGCCGGTATATCGGGAACAGGGCTGATCCTTACTGTTTTCGGATCTATCTCTGCGTTGATCCATGCGGTGAGATTGGTAGATATTTGAACTCTCGCGACACCTGCAGGGACTGAACGTGCACGCTCGAATTTGAACTCGATACCATTGTCTGTCAGCGTTAATTGGAATGGTAACTGAGGATCCGCAACAACCGGACTGTTTCCTGTGAAGCGCTCTAGCAGATTGCTTAAGCTGTCATTGTCCGGATCGGCTTCAGGCAGCTTTTCTTGTTCCGGAGTGCCTTCCGGAAAGGCATTCGTCGTCCAGGCACCGTAGTCAAGATCCAAGGGAATTGGGCGGCTTAGTTGCAAACTCGTTTCAGTTATGTTCGCGGGGCCGAAGCTTAAATCGATTTGCGAGCTGTTGATGATCGTGCTGTTTTCAGGCGGCAGCTGCTTTTCCGATGGTACGGTCCAGTTCCGATGGGTGCTCGAATAGAGTCCGAATTCGGTGACATTGGAAAAGTCCCTGGCTACTGTGGCGCCATCTGCGGTGTGGAGAATCCAAAGGTAGAGTTGGGCTCCTTGCACTAAGGAATCCTCACTGGTTATGGCAGCAGAAAATCGACTTGCCTCGCCGAGCACTGATCGAATCGGAGTGGAGCCAAGAGGAATCCACGCTTCGCGCAAGCGGTGAAGATCATCGCCGTGTTCTTCAGGATCGAAGAAATCGGCAAGCAGGCCTAATCGAACCTCGCCACCTTCGGCCCGAAGGAGGCCGCCGTCGACGTCGATGACGTTTCGCTGTCCCAGTTGGGCGGTAAACTCGACAGTGAACAGGGCCAGTACACTCTCGCATGGAAGGAACAGGGCGATTCCAGCTGCGACGGCAATGCGTGGGGAGCCTGATACCCACCGGCGGCGTCGGCGCAAAGTGAGCGCTGACAATCCCAACGCTCCCAGCATGCCCGTTGCGGGCTCGGGAACCGGGCTGAGTGCCAGATTACTCGCTGACAGGCCACCATAAACTGCAGTCGCAACATGAGATGAGCCAACCAGCGTCGACGGTACGGCAGCAATTTGGGAAGGAACTATCCAATCGCCCGACGCTGAATTGGTGAATAGACCATACTCAAGGACGTTGTCGAAAGTTAGTGTTGGTGGGGCCTGATTGACGGTGAGCATTAACAATATGTAGATCTGTTGACCATCAAACGCAGGATCAGTTGAAATGGATGTTGCTCCGAATCTGCCCGGATCACCCAGAATCGTGCGCACTGTCGTGGTGCCGAGGACATTGAATGCCGACCAGAGCGATCCGATATCACGCGCGTTCGCCTGGACGTTGAACAATGTCGCAAATGACCCGACATGGACGAAGTTTCCATCAGGCACTGGCGCGCCTGTGGAAGTGATCAGTGACCGTTCGCCTGGGCCGGCGGTAAAGTCGATGGAAACTGCACCTTCCGCAGTCCCTGGGGCTGTTGGCGCGCCAGCACAGAAGATGGTGAGCCATAGCACAAGGTCTATTAGCTTCGAGTTCGGTCTCATAGTGAACTATTGGGAAAAAATGAATATATATTTGAACGGAAGGAACGATCGATGGGATGCCTAGGGTGCTGGAAGCGGAGTGGAAGTAGGAACGTTCCATTCGAAAGCACCACCAGATTTGCGCTGATAGATGATCGTGGCTCCAGCTGGAATGAGTCCAGCCAGATTAAAAGCTGAATCGTACCAGCCAGTGGTGCCACCGAAATCGAGATAGAAGTAGCGCGTTAGAATTCCATCGTGATCGAACACCAGCAGGTTGTCACCTTCAACTGGGTTTCTTCCCCGTGTTACCAGATCGTCGAGTCCGAGATCCGCCAACGGTATAGGATTGATGTTTGGCATTGCGATGAATGTGTATCCAGTGGCGGCGATCGACACTCGCGTCGGTACTCGTCTGACCGCTCCCGTTGGATAGATCGCCAGGTTGCCGGTGACACGGCGGCGCACCGTCACTGGAATCGATTGCTCAATCGGTTCGTCAACAGCGTCGTTGACGGCACTGTCTTTCCATCCCTCTGGTACTGCAGGAGAATAGAAAAAAGTTTCTACTCCGCCGGGGGTTGTCAGGAGAACGTCGTCAGCATCCGACGAGTTACCCGCCTCGTGTAGGCCGGTCTGGTTGTCATCTCCAAACAGCGAACCGATGGTGATATGTTTACGTATTTCGTAAGTCTGGCCGATCACGCTCAAGCCGCTTAGATCTGTGTCCAGTGTGAGTTGGTTCGCAGTATTGCGAGCGATTGTAGCCTGCGCTCCTTCATTCACGCCACTGGTGATAGCGACATAGAATTTGCCTGGCGTGATGGTTCCGAAGGCTGCATTATCGTCTGTTAAGGTCGAAACAGTTGCCGACGTCACCGAACCTCGTCCAATCATGGTTCCGACAACAGGTACTGAGAATCGGGTCAGAGTGGCAGAGGTCACCGTGTCATCTACATCTCCGGTGATCAAGATCGGCAATGTTCCATATGTTTCCGCACTTTGCCTGGCCACCATGATACGCCCGAAGCGCTGAGTGATCACGCCGTTGTCATTGACGGGGACAGGATCCAGGAAAGTATCCTGCTGAAAGCCGTCCCCAGCTTCTATGCTAGATTTTGCGGCGATTGCGACAAAGCCAGTGTTCGGATTTGAGGAGAACGACACTTCAAGCCCTGAGGACAGCACCGACAGATCGGACTTGCGTGTCAGGGTATAGGTAACATGGATATCCTCGCCGATTGCAGCGGTGCCAAAAATAACAGGGCAGTCGATATCGAAGGTTCCGCCGTCGAGCCCGAAAAGTAGCTCAAAGGCGTTTGACCAGATGTCCTTATCGCCGTTGCCTGTTTCACTGGGCATGCTGGCAGCGTTTCTCGGATCACTGCCGACAGCGAGCTCAAAATCATCCGCCCATCCGTCGCCATCGTCATCGAGATCATCCGGGTCGGGAATTCCATCGCCATCGAGATCTGGCACCCAATACAACTGAGGTATGTGCCCGATTCCTACGGCGTAGTTGTGCGGCGCTCCAGCGTTCGATGAGCCGGCCCAAGGGATGTCGACAGTTGAATCGGTCGTATAGTTGGCGCTTGTCGCTCGGAGAACGCCGGAACTGAATGCTTCCGATGGTTGCGAGTAGTTCGCTGAGGATCGCGAGGCATGGAGCGATGCCGGGATGCATGCGAAAGGCAATGCAATCGCGGCTAGCCTAGCTACCCGGAGGACCCCCGACCAGGGGCGTGGGGAAAACGTATTCATTTTTCTCAAAGGTGAATCAATAGCTACTGTAAAAGGGATGCGTTGACGATAGCCATTGATTCAGTTGGTTTTCTCAGGGAGCCGGAAACAGGTCATCGGGCTATTTGCCTATGGTAATCCAATCAATGGTAACTTTTCGTGGAAGCCTGAAGAAGCGGATTACGGCGTTGTTTGATCTGCCCTCCGAACGGCAAGTCGCCGGCGAACCGTTGACGAGAGAATATTCAGCGTCAGTCCCGTAGTTAAAGCTACCTATGGTACCAGTCATCTTGGAATGGGTCCACTCCTCACCCCGCGCCCCTTCACTGCGAAACCACTCGCCGTACAGATTTGCATAGACCTTATTTTCCAGATAGACGAGGGAGAAGGTACCTGGAAAAATGTTCTCAAAATCAGCAAAATCAGGCAGTGGCAGCGGTTGTGGAATTCCCCATTCTTCGCCGATAGAATCGACTGCCCTAAGATAAAGAAATGGAACCCTTCGAGACATTTGCACTGTCCTCTGATCGTAAAGAAAAGTCGGCGCTCCATCGATGATCTTCAAATCCAATCCATAAAAGCCTCCAGAATCCACGGAAATTGGCGAGCCCCAATTAGTGCCCTTGCTATCGACCGATCTGGCGTAATTTACCGTGCCTTCCGTGGCATCGCGATATCCAATCGCAGGATTACCATCGGCGATGATGAGTTTGGCATACGCTCCAACTGAACCGTCGGAATCCACGACCACTGGCGTATTCCAGCTGGCTCCATCGGAGTCTGCTGCCCCAATGTATTTCAGGGCCGAATTTGTCGTGTCGTAGTACGCTATGGCCGGTCGTCCATCGACTATCGCCATCGAGCTGAGGATTCCCACATCGCCGCCTTCGTCCAAAAGAACTGATTCTCCCCAGTTTCTTCCTTCATTGTCTAAGGCGCGGACATACCGAAGGTCTTTCTTAAAGGTATCGTAGAAACATACTGCGGGACGATCGTTGACTACCAGCAACTGCACGTGATCCCCCCCAAGACTTCCATCAACTACAACAGTCGGACTCCCCCAGTTTCTTCCATCTTCGTCCAGAGCTCGGACGAATCGAATCTGTCGTTCGGGGGTTTGGCGGAAAGCAATAGCCGGCAATCTACCAACAACTGTTAGCGATGTCCTCGAACCAATGCTCTTCCCGGGGATGTCGACGGCAGTGACGTAAATAGCTTCCAGATCGAGCTCTGCCTGAGCCAACACCTCTTCCCTCGCTACATTGACCTCTGTAAACAAGGCTAAACCACGGGAGAACGTGCTCACTACACCATTGTAGGTCGAGAACAAGGGCGGAGCAATGAATGGAGAGGAAAAGGGAATTCGCACATCTACGAAGCGGTTCAAACCTTTATTCTCCAACACGTCAAGTTCTACGACGCCCGCCTCAAATTTCGCTGCCCCTGGCGGAAGCTTTTCAAAACCGATGGCACCATCTGCCAGGGCATCGGAAGTAACAGCATTCGGTGCAAGTTGCACTGCGGTAACAGAGGCCGGGCTCATGTGCCGTGACTCGATCGCACGGTCTGCAATCTTATCGGCGGTGATCGTACCGTCGGGAACAGTTTTCGCCACTTCAGCCTGGTGTGCAGTGGCGGCCACAATCGCATACCCTACGGCTGCAATGCGCTGATCTGGTTGAAGAAGCTGCGAACTATTGACGCCATCATCGAACCAAATTCGAAGAAATACCTCATCACTGCTAAAGGCTTCAATAGGAAGGGGCGCCATGTTGGCAATTGTAGCATCTCCCAGCAACACTGAGTAGAGGCCATCTTGAACTTTGAGTTCGACGGGTTCAGCGGGTTCACTACCAGATTCGCTAGTCCCATCGTTGCTCCAGTAGGAAGTGGCCCCTTGGGCATCCACGAGTGCGAACTTCAATCGGCCGATTCCCGTGAAATCATTACCACCTACCTGAATTCTACCCTGGAAACTGATCAGCTGCGGAACAGCTTGAGCCATGTCAAATCCAAGAATTGTCAGTCCAGACAGAACAACTGCGAATCTCCACGTGTGCCAAAAATGCATAAACTCTCTTTTCTCTTTGATCGGTGCAGGCTACTCTGATAATAAGTCGATGTCGTATCGAAGATGGAGCCGATACTCATAACGCTAGCCTGCGGTCATGCCGTGGGGTTTTCAAGTCAAAAATGTTTCCCCGGAAAAGCAAAACGGCTAAAGGTGATTGTCGCGTTGCCCTGAAACGGGTGCTCACTAACCTAGCCCTACATGTTTACGATACGTCAAGTTCTTGCTCTTCTTGGAACAGCCTCTCTTTGCTGTGCAATCCCGTCACCTTCACATGCCGTCCCGCAACTCATTAGTTTTCAGGGGCGCGTTCAGGTGGGTGGAATCGACTTCACCGGAAGTGGATCGTTCAAGTTCGCTCTGGTAAACAAAGCGGGTGACACAACTCTCTGGAGTAACGATGGCACCAGCATAGCAGGTTTCGAGCCCGCAGACGCAGTGTCGTTAAGCGTTGTTAATGGCCTATACTCCATACTGCTCGGCGATGCCACGATACCAAATATGTCGGTCGTTCCGGTAGCGGTGTTCGCGAATGACGAAGTGCTGCTACGCATCTGGTTTGATGACGGCACGCATGGCTTCCAACAGCTGGAACCGGACCAGCGTATCGCGGCCGTTGGCTACGCGATGATGGCGGCAAATGCGCAGACTGCTCGATCGGTTCCTGATGGTGCGATTACCTCAGCCAAGCTTGCCGCAGGAGCGGTGGGAACGACACAACTGGCCGACGGAGCCGTGAGTGCCGATAAGATTTCCAACGGCACGATCACATCCGACAAACTAGCCACTTCGGTGCCCAAAATTCAGATTGGCATCGTTCAGGATGTTCCTTATGTCTTGGGAGCGTCTGGTTTACAGCCGTTTACCGTCGAGTTTTCACCTGCTTTTGCAAGTCTCCCCGCGTTTCTCCCCTACGGAAATACACCGGAATTCAGCTCGATCCAATTCAGCTCGATCGATGTCACCGAAATCGGTGTTTCCGGCTTTGTAACGGTATTCAGTAGAGAGAGGTTTCCATATGTAACAGCGGATCCCAACGCGCAAGGCGCTTATTCGAGCATCGCGGAGGTCAACGGAAATCCGGCTATCAGCTACCAAGATAGAACGAGGAGTCAATTGAAGTACGTGAGAGCACGCGACGCTGTGGGTTCCAGTTGGGGGACGCCCGTGACGATAGCCTCCACGGGAGACGTCGGTGAATTTTCTTCGCTGACCGTCGTGAACGCTAGGCCTGCCATTTGCTTCTACGACCGCACGAACGGAGCTTTGCGCTTTGTGCGGGCTACCGACACGGACGGAGAGAACTGGAAATCGCCCGTATTGGTCGACTCCGATGGAGATGTTGGCAGACACACTTCTCTGGCCGAGGTGAACGGACGTCCCGCGATTGCCTATCGGGACTGGACCAACTTGGACCTCAAATACGCCAGATCCAGCGATGCCGATGGCGATAATTGGGATGCGCCTGTGACCATCGATTCGGATGGCACCGTTGCCGCGTATCCCTCTCTGGTCGTTGTGGAGGGACAGCCAGCTGTCAGCTATCGAGATTTGACAGGAGGCACGTTAAACTATGTGCGCGCAACCGATTCCGATGGGAGCGATTGGGGGACTCCGGTTGAAGTCGATGACAACGGCGCGGGATTCAGTGGAACTGCCATGGCGATTGTCAACGGAAATCCGGCCATTTGCTACGACAAGGGGGAAAGGCCTCACTACATACGGGCAATCGATAATATGGGCGCTGTTTGGGGCGAACCTGTCATGTTGGAAACCACGAAATCCATACAATTTAGCGCAGGATTGGCCGTTGTCGATGGCATCCCTTTCGCGAGAAGCGGGGAATACTTGTTTCGATCGAAAGATACTGTAGGTACCGCTTGGGACGATGGTGTTAATATTCTACAGTACCCTGGTAGTTCGGAACTGAATCCTTCGGGCTTGGCGGACATAGATGGGAAACCGGCATTTAGCGTTGGCGGTTTTGCAGGGGGCGGGGAGTTGTTGTTCTGGCGCTTGCCGGAGCAGAACGTCTTCAAGTTTAACTGGATTGCAGTCAGTCCGTAATACTTACTTAACCACTGAAAAGCGATACGTTCGTGATGAAGTCAATGATCAGGTAGACGATGTAGGGGGATGCTGACGGCTTGGGCTCCAACTGCAAAGGTGGGACGTTTCGATGCATCTCTGTAATCTCGCGACTGCTTGCGCCCACATGGTTTTGCTTCCATTCCTCGTAAGGCTGGCCTCTGTAGTTCTCGGTTTCCCTCTCGAGCGTCGTACGCCCCCAATGGCAATTCTTTTTCCCGGCAAAGCGACTGACACAGGTGTCGGGTGCTGACGAGTTGAGGCGATATCACCTTCATGCGAACGACTTCGGAGTTCACCTCAGGGAGGCGGTGGATCGCTTGGGAACGCACAAAAAAGTCTCGGCCCACACTTTCCGCCACTCCTTTGCAAGCCATCTCATGCTGGCGAACTACGATATCAAGACGATCCAGGAAATGCTGGGCCACAGCGACGTGCGCACGACGATGATCTACGTTCAAACCGTTCCTTCCCGAACGAGCAAGGACGGAAGAGCCCGTTGGACTTCCCTCACGATTCGTAAGCATGAAGGCGTGTGCGTGTTCGATTGCAGAATCGGGTGTCGCCTCCATTTCTCGCAGTTGCATCCCGGGTAAACCCGCCGGAGATTCAGCAACCGCCATGACTATCTCCCCATCTGCCCCCACGGCTCCTGATCCAGCTACGATGCGCAAGCTGCTGCTGCGCTCGCCTGGCCCGAAACCCGATCCGGACGAAGTTCGTCGAAAAATGCGGTGCTACTTTCTTCGGCTCGGTGGATTCCGACAGTGGGGCCAAGGTCTTCCGAGTAACCTTTTCTGGTATCGCATACGACTCAAGGACCGCACTGATGATCGAAGAAATCAGATTCGGAGATTACGTTGGGACATTGATTATACCAGGCAACGCGGCAAGTTCCGCAGCTTCCGAGCGATCGCAAAACAGCTCGGAATCTCACACGTTTCCGTTTGTCGGCATTGGGAGGCGATGGAAGTCATGAGGTTCGAGGCAGAGGCAAAGAATCGTGCTTTGGAAACTGGGCTCCACATTCACGACCTACTCATGGCTCAGGGGATCGATGGAGATAGCAATCAGCGGCTATTCAAGCAGGCACTGCGCTGTGATCCGCGGAGGACTTGCGAGTGGTTCGATCGGGCAGATTGCCTCAGATTGATCAGGGAAGTCTCCTCGATGATTGAGCACATGGTCGGCAACGATGCCGAGTGTGGTGAGGACCTCATAGTAAGACTGATTGGTGCGATCTCAGGAATCGAACACCAACTTTGACTCAGGAATTCCTGTGCCGTCTTCCGTCATGAAATAGGTTTCGCCCGATTTTTCATCGATGCCCATCACTGCTGCGATGACGACTGGTTTATCGTGATCCTGATTGCTCCAGATCGCATGCGCTGGGAATGCTGGGAACTCCGTTGCGGGGCCATCTTTATCAGAGCCCAGCAGGCGTCGCTCAATCGCCTCTACATCTTCACGCCGATACCGCACAAGCCTGCTGTTAAACCGAATTGATGCGAGCAATCCCTCCTGTTCCCTCCTCCGAATAGTATCGGTCGAAACGCCCCACCGACGCGCCAGCTCTTGTCGGCTGAGCATTGCTTTATTTTCTGTTTGGCAGGGAGCAGGCACTCTTGGAATGTCGCTCGTTTTCTTGTGCCGCGCAAGGCGTAAGGCGTGGATGCCATCGATCCGAAAAACTGTTACCCTTTCATGGGCGCGATTATTCAGCCACCAACTGCGCCCATTTGCAATGATGTGCCATGAACTCTGACACTCATATGACATAGGTCTTGATTCGACGAGCCACTGGGAAATCACCAAGGCAAAGGTGTCCTAATGTGTGCGATGTGTGCCGAGGGAGATGAGCGTGTCATTTAGGTCAGGCACGCTGAATTCCGCCTGAGCGTCTGCCTTACAGCAGCGATGGCATCGACGAACCAGAGCCCTCTTCCAGCGGGATCTCCAGTTGCACGCTCTTCTTGGATCGTTCTGCCCAGCGTGCCCGCTGCCGCTCCTTTGCAATGGCTGCGATACGATCCACACATTTGTCCCCGGCGGGCACCTTGCCCAGGCGACGCAGCCGTTCCAGCAGCGGCACCGTGACGACGCCAAGCGGAATGCTGACCTCCGTCTCGCGGCGGCGGACGAATCGAGGTGCCGCGGCGAGTAATCTCGCTTCTCCCTGGTGGTCGCCAGCATCGAGCACGACCAAATGTAGGTCGTGGTTGGCATTGCTTTCGTCGCACTTCACTTGCAGCGCCATCTCGCTGTATTCGTCGTCGAACGGAAACTCGTGCTGGGCGCTGGATTCCGGG
>JAGROY010000403.1 GCA_020439995.1 Verrucomicrobiia bacterium
AAGCTCCTGGCTGTCGTCGTGGTGGCCGATGCGACCCTGGGAATGTTCCGATCGTTCTGCAAGTGCAGGCTGACGGCTGGGCTTTGCGTTGCCACTGCAGGAGCCCTCCTCATTCGCCCAGGAATGTTCAGCCAGTTCGGCGCACTCATCGTTGCGGCACTCGTTGGCATGGTCTTGCTTCGGGCAAAGTCCAGCGACGCCGTGGACCTGAACATGTCCCGGGGAAAGCCGCGCGTTCACTGGGTGCCACTCATCTTGTTTGCCCTGCTCTTCGCAGGATCGCCCTGGCTGATGCGAATGCAGGGAGCGCCGAATCTCTTTGCAGGATTCTACCAGGCTGGGAGTCTGGTGTTTGGTGGTGGCCACGTTGTTCTGCCCCTGCTGCAAAGCCACAGCGTCGCCTCTGGCCTGACTCAGGAATCGTTTCTCGTCGGCTATGCTGCAGCTCAGGGTGTGCCCGGCCCTATGTTCACCCTGGCAACATTCCTCGGAGCCGGACTCTCACCTGGACAGGCGATTCAAGGGGCGACACTTGCAACACTCGGCATCTTCCTCCCTGGTTTTCTGCTGTTGTTAGGATTTAAAGATGCCTGGCAATCTCTCACCAGCGCCCCCCGGCTCAATGGTGCTGTCAGCGGATTGAACGCGGCAGTGGTAGGGCTGCTCATCGCTGCCTGTTATCAACCCGTTTTCACCAGCAGTGTGGCATCGCCGACCGATTTCGCGATTGTCGTGGCCGGATTCTACCTGTTGCGATCTCTTAAGCTACCAGTCCTCGCTCTGGTGTTGACCTTTGCCGGAATCGGAACTCTTGTCCCCCCTCATCCATTGATCCCCTACCCTGCTCCGATGACACCGTCCATCACAGAACTCCACTATATCGACTCACACACCGGCGGCGAGCCTACCCGGGTGGTTCACTCCGGCTTTCCAGAACTGGCGGGAGACACCATGGCGGAAAAGCGAGTGTCACTGCAGAACTCTCATGACTGGGTGCGCTCCGCCAGCGTCAATGAACCTCGCGGATCGGATGCAGTGGTCGGTGCAGTCTTGCTTCCTCCATCCGATCCAGCGATGGACGCAGGCGTCATCTTTTTCAACAATGTCGGCTACATCAACATGTGCGTGCACGGCACCATCGGACTCGCGGTAACACTGGCACACATGGGCCGACTGGCTGCAAATGGCACCGCCCGCATCGAGACCCCGGTTGGGAATGTGGAAGCCACTCTGACCGACAGCAATTTCGTGACTGTAGCCAATGTTCCCAGCTTTCGAAGCCAAGCGGATGTGACAGTCGAGGTGCCAAGCTACGGAGTCGTCACTGGGGATGTGGCGTGGGGCGGCAACTGGTTCTTTCTGGTCGAACAGGATTCGATCAAACTCTGCCTGGCGAATGTCGGCGAACTCACGCGATTCTCCACCGCCATCCGCCGGGCGCTGGCTGAGGCCAACGTCACCGGTGATGACGGGATGGAGATCGATCACATCGAACTGTTTTCCCCGCCCGCTTCAGGGCTGGATGCCGACAGCCAGAACTTCGTCCTCTGCCCCGGCGGTGCCTACGACCGATCTCCGTGCGGAACAGGCACGAGCGCAAAACTCGCCTGCCTGCATGCTCGCGGAAAACTCGGTCCCGGACAAATCTGGCGGCAAGCCAGCATCGTCGGAAGTATCTTCGAAGGCACCGTAGAAACTCAAGGTGCCACAGTGATTCCCAGGATCAAAGGGAGTGCCTACATCACTGGAGAAGGCCGGGCGCTGATTGATCCGAGGGATCCTTTCGCCCACGGCGTCCGGTGCTAGATGGGTGCAGCAAAAATGTGTCCAGAGTTAGATAATTCGATCACAGAAGGATCCTGAAAAACGAAGAACCTCGCGGTAGGGTTGAAAATCCGATACCAACGCAGAGTCGTTTTCTGTAACCACAACCAAATCGAAACAACCCTCCTAAAATCATGAACCCCCACACGTTTGCTCGCACTCTTTCACTTGTTGCCGCCCTGGCGGCAGCATGGACTACCTCTTCCCAAGCTGAAGACAGCGCCACTGGAACATGGATCTGGAGCGCTGAAGGCTTCCGCGGGAGAGCGGTCGAGGCCACGGCGACGCTGAAACAGGATGGCTCCAACCTTTCCGGCACCTACGATGGAGGATTCGGCCAGGACTCCATCAAGAACGGCAAAATCGACGGTGAGACAATCGCATTCGAGGTCGTTCGCCAGTTCGGTGATAGATCATTCACCACCGCTTTCACAGGCAATCTCGCAGGTGATGCGATCACGGGCAAAATCGAGATGTCTGGCTTTGATCAGCCACGGAGCGCTGACTGGAAAGCCTGGCGTGCACCGGAAATCGATCCTTCCGGACTCTGGAAGTGGACCACCGAAGGCCGGAATGGGCAGCAGCGTGATCAATGGGTAAAGCTTGCCTATGTCGAAGGCAAACTGTCTGGAACTTACCGCACCGAGCGCGGCCACGTCGCGATCCAAGACGCTGTGCTCAAAGGAAAAGAACTTTCGTTCAAAGTGGAACGCGGCTTTGGCGACCGCGTGTTTGCCACTACTTACAAGGGCACTCTTGCCGACAAAGCGATCACAGGATCCATCACTTCCAAGCGCGGCGACGAAG
The DNA here is from genome assembly GCA_020439995.1 of Verrucomicrobiia bacterium. Classification (GTDB taxonomy): domain Bacteria; phylum Verrucomicrobiota; class Verrucomicrobiia; order Verrucomicrobiales; family DEV007; genus JAGROY01. The sequence goes on from JAGROY010000403.1 coordinate 2,632, forward strand.
AGCGCACTTCGGATTGGAACGCCGCACCCGACGTAGCAGTCGTTGATCCTGTAGGCTCGTGGTCATGGACAACTTCGCTCGGGCGTGATGGTCAGGAAACGACGAACACGATCACCCTCTCCAAAGGCGACGGAGCCACACTTGGAGGAACCGTAAAGGGAGGATTCGGCGAGTCCAAAATCATCGACGCAAAGCTGGACGGTGATGCTTTGACATTCGCCGTGGTAGTCGAAACCGATCGCGGAACCTGGAATTCCAGCTACAGCGGTAAAATTGACGAAGATAAGCTCAAAGGCAAGATCAGCACCCACTTTGGCGAACGGACGATGACCATTCCATTCGAAGCAACACGAACAATCGTCGCTGGAAACCCTGCTGGAACGTGGACGTGGAGCAACCGATTCGGACGTGACGGCGCAGAGCGTGTAAGCAGTCTGAAATTGAAAGCGGACGGCACCACCCTGACTGGAACGCTCAAATCTGGAGACAACGAAACAGAGATCAAGGACGGAAAGATCGACGGCAATATGATCTCTTTCAAAGTTGAGCGCGAGTTCGGAGGCAACACGATGACTCAGGCATACACAGGGCAGGTGCGCGGTGACCTCATCAAGGGTGGCTGGCAAACGGGCGACGCGAGTGCCAACGCCTGGATCAGCAACTGGGAAGCGAAACGCGGCGAATAAGCTCGCTCACCAGAAGAAGCAATTCGTGGTTTGAATCTGGCGCGCAATTGCGTCAGCCTGAGCTGACATATGCCACAACCGATCGACACTTTTGCAGCAAATCTGCCCGCCGGGACCCGAGCGACAGTGCTCGACGGTGCCGAAGCGGGCTTCGATATGCGAAAATCCCGCCTGCACGGCGACTATGACAATGTCGATCGACTGAGGAAGCTGGCTGGGGACATTAAGCAGCACACGCTCGACCATCTGGATGAGTATCTGGAAAAGGCTGTCGGCAGAATGGAGCAGAATGGGACGCAGATTCACTTCGCCACTGATTCCGATGATGCCCGGAAGGCGGTGATGGGCATCCTCCGCAAGGCGAATGCGACCAGGGTGGTGAAATCCAAAAGCATGGCAACCGAAGAGGTGCACTTGAATGCATACCTTGAGGAAAATGGTGTCGCCTGTGTTGAGACCGATCTCGGCGAGTTCATCGTCCAGCTGGACAAGGACACACCATCGCACATCATCAAGCCGATCATGCACAAGAACCGGAGGCAGATCGCGGAGACATTCGAAAAACACGGACTGGGTGACTACAACACCGATCCGCAGACGATCACGCGGAGGGCGCGTGCCCATTTGCGCTCGCGCTACATGGAATGTGATGCCGGGATCACCGGCGCGAATTTTGTCTCTGCTGAGTCGGGCCGCATCGTGATCGTCACCAACGAAGGCAACGCCCGCTTCTGTCTCGCGCCTGCAAAGATCCACATCGCTCTCGTGGGAATTGAGAAAATCGTCCCGAGCGACCGCGATCTCGGGCTTTTTCTGAACTTGTTAGGGCGCTCAGCGACTGGGCAGCAACTGACGATCTATACCGAATTCATCAGTGGCCCGCGCCGAGATTCCCAGCCCCACGGCCCGGAGGAAATGCACGTCATCTTTCTCGACAACGGACGCTCGCGAACCCTGGCGACCGACTGCCGCGAAATCCTGCGGTGCATTCGCTGCGGCGCGTGCCAGAACGTCTGCCCGGTCTACCGGCAAGCCAGCGGCCACGCCTACCGCCACGTCTACGGCGGCCCGGTAGGAGCAGTGCTCAGCCCGCTGCTGGCCGGAGAAAAATTCGCCGATTACGCGGACTTACCAAAGGCATCGAGCCTGTGCGGCGCATGCAATGAGGTGTGCCCGGTGGATATTCCGATTCCCGACCTGCTGCTAAAGCTACGCAACAAAGCGCACCGCGAAAACGTGCCGTCCCCGGGAGCATTGCCGATGCAGCCTTTTGCCAAAATGGCCACGCATCCCAGTCTATGGCGATTGGCGATGCGCGGGGGAGCTGTGGCGAACCTCATCCCGGATTCGGTGAAGCTGCCAGTACCCGGGCTCGGCACCTGGCTGCAGCAGCGCACACTGCCTGAGTGGCGCGGCGGCAAATTTCGCAACTGGATGAAACACCGCAACGGAAAGAACTCATGAGCACAGTGTTAGACAATGTCAGGTCAGCGCTGGCAGCCCGTAAAGAAAAGGCTCCCTACCCCGCCTGGGAGGACGCGGAAGTCGTTTCGACACCAAAGCTGGCACAGGGATCGCTCGTCGACTGCTTTTCCGCCAACATGAAAGCCGTAAGTGGACTCGTCATGCACTCGGTCGCGGAGGTCGAGCAGTTCCTGGCGCAAGGCCATCATCTGCACGGCTACTGTGCCCCTGAGCTTGCGGAGGTGATCGGCACTAAGCTCGGAGCAGGCATCACCTTTTCCACCGACTTCGATGAAGCGTGCTACGATGACTACACCTTTGGCATCACTCGGGCGACCGCTGCCATTGCCGAGTCTGGAACCATCGTGCTTAATGACAGGGACACCTCCTGCAGGCTGGGCGCACTGACGCCGTGGGTGCACATCGCGGTCGTGGAAGCGGCCACCATTCACCGCACGCTGGGCGCTGCGATCGCAGCACTCGGCGACGATCCGAACACGATCTGGGTAACTGGCCCGTCGAAAACTGCCGACGTCGAGGGAATCCTCATCCAAGGCGTTCACGGGCCGGGCATACAGATCGCGTTGATTGTTTGATTCCTCCCAAACCGGAGGTTGCCATCGGCGGCGATGCGCCCCAGAGTTTCGGCATGGATTACCTGAATTCACTTTTTGGCCTGCAGGGAAAGACTGCAGTGGTTATCGGCGGAACTGGCGAACTGTGCGGCGCCATGGCCGAGGGCATGGGAGCGGCAGGAGCCGACGTCGTCCTGGTGGGACGCAGCCAAGAAAAGGCGAACGCTCGACTGGAAAAAATCGCGGCAGCTGGTGGCTCTGGCTACTTTGTCCAGGCCGATGTCAGCAACGGTGACGGCTTGCGATCCGTTCTGGACACAGTGCTGGAGAAGTCGGGAAAAGTCGACATTCTGGTGAATGGCGCAGGCGTCAATGCAGCGACTCCTTTCCTGGAGATACCCGAAGAGGAATACGATCGAATCTTCGCAATCAACACAAAGGCTGTGGTGCTCGCCTGTCAGATCTTTGGCAAATACTTCTGCGATCAAGACCGCAAGGGATCCATTATCAACGTTGGCTCAATGTCGGGCCTCCTGCCCCTCTCGCGCGTGTTCACTTACTCGATGACAAAAGCGGCCGTACACAACCTGAGCCGCAACCTTGCCCGCGAATGGGCGGAGCGCGGTATTCGCGTAAACACGATCGTGCCCGGATTCTTCCCCGCTGAACAGAATCGAAAAGTCCTCACGGAAGACCGCGTGGCAAATATCATGCGGCACACACCGATGAATCGCTTTGGCAACTCCAACGAACTCATCGGTGCCGCCCTCCTGCTCGCATCGGAAGCCGGTTCATTCATCACCGGAGCGGAACTCATTGTCGATGGCGGCTACTCCGCAATGACGATTTAGGCGGTGATGAAAACCCTGCCATTCCTACTTCCCGCTGCGATCATGTCGCTTCTGTTGTCCATAACAGGGTGCCAGTCACCAGCTCCCAAGACCGAAGTTGAAACACCTGCGCCGACGCGCCTCGCCAGTATCGCCGTAGCGGCTCCTGATGGAGCAGTCATTGTGCTGGTAGATCGATCCACATGGATCGTCGCCCCAGACGATCGCATTGTGGCCCAGCGATGGCGAACGGCAGACCTTGTCGAGGCCACCAGCAATGCTGGAAATTCCGCAGCCGAATTCCCCGCAGTTCTCACTAATCAGGAATCCGGCTCAGCTATCCATGCCAAACAGGGCGCTGACTTCGAGGGGTGAGTTCCACAGATAAGATCATTCCCCAGCAGTCCCAGCCATTTTGCGATTCCACCGCCCCCCCTGCCCCTTCAACGCCTCATCATAGCCACACCACCGCCACTCGAGAGGGGCAATGTCATGGAACAGCGAGTGGCAGAGTGGCAGTCGCTAACTTATCGTCTCCTATATCAATTGGTCAGCGGTGCCGCGGTGAACCATCTCATACGCGCCGTGGGGTGAGCGGTCAAAAAGATG
>JAGROY010000064.1 GCA_020439995.1 Verrucomicrobiia bacterium
ACCAGAGACGGGCTTTCAGAGTGTAGGGCCGTCCCGACTAAAGCGCCAAGCGCCAGCGCGCCGATTCTACCGAACACCTGCTTCACTTTCATCAAGCTAAGACTCTAGTCCTTTCTGTTACCTGAGCGCAACTCAATATCAATATCCACAATACCCAGAGGGTATTCGGGCAAACGAAACCCGGTACCACTTGGGAGCTGCCAGCAGTCCTTGCTTGTCGCCCATGATTCAGTTTTTTGGTAGTTTAGTAAGTGCCCGGTTGTCCCCGTGAATGAGGAGGAGGGCGAAAAGAGAATCCGACGCTACTTTAGTTAGTTGGGACGGCCATCGAGAGTGAGCAGATAAGCCATCACATCGCGCAGATCTTTCTTCGAAAGGATGCCGGTCATGACGGGCATGGCCGAGACTGCCGGGGTGCGGCTTTCTATTGTGCTCTTTGCGATTTCCTCGGTCTCACCAGTCGGGGTTTTCATGAAGAGAGTGGTGTCGTTTTCCTCCATTGGTGTGCCGGCTATGGTCGTCCCATCTTTCAGGGTAATCGCTGCGATGCCATAGCCAGTCACGACTTTGGCATTGGGCTCCAGGATGGAATGCAGGATCTCCTCAGGGCGGCGCAGGCGGGCGATGTTGCCGAGTGGCGGTCCAGCGTCGCCGCCACCGCGGTTGCCCTGGTGGCATTTCATGCAGATGCCCTGGTTCTCAAAAACGTTCTGGCCCTGCGCCGGATCGCCACCTTCACGCAGGAAATCAAAGACGGTGCGATTGTCGGCTGCGAGGAAGTCGTCGACCGCATTAAGCGCTGCCTTTACGCTCTCATCCTCCCGCTGGGAGGCTGCCTCGTAGAGGTCGAGGTGAACGGTGCGGAACAAGGTGCCGTTGAGTATCTTTTCCAACTCAGAAACTAACATTGCCGCAGAATCGGCTCCTGTGTCTCCAGCCAGGAGGCTGTAGGCTGCCCGCTTGGAGATGTCTGCATCCTGAGCGAGCAGCATTTCCACCGGCTCGACGATTTCACCAGGGTAGCGTGCGACCCAGATCCGCGCGGCTTCAGCGGCCATCTCGGGCTCGTAGCCGTCGATGATGGTTTTGAGCAATTGCTTGTCGGCAAAGTTCTCGTCGGCGAACAACTGTTCCATGCCAGTCCGGCGCACTTCCAGAGGCTGGCGGCCATCGCGGATGCGGGCCTGCAACAGGGAGTTGTCGAGCTTGATGCCATAGACGCCGATCGCCCGTGTTGCAGCAGCCACGATTTCTCCTGTCGATTTCTCGAAGATACTCACCAGCTGTGCCTCGACTTGTGGACGGATGGCAGCTTTGTCGCGAGACTTCAATGGGCGGTAGTAGCCGAGTGTTGGATCGACAGTTGGAGGTGTGGGGAAAAGTTCGACTGCGCGGAGTGCCAGCACGCGATAGTCGACGGGCAGTTTGCTGTTGGCCCCGAAACGAACGAGGCGGGCTGCGCTCTCAGGCGTGCCCAGGCGGAAGTTCGCATTGATGATGCGGCGGAACATGATCTCCTCAGGAAGCGAGCCGCTGAAGTCGCCCGCATATTCTTCGGTGTGTTCGGCGAGAACGGGCAGTGCTGCGGGAATCTCGAGATCGTTGATCGCGCGAATCGCCTCGTTGACGAGTGTTGGATCGGCATCTTCGAGGAACAGGGTGATGCGTGGATCGAGCTTCTTGCGCAGAGCGAGCAGGATGCCGAGGCGCTCCGGGCGGGACATCGCCGCCACTTCTGCGGCCTCAATCTTGAGTGGCAAAAGGCTCAGTGCGAAAGATGCGGCGTGACGCTCAAAGGCGTCTTTGTCTGCATTTGCTTTCAGCATGTTAAATAGCGCGGGAATGGCTGCGGTATCACTCAGTTTTCCGGCTGCGATGGCGGCAAAGGTGCGCACGCGCGGTGATTTGTCGGCGATTAGATCGCGAATGTCCTCGATCGCATCACGGCTACCGATATTCCCCAGAGTGCGGGTAACCTGCGCCCGTAATTCGTCGTTGCTGTCGTGCAGAAACGGCAGCAGCTCCGTACCTGCTTTCAGCTGCCCAAGCCCCCAGATCGCGTGCATTTGAGCGAACAAATTGCCGGAAAAGCGGGCCGCTTCCTTCAGTGCTGCGATGCTGCTCTCACCGCGACCGGCAAGGGTATACTGTGCTCGCAGTCGCACGCGCATATCAGGATGCTTCAGTAGTTCAGCGAGGCGGTTGTCGTCCAGCTCCCCAAATCCATCGGCAAACAGTGCCTTCGTTTCTTGAACCTCGGGACGCTTGATGCCCTCAGGATCATACATCGCATAAATATTGCCCGCGTCGGTCCGCTTCCAGCCACCGCCAAAGTCCGCCAGGTAAACTTTGCCATCGTAGCCCAGGTCGACATCAGTGTTAGGGACACCAGCATGGAAAATGTGCGCGTCCTGCATCGCGTAGCCAGCACCCTGTTGATCCACTTTGAACGAGTAGAGAAAGCAAACGTTCGGTGCTCCTTTGTAGTCGCAGACCAGGAAATGATTCTTGTAGCGCTCCGGGAGGCTGGTGCCGGAATCGAAGACCATGCCACTCGGGCCATTGGTCAAGTGCGCGACCGGGGGCAGAATCCACTCAGGCTGCCCGGCGAAGCGCAGCTTCCACAGGCCCTCTGAAAGCCAGTGAGGAGACTGGCCCATCTGTCCGTCGTCCAGGAAGTCTTTGTATGTCGTCAGCGCCTGTGTTCCCAGGTGCCAGCCGGTGTCGCCGCCTTCGAGCAGGTAGCACACGCGTGCCGAGTCTCCCTGGTCGCAGTTGTTGTCGACCGTGAATAAGTCACCGTATTCATTGAACGCCAGCTCCTGCGGATTGCGCAGATTGTAGTAAAAAATCTCAAGGTTCGAGCCATCGGGATCGCAACGGAAAGCCGCACCCGAATTGGTGTTCTTGAGCTGCTTGCCTTCCTTCGTCTTCAGATTGTAGCCGCGGTCGCCCATGGAAAAGTAGAGCTTCCCGTCCGGGCCCCATGCCAGCCCGTGCAGGTCGTGACCGCTGAGACTGTTCTTCGGGCCAAAGCCGTCGATCAGTGATTCGCGTTTGTCCGCTTTGCCATCGCCGTCGGTATCTTCCAGCGCCCACACATGCGGGATACAGGTCATGTAGATCGTGTTGCCATTGCCGTAAATAAGTCCGATCGCCGGGCCGTCCTCGGGTTCATCGAAGTCGGATGCAAATTCTTCCAGCCGGTCGGCCTTGCCGTCGTCATTCGAATCTTCAAGCGTGATGACGCGCTCGGAGTAGCGGGTAAAGTATTCGGGATCCTCAAATTTGTCTTTCCACTTCTCATATACCGCGACCCTCTGCTCAGAAGTATCCGTAGCGAGATCGTCCATGATCCAGTAGGTGTGATCCCGGTTGTCTTCAACTCCCTTGCGCCAGCGGTAGGTCTCCGTCACGTAGAGCTTGCCTTTGTCGTCGAAGCAGATGGCCGTAGCGTTTTTGACTTCGTTTGAGAAGACATCCACAGTCAATTTTGGCGCATCTTCAGTGGAGTAGGCACCGGAGTTCTTGCCATCCCCATGGCCGTTCTGAGCAGGGGAGTTTCCGGGGAATGCCAGAGCACAGACGGCACCAGCAAGAATCGACAACGTGAGATGGGAGCTTTTCATATCAAATATAATACGGGCGAGTATTGATCCGCTCAATGTCGCTGGGGCGCAAGACTGGATTTGGGCGGGCAAGGGAACGCCTTTCCGGCTTTGTCCGTCACAGTCTTACGGGCAGCCAATAATCTGCAAGTCTCCTGGAATTCCGAATTCGTCTCCCACGGAGAACCCAACTTCGAGCGCTCAACCTGTGTTAACCGCCAAATGCCAACTAAAAATCACGGGGCGAACCAGAAGGAGTTACTCAGCGTCGCCTCGGTGCTTTTGATAAGCATCGATGATGCGCTGCACGATGCGGTGGCGCACCACGTCCCGTGTTCCAAAACGGAGGAAGTCGATGCCTTCGGTTCCCTCAAGAACGCGGATGGCTTCGACCAGTCCAGAGCGCATGTTGCCACGCAGGTCGATCTGTGTTTCGTCCCCCGTGATCACGCAGCGGCTGTCCTCGCCGAGGCGTGTCAGGAACATGAACATCTGGGCTTCGGTTGTGTTCTGGGCTTCGTCGAGAATGATAAAGGCGCGATTGAGAGTGCGGCCGCGCATGTAGGCGAGCGGGGCGATTTCGATCAAATTGCGCTCGATGTATTTTTCCACCTCGTCCGGCTCCAGCATGTCATAGAGCGCGTCATACAGCGGGCGAAGGTAAGGGAAAATCTTCTCGTTCAGGTCACCGGGCAGGAAGCCCAGCGCCTCGCCAGCCTCCACGGCAGGGCGGGTCAAAATGATGCGGTTGACCTTGCGCTCTTTCAGTGCGGCGATCGCGCAGGCCATTGCGAGATACGTCTTTCCGGTGCCGGCCGGGCCAATACCAAAGACGACATCGTGCTTATCGATCGATTGGATGTAGCGCAACTGGCCAACGGTTCGTGGACTCACGGCTGGCTTGCGGGGCGTGCCCAGGAGTTTGACGCTGACGAGTTCGGTGAGTGGTGGGACGCGTTCGCCTTTGGTACTTGTGCCGGGTGTGTCCATGGCGCTGTCGATGGCAAAGTTAAACGTGTGTGCGGTGATCACTGAGCCTTCCCTGCGAGCTTTCTCCAGCTGTTCGAAAATCCTGCGGGCCTTTTCTATCGCTACTTTGTCACCGGCGAACCGCAACCATCCGTCACGGGTGGTGACGGTGATATTCAGGCGGCGCTCCAGAGTCTTGAGCAGAGTGGTATCGCCCGCAAATAATGACTGCAGGAAGTGCGGGCTCTCATAGTCGAGCCTGATCTCGCTAATAGCTGCGGCTGTGTCCACCTTGCTCTTACCGATATCCGTACGCGAGAGCCCAGCCGACCTTCTCGCCTCTGGAAGCAGCACTCTTGGAACTGATTGTGACCACTGCCACGTAGGCACCTGTCTTCTTAGGTGTTACCCGCACGCCGCCCATGCCTTTCACGCGCTTGATCTTCTCCACCGCTACAGAATTGCCATCGGCATCGTAGACATTCACCTTCACAGTTGAGTTTTCGTCACTCGATCCGGCCCAGAACCAGTACTCGTTTCCTTTGAAAAGTTGAAACTTCACCGGCGTCTTTTCGCCTGAGCTGATCTCGCCACTCCACCGCTCGGCACGCAGTTTAAACCCCTTCTTTAAATAGGGAGCTGCTACTTCCATGGAGAATGCACGGGCGTCCTGTTCCTCTGGCGATAAGGCGTACGACATGCCGGTCGCAAAAACCATGAGAATGGCGGCCGCCGCCGTTAAGCGGAGGGAGCGGGTGCGGGACTTAAGTTTTAGGATCAAAGCCATCAGTTCGAGTGGTCGATGAGTCGATAGGTCAACAGTCGGGTTTTACTTGGTAACGATCTCTTTTACGAGTTCAGCCGTGATATCGTTAATGCGTTTCACTTGTTTCTCAGCGACTGGCTTGTCACCCTTGCCCATTGCCTTTGCTATTTTGCTGAGGCCGGACGAGATGGATTTCAGCTGCTTCTTCGATCTCATGGCATCGATCTGCTTTTGAAAATGTTTGACGAGATCCGGCTGATTGAGCAATTCGGCACGATCAGCGTTGTAGTCCTTGGTGACTACGGAAGTCAGCACCTCGGTGCCGCGTAACCAGCCACCCAGACTCACGCACTGGGAGAGCTCTGCATCACGCATTTTTTCCATGGTGTCACGCACGGTGCGCTCAGTGTTGTCCAGCTCGCGGCGGACACCGTCCCAGTCATTGGCCTTTGCTGCATCCAGAATGCTCTGAGCATGCTGCACAACGTATTTTTTAATCCCGAGGGATTCTGACAGTCGCAGGACTTCCTTTCCGGTGTCCTCAATGCGGTCGCGGTTCTGCGCCTGAACGGCGACGAAGCCCTCCGCGACCACTGTGCCGAGCAGCAGGGCTACGCGGGTGCGATCCGGGGAGTTTACGCCGCCCACTTCCCGCAATTCCCGGCCCCAGTTCGGCGAGCCCAGCTTGTCCAGAACCTCAAGTATCTCGCTCGGGATTGGAACGACAACGCTGTCCACGATCAGCCCCGGAAACTGCGACAGGTCGATCTTTTCATCCTCGTTCTGAGCGTGCAGTGCTGGTGTAAATGCGGCTGTGCCCAATACGAACGAGAGGATCGAGCAAAGAAAGGCGGAATTCCGTGGGAAAAATCGAGTCATTGCGACGGCAAATAGTATTACGTGGACATACCACACTTTGTTTCAAAAGAAAGTGTGCGAGGGTGAAATCTTCGGCCGGGAAGCGGTTTAGCCGCAACCTGTAAACAATTGAAAAGCATTGATTTCCAAGGCTGTCTGCGTTTTTCTCACTCGCCGCATGCCCTCCAGCCCGCTCCACGACTCATGACCACCGACCGCCTCCGCCAATTGATTGCTTCTTTTGAAAGCAAACGGATCCTCGTCATTGGCGACATCATGCTCGATAGGTTCCTGTGGGGCAACGTCTCGCGCATCTCGCCGGAGGCACCAGTGCCAGTGGTCGAAGTCACCCGTGAATCATCCTACCCCGGTGGGGCGGCCAACGTCGCGCGCAACCTGGTTCCCTTTTGTAAAAGTGTGTCCGTTCTCGGCATCGCTGGCACCGGGCCGGACGCTGTCGAGTTGCTTGAGCTGCTCAATCAGCAGTCGATCGATACCACGGCGGTCATTCAAAACAAAGCGCACCGGACGATTGTGAAGACCCGGGTCATCGCGCAGAGCCAGCAGGTTGTACGCATCGATCACGAGGAGCGGCGGCAGCCATCTGCCGAAGACATCGCCGGAGTTCTTGTTCAACTGGAGGCTCGCATGGACAGCCTCGACGCCATCATTCTTGAAGATTATGCTAAAGGGCTGATCACTCAGGAACTGGTCGACGGCATTGCGGCGCTTGCCGAAAAGCACAACGTCCTCATCACCGTTGATCCGAATCCGAAGAATCCTATTCTCTGGAAAGCCGCCGTAGCCATCAAGCCCAACCGCAAGGAAGCCTTCGAGGCTGCTGGCGTCGTCGATCCCTCCGGAAACGTTGATGATGCAATGTTAGGGACGCTGGCCAGCAGCCTGTTTGGTAAATGGGGCACCGAGGCGCTCTTGATTACCATGGGAGACCACGGCATGGCGCTCATGGAGCGGCAAAGTGCCGAGCCCTACCGCATCCCTACCCGCGCAAAGGAAGTGTTCGATGTCTCTGGAGCAGGCGACACAGCCATCGCCCTGTTCACCCTCGCACTCACAGCCGGTGCCACCACCCGGGAAGCCGCCGAAGTTTCCAACCTCGCCAGTGGCGTAGTCGTCGGCAAGATCGGCACCGCCACTCTTACCGCTGATGAGCTGGTAGCGGCCGCTGTAGGTGGCGTGGAACCGCTATCATAAAGGGCAGGAAGAGCCACGGGGCTAAGAGGCAATCGTCCGCCAGTGCCCACACCGAGCTAACCGAAGTCTTGGGAGACTGGAATAGCAGCAACCAAGCCTGCTCCATAGAGAGAAAGGCGAGAGGTTTGTTCCATTGTCGGCAGTAGGCGGCATTCAAATTGAAAGAAAAAACTTGCATACATAGCTGAGCAATGCATCATTGAAGAATGCATAAGCCATCTAGAGAGTTAGTTGCTGCGTCTTCGAAGCCATTGGTTTTGGCGATCCTGTCGACCGGGGAGAGCTATGGGTATGACATCATCCAGCGGGTGAAGGAGCGCTCAGGCGGAAATCTGCAGTGGACGGACGGGATGCTCTATCCTCTGCTGCATCGGCTTGAGCAGGACGGCTTGATCCGATCCAGTTGGAAAAAGTCGGACACGGGACGGGAGCGGAAATACTACAAGATCAGCAAAGCAGGTCTGAAGGAGATCGAAGCACAGAAGGAAAGCTGGCGGGCGGTCAATGGCGCATTGGAAGGGCTCTGGAGCGGGGAGGCATCATGTTCGATCTAGAAAAAGCGATCGCGCAGTGGCGGGAAGATGCATGCCAGCTGGATGCGCTTGATGCTGAGTCCATGCGCGAACTGGAGAGCCACTTGAGGGATGCGATTGATGCTGCCATCGATCTTGGCGATACAGCGGAACAGGCATTCGCATCTGCCTGTGGTGAGTTCGCTCTAACCACAGAATTGAATTTGGAATTTCTCAAAGTTTATCCGCACGTGCCCTGGCAGAGAAAGGCGCTTTGGATGCTGGTCAGTTACCCGGTGGTCAAACTGGCTCTTGCGCTGCTGGGATTTTCCTATGACCTGGTGGAGGGGGTATTCCTCATGCTTGGGTTCACCCGATGGATTGACGTGCCCTGGGAATACACTCCGGGAGTCGGAAATTTCCTATTCCCGGGCGTTCCTGAAGGTGAATCGATTAGGAGAATTGCCTGCCCGGTACTGGCCAGCGGAGTCTTCGGTGTGATTGCCGTGGTTGGTGTGGCCTGGATGGTTGGTGTTTCCCTGAGTCGGTCACGGAGTAGATTGAGCCGATGGATCCTGTGGGTGGGAGGCAATTCGCGACGACTGATCGTCACGGTGGTCGTCCTGGGAATCTTCAGTCTTGTCGACAATTCTTTGTGGTTCTCGCGAAGTATTTCCTGGATCAAAGAATACGCGCTGATGATTACCCATCCAGAGTGGGTGGGAAGCTGGGAATACTACAGTGGGATGCCGTATTTGGCGAGATACACGCAATGGATCTTCATGGGCGTTGGCCCAGTGTTGTTATTCCTGACTGTCAAAGCGTGGTGGCAAAGTCGAGGTAGCGATCCCCTTGCTGTCGGTGTGCTGGGGTATTTTTTACTGACCCTCATTCATCAATTTGTTTGGACGATCGGGTTGGCGGCCAGTGGATTCGCTGCGATTTTTCAATTCCCAGAATCGGCTCAGCAGATCGCAGTGCCCATCCTTCAGTTGGCGATGTTCGTTACTTACATTCTGGCAATAGGCCGTCTCTTGTCAAAGGCTTCAAGAGGCGCGAATTCTGATTCCGTCTGTGCGAATCTTTCGCGTCCATGGCTTGCAGTGATCGCCTATTGCCTGGCATTGGCAGGCCTGTCTGCGATAGTTTGGCGAATGGCTTCGTCCGGGAGTCTGAAAGGTGCTATCGGGTGGATGTTTCTGACGCAATATGGCTGGATCCTTCCACTGATTTCCAGCCTCCTGATGCTTGCTCTGGCCATTCGCCTCGCGCGTTATGACAGGCACCAGCAGGGTGTTGACGACAGGTTTATCGAAGGTTGATCTGCCTTTCCAGATGGACCGCTGCCCATTTCTGCAGGGTGTAGAGAATCCAGATGGCCGAGCCGTGATCATGGGCGCCGCTGAAGAAGCTCTCGGTAAATGTGCGAACGACATCGGTCGACATCAGTTCCCTGGCAAATACAGGGTGGTGGGTGAGTTCTCTCACTTCGTCTTTGAAGACGGTTCGCAGCCAGTCGTTGATGGGCACGGTGAATCCCATCTTTTGATGGTTCATGGGAGTGCTACCCAGCCGTTTTGCCAGTGCTTGTTTCAGGATCCATTTCGGCTCTACATTTGCCGCGTCCATACGAATGCGCCACGCCGTGTTGATGACGTCTTTGCATAGAAAAGGAACCCGCACCTCAAGGCTGTTTCCCATGCTGGCGCGATCGACTTTGGCCAGCACTTTCTGCAGGTGGCCGTAGAATTCGTTGTGGCGGAGCCACTGGGAAATGGCAGCGGTCGAATACGGCCCGCAGAAGCGGTAGAGGTCAACGATGCCGTCTGAATTTCCACTGACGCCCGGCAGGATTCTGGTGACATCGTCGCTTAGTATTTGTGCCTGGGTGTCGAACATCCATGCGCTTAATCCATCGTCGACGCCGTGGCTCGCATCTTTTCCGGTCGCCCTCATGCCCACTCCGAAGAGCCGTCGCAGTGGCCGGGGCATCGATAGAAGTCGACGCGAGCGAAGGAACTTATAAAACCTTGGATAGCCCCAGAATAACTCATCGCCACCGTCACCCGATAGCATGACCGTGGCATGCCGCCGTGCTTCGCGCGTGATGGCAAACGTGGGCAATGAACCGTAGTCTCCGACGGGATCCGAAAATGCCCTGAAGTGTGCTTCGGCCTGGTCGATCACCGCTTCTCCGCTGAGATGGAGAATAGTCTGCTCGATGCCGAGAGCCTGGCAGTAGCTGCGTGCGATGTCTGCTTCGTTCAACTCTGGATCGTCGACTCCCACCGTATAGCCGTGCAGGGCAGGCATGCGATCGTGCGCCAGTGCTGCAACGAGCGGTGAGTCGATGCCACCGGAGAGAAAGCACCCGAGCGGAACATCGGACACCAGTGTCTGGTGGCAGGCGTTTGACAGGGCAGCTGTTACGGATTCCAGCGCTGCGTCCGATGTCTCGAGAGCACCTCCTTCGATCGGATCCCGTGAAAGCTCAAAGTACGTGCGGTGGCTTGCGTGCAGTGACCGGTCGAATGTTACCATGCGGCCAGGCTCCACTTGTTCCACTCCTGCAATGAGCGTCTCGGGTGCTGGCATGTAGCCCAGTTGGAGGTAATCCCGAACAGCTCGCGCATTTTCCGATCCACGATCGACGAGCGGATGATGCAGCACCTGGTCAAATTGCGAGGCAAACACCACGCGGTCCCCGCCCACGCTGTAGAAGAAGGGTTTCACGCCCGCGAAGTCACGGATGAGCGTCAGCGATAGATTCCTGGAATCGTAAAGAGCGATCGCGAACATTCCATCCAGTTCCTCAGCGAGTGCTTCGGGTGACAGGATATCTGCAAGGTGTGCCAGCACGGCGCTGTCGGAAGTCTGGCAGTGGGGTTGGTTCTCGATGCCGTGAGCCCGGGCCAGTTCCTTGAAATTGTAGATCTCGCCATTGAAAACGAGGACGCTGCGTCCACTGGGGCTGCGCATCGGCTGCATGGCCGCTGGCGAGAGATCGAGGATCGCCAGGCGATTGAATCCCAGCGCGCAGTGGGAATCGCGAAAGACATCCTGCCCGTCCGGCCCGCGATGTCTGCTAAGGTTCAGCAACGAGCGAAACTCAGGTTCCGCGATCGGTGTCCCCATTGGACAAAATTCGCCGAAGAAACCACACATCAGCGGGTGAGCAAGACAATGACCATGCCGGGAAAATGGATTTCAGTGAATAAAGTCACGGTTTCAAGATTCAGATTTGGAGTTTGAGCAGGGAGCATCCGTCTCCCGCTATCACGCAAGCTTAGGAACCTTGTCGACGCTTTGTCAACGAGTAGCGAGGGGGCAAAAAAGCAAAGAGCGCAGCTGGAGGGAATGATTGCAATCAGCTGACGGGCGACCAAATATGCACTAATGTGGATGCCAATGCTTGAGAAATACTGGCTGGAGATCGTTGGCTTGATCGTGCCCATGGTGCACGCCGCAGGCATATTGCACGCGGCTCATGCTGTGATGCGCGTGCGCAGTGCCGAAGGAACCATTGGCTGGGTCATGGCGCTGATCACGTTTCCTTACCTTGCGGTGCCTCTCTACTGGATTCTCGGGCGGTCCAAGTTTCGCGGATACGTGCTGGCCCGGCGCGCTCGGGACAGCCCGCTGGCGGATACCTTCATCGAGGTGAGGCAATCGCTTGCCGCCTGCGAGCTGCATGATGATCCGCCGCACCCGTTGCTCCGCCCGGCGGCTCGGCTGGCCGGGCTTCCGGTTACTTCCAGTAATGAGCTGGAGCTTCTCATCAATGGCAAGGCTGCCTTTGAGCGCATATTTCAGGATATCGCCGCGGCACAGGACTACCTGCTGGTGCTCTTCTTTATCGTCAAAGGTGACAAGGTGGGCACCGCATTCAAGGATGCCCTGATCGAACGCGCGACAGCAGGCGTGCGCGTGTTCGTTCTCTACGATGAGATCGGCTCCCATCAATTGTCGTCAGAGTACATCGAAGACCTGCGCCGAGCCGGAGTGCAGGTCGTGCCCTTCGGGACGACGCTGGGTAAGGGCAACCGCTTTCAGATCAACTTCCGCAATCACCGCAAGATCGTTGTCGTCGACGGTAAGGTGGCGCTGTCCGGTGGCATGAACATTGGCGATGAATACACCGGCGTCGTCACTGACATGGGAAGGTGGAGAGATACCATGGTGCGGGTGGCGGGCCCGGCAGCTCAGTGTCTTCAGCTCGTATTTGTCGAAGACTGGAACTGGGCGACAGGGAGCCCGCCGGAGAATCTCACCTGGCAGCCTCCCGATCTTGCCCGCTGCGCCATTGCCTCAGGACAACGGGTGCTCGTCATTCCCACTGGGCCTGCAGATCCGCTTGAAAGTTGCCACCTGTTCTTTATCGAGGCGATTGGCATGGCGCGACGGCGCATCTGGATTACATCGCCCTACTTTGTTCCCGACCGGGCTGTGGTTTCCGCCTTGCAGGCTGCAGCGGTGAGAGGTGTGGATGTCAGGATTCTGCTGCCCAGCCGCGCCGATCACATACTTGTCTACCTTTCGTCGTTCTCGTTCCTTCCGGAAATGGATGTGGCTGGAGTCGATGTCTACCGATATCAGGACGGATTTCTGCATCAGAAGGTGATGCTCATCGACAACGAACTGGCTGCCGTAGGCACCGCGAATCTGGACAATCGCTCCTTCCGGCTGAACTTTGAAGTGATCACGCTGATTCAGGATCTCCACTTTGCCAAGGAAGTGGAGGCCATGCTCAATGCCGACTTCGCAAAATCAAAGCGCGTTACCGCAAAAGAATACACCAAACGTCCGCTCTGGTTTCGGGTTGCCGTAAGATTCGCCCGGCTGCTGACGCCGATCCAGTAACTCACATCAGGGCAATGAAATCGTCCCAGTAGAGTTCTTCGGTTCCGTGCTTCTCCTGCGGGATGGTATTTGCCATCGCGGCTCCGAGTTGCTCCACGGCGATTCCGCGAAAGTTTCTCATTGGCCCGATCAACAGAGGTTGCACCCAGGGCCATGTGCGAAGCAGGATTGCCTGGCTGATTCCGTAGCGGTTCGTCGGAGTTAGAATCATCGACGGGCAGAAGAGACTGAGCCGTTCAAATTCCAGAGCCTTCAGAGCATCGTTCAGCTCTCCCTTGGTGCGCAGGTAAAATGACAGCGACTTTGCATTCGCGCCCACCGCCGAGAGCAGGACGAAGTGTCGAACTCCGGCTGCTCTGCAAGCGGATGCGAAGTCCAGAACCGTGACCTTATCGATCTTTGCGAGTTCGGCTTTCGATACCTTTGATGGCTGGCCGACCCCCAGCGTGCAGATAGCGGAATGGTGCCCGTTCAGCAGGTGAGTGTAAGAGGATGGATCGAACAAATCCACCCGATGCTGGTGGATAGTGTCACTTTGAACTCCGCCCACCTCCCGGCGGCCCAGCAAGGTCAGGCGCTGCAGGCCGGGCAGTTCCAGAAGCCGGCTCACACAGTGACCGCCGACGGCCCCAGTCGCTCCGATCATGACTATGGACAAGGGATTCGACATCTCTGTATCCATAGATGTGTGTTCGCGGATCCGCAACGACCTGGGGATCAAAGATCAGTTGATCTTGCCCGCAAACCCCGGACACTGGTCCCTTTTTTGATATGAGCCAGAATTTCGAGAAGCCGCCGCGCGAAAGGGAAGAGTCGCTCTGTCCCTGCAAGAGTCGCGAGACTTACGCCGCCTGTTGCATGCCCTTTCACCATGGCAATGTGAAGCCTGACACGGCCGAGCAGTTGATGCGCTCGCGCTACAGCGCCTATTTCTTCCGGCTGGTCGACTATCTCGTCAGCACGACGCACCCGGATACCCGTGATCCAATGTTGAAGCACGAGCTGGAGCAAACGATTCACGATGTCAAATGGCGGTTCCTCACGATCATCGGAACGTCGAAAGGAACGAAAGAAGATAAGGTCGGCAAAGTCGAATTCGTCGCCGAGTACTTCCTGAACGGGCAACCTTACGAACTGCACGAGCGGTCACGCTTCAAGCGCTACAAAGGCGCTTGGAAGTACCTGGATGGCAAGGGGTGAGGCGTCGCTACTTCGGCTGGGGCACCGGCTTGACTGCATCGAGCCTTGGGTGGCCGCTGCGAAAGCTCTCTGGTGTCACCTTTTCTCTGTCCATTTTGCGCAGGGCGGCATCGAGTCCGTAGATGCAGGCGAGGACGTCGCCGGTGTGGCCAGTCTCGGAGATGGTGTGCATGTTCCGGATCGGGAAGCCGACGGATGTGGCAGCGGCATCGACCCCAGCGAGGACGGCGGCCATGGCGTCGGTGCCGGTATCGCGGCCGCTGGCTGAGCGCTGGACGGGGATGCCCTTGGACATGGCGGCGGTCTCGATGATGGCGTTGAGCTGGGCGCTGACGATCGAGCCTTCCGTGAGCGTGAACCCTTTGCTCATCGAGATCGGAGTGAAGCGTTTCGCTGCCACCCCTGGCGCGGCTTGTAAGTCATGGTTTACATCGACACCGATCACCACGTCAGGACGCAGCTCGCCAGCCATGACGACGCTGCCCAGGCGGCCAATCTCTTCGTGCGAAGCGATCGCGAACTGCACGCGCACGTTCTTGAGTGGCGACTTGGCGATGAGCCGTGCGACCTCGGCGCAGACAAAGCAGCCCAGGCCATTGTCAAGATAAGCGCCATAAAACGTGTCCTTGGAAAAGCCCCGGCGGATCGGGCGATTGAGAATAATGGGATCACCAGCACGGATGCCGAGCTTTTCCACCTGTTTCAATGGAGCCTCGCCGTGCATCTGCAGCTCAAGGTAAAGCATCTCCGGAGTGATGCCTTCCTGCCCGGTGCGCATGCCGGGCGTGGAAAAATGGATCGCGCCCAGTGCCTCGATGGTGCCGCCTTCCACGATGCGGTAGTCGCCGGGCTTCTTCGGGTTTTGCGAGAACAGATGCACCTCGTGACCGATCAGCGTGGTTGGCAGGAATGAGTCACTGTTGATCCAGATTTTTCCGTCCTCACCGATGCTGCGCACCTGCATGCGGATCTTGTCGGCGTGACCGATGATCATGACCGTCAGCAGATCGTCATCGCCTGGATGCGTGTCTGCTACGATTCCGGCATTGCCCTTAAACTGATGGATGCCCCAGGACTTTGGGCCAGTCTTCTCGAAGAATGGCTTGAGCACCCCATAGCTCATCGCTGCCTCAAGCCCGATCGGGCTGGGCGCGGCAAGAATGTCGCGCATGAAGGCAAACTGGCGCTCCGGCATCGGGCGCTCCCAGGGTTTTGGAGTAGTCGGTTTGTTAGGCATGGCGCGCACCATAGCAGGAAAACGCCACGAATCGAGTCTTGATCTTTTCGGAACTGAATGATCAGCTCCGGGTCGCGAGCGCAGCCTCGATGAAGTCGAGCAGCTCAAAGCGATCGGCTTTGTTCTTGATCGAACTGGCGAAAACTTTTGGCGTGCCACTACAGCGCTCGGCGAGCAACTGAGTGAATTTTTCGATGTTCTTTTTCCGGGGTGTTGGTTTGATCTTGTCGGTCTTCGTGAAGACCAGGGCAAATGGAATCCTGCAGCTGACGATCCACTCCACGTAGTCGAGATCGAGTTCCTGCGGCGGAATTCTTGAGTCGATAAGAATGCACACGCAGATCAGGTTGCGGCGGCCCAGCAGGTAGTCGGAGACAAAGCCGTGGAATCTTTCCCGATCCTCTTTCGAGCGCCGCGCGTAGCCGTAGCCGGGGAGGTCGACGATCGTCCAGGCATCGTTCACCAGGAAAAAATTGATCATCGTCGTGTGCCCCGGTTTTGACGAAGTCTTCGCCAGCCCATCGGAGTTGGTAAGAAAATTGATCAGCGACGATTTTCCAACATTCGATCGCCCGATGAATGCGATCTCGCCCAGCTCCGATTCCGGGCAGGTTTCGTAGTCTGGGGAGCTGGTGACGAATTCGGCTGAGGTGATTTTCATGTTTGGAACGCAACAGCGTCGGCGGGATCACTTGTTGCGCATTATATTCTCAATGTTGTCGCAGGCTTGACGAAACGGCTGCTACGGCGTCAACTCTAGTGCTATGAGCAGGATGTTCAAAGCCTTCTTCGTTGATACTCGTATGCTGCCTGGCATCGGCTTTGTTGCCTGTCTTGTGACCGGGATGGCGGGTTGTTCTAAGGAGGAGGAATCAGTGTCAGGGGGGGCGGCATCACCTCTGTCGATTGAAGCAGCGCCTGCGGAGCTGTTGGATGGTGACGGACAGACGAAAGAGACTGCGCGGGTATGGAGCGATCCGGTGAAGGCGCAATTGACTGTAATCTCAGAAGCCATCATGGCGGGGGAGGCGAATGCGCCGGGTGCAGTCGCTGCACGGGTGCAGATGACGGATGTCGATACTTTCAAGGTGAGCAAGGTCTATGACGAGAGCGCGATCCGTGTCGACGAGATCGCGACACCCGACGATCCCGGCACCGCGATCGAGGTGAATCCGTCAGAGTTTTTGCAAAAGATGCGGGAGCTGCTTTGTCTGGCTTCGGGCGAAACGGACCACGACGTCCACTTCAAGCTCTACGGCATTGACAGAGATGGAGCGTCTCTAAAGACGAGGCAGCGGCTGATGGCTCATGGCAAACGGGGCGGCAAGCAAGTCCGATCGTATGCCGTGGTGGACGCAAAATGGGGGATGCCTGCCGATGACGATGAGGGCGGGGCACCTTTGCTGGCGAGCTTTTCGATGCCGAAGGTGGTGCAGAGTGAGCTGGCTGAACCGGGGGCAATGTTTGACGACATCGCGGCCAGTGTCCTGGGTGGCAATGCGGCATGGAGCGAGCAACTTCAATACGGTATGAACACCTGGAGCGAACACATCGAGCGATCGCTGAATCCTGACTTCCGCGGCTATCATGGGGTGGCAGTGGGTGATGTGAATGGTGATGGCCTTGAGGATCTGTACCTTTGCCAGCCGGGCGGACTGCCGAACCTTCTGTTTCGGCAAAAGCAGGATGGGACGCTGGAGGACGTTTCGGCAGCATCGCAGGTCGACTGGCTGGACAACTCAACGGGGGCTCTGCTCGTAGACCTGGACAATGATGGCGATGCCGACCTTGCAGTGGCCACGTCCTCCGCCTTTATCATCATGGAGAATGACGGCAATGGGACGTTCACCCTGCGCGAGAGCCTCACGGGTGTTGCCTCGGGCTACTCGCCGACCGCCGTCGACTACGATTTGGACGGAGATTTGGACCTGTTAGTGCTGCGCTATGCCGGCGACGGCGGCAAGACCGGTGACTTTCCCACGCCGCATCCGTTCCACAATGCGCGCAATGGTGGCGCCAATGTGCTGCTACAGAACCAGGGCAGCTTTGGCTTTGCCGATGTCACCAGCAAGAGCGGTCTGGATGTGGAGAATTTTCGCTACTCGTTCGCGGCTGCGTGGGAGGACTTCGATAACGATAATGACATGGATCTTTACATCGCCAACGACTTTGGCCCGAACCAGTTGTTTCGTAACGACGGTGCGCGTTTTGTCGATGCGTCGACCGCGAGCGGCACGCAGGACTGGGGATTCGGCATGTCGGCGACCTGGGGTGACTATGATCGTGACGGTGCCATGGACCTCTATGTTTCGAGCATGTTCTCCAGTGCCGGGAACCAGATTGTGGCGCAGTCCGACTTCAATCCATCGATGCCGGAAGAGACCCGAAAGAAATACCTGAAAATGGTGCGCGGCAACACCTTGATGCGCAATGCGGGTGACGGCAGCTTTGCCGATGTCACAAATCCGATGGACGAAGGCTTCGCCGGCTGGGCCTGGGGGGCACAGTTCGCGGACCTCAACAACGATGGGTGGGAGGATCTGTATGTGGCAAATGGCTACATCTCTCAGCCGGATAAGGATGACTTGTGAATGTTCTTCTGGAGGCAGGTCGTGCCTCAAAGTCCAGAGGAAGGGCTGAAGCCCACCGCCACACCCGGTTACGCGCGCAACTTCCGCGACCTCAACGAAAAGGTGTCGCGCGGTAAGTCGTTCAGCGGCTACGAGCGCAATCCGATGTTCCTGAATCTCGGCGGCAAGGGTTTTGCCGAAGTGGCGGGTTTGTTAGGGGTCGACTACAACGATGACTCGCGCGCGGTCGCCGTGGTCGACTGGGATCGCGACGGTGATCTGGACATGTGGGTCACGAATCGCACCGCGCCCCGCGTGCGCTTGCTCAGGAATAATCAGCCGTCGCCGCATTCGTCCATCTCGATCCGGCTGGTCGGCAATGGCAAGACCACGAACCGTGATGCGATCGGTGCCAGGCTAACATTGTCAGAGAATTCAGGAGCGAAGCAGATCAGAACGGTGCGCGCAGGGGAGGGATTCCTGGCGCAGTCCAGTGCCTGGACGCACTTTGGTCTGGGGCAGGGCACGGGCGAATTCGACCTGACTATCGCCTGGCCCGGCGGAACTACAGAAACTTTCTCTGGTCTCAAAGCCGGTGCGCGCTACACGATACCACAAGGTGACAGGAGTCCGGGTGATCCCACTTTTGCATCCGCGCCATCAGTGCTGAAGCAACCGGATGCAGTCGATAAAAGTGCAGCGGCCGGGCCTGATCTGAATGGATTCTGGGTGGCGAATCAGGTGCCGTTCCCGGAGCTGAAATTCACCGACAAAGAGGACGTGGAGCACTCAACTCAGGAGTTCCTGGGGAAGCCGTTGCTGGTGAATTTCTGGGCGACCTGGTGCCTGCCGTGCCTTGCAGAGTTGAGCGATCTCGGGAGGCATGCAGATGACCTTCGGGCGCAAGGTGTCGCTGTTCTGGCGCTCAACGTCGATGGCCTGGCCGTCAGTGGAAGCACTGATTCGCAGGTGACGCCAGAAGAGACGCTGGAGCAGGCCGGTTACCATCTACCTTTTGGCTTCGCCCAGCAAGAGAACCTGGCGATGATCGAGATCCTGATTGAGTATCTGTCGGCACGCCGGATGCCGCTCTCCATTCCCTCAAGCTTCCTGATCGATGCGAAAGGCAACGTCGCTGCGGTGTACCTGGCGGCAGTCAGCTGGGAGCAATTGTCAGCAGATGTTGCTTTATTGAACGGGACACCCGACGAGCAGCTCAGGCGTGCGAGCCCACGTGCCGGTAAATGGTTTGTCGATCCCCGGCAGATCGATCGCGAAGTGTATCTCAGCGACCACGCGACGCTGTTCGCCACCAATGGATTTCCGGAGGAATCGACTCGACTCTACGCGATCGCAAAACCAGAGAAGGGCGATCTGACTCCTCAGGAATTCTACAACCAGGCCAAGGCTGCGGCACAGCAGGGATTGGTCAAGGAGGCGATGGAACTTTACACCGAAGCAATTCGACTCGATCCCCAGTATGGTCAGGCCCTCACAGGACTGGGCGCGCTTTACCTGATGCAGAAGCGCTTCGATGACGCCCGGCCATTGTTTGAAAAAGCACTCAGTATCGACCCTAACCATGCCACCGCGCTGGTAAATTTGTCGATGATCGACCAGGCCAGCGGTGACAAAGAAAGCGCACTCAAGCGGTTGCGGCAGGTCATCTCGCGCAATCCAGGTTACGCTGAGGCACACCTTAACATCGGCTCCCTGCTGGCATCCATGCAGCAATTTGACGAAGCAGCCGAGCACCTCGCAAAGGCGGCCGAGCTCAATCCCAAGATAGCCTATGCCCACTACGGACTGGGAATGGTGCAGGCACAGCAAGGCAAACATAGCGAAGCGGTGGTGTCACTGAGCAATGCCATCGCCCTGGGCAGCAGGAACCCCAGAACCTTTGTCCAACTGGGACAGTCCCAGCTGGCGCTTGGTGAAAAATCTGCAGCCGCAGAATCATTTCGATCAGCCCTGAAGCTGGATCCCAAAAATGTGGAAGCTCAGCGGGCTATGAGTGAGAACGGTTTACAATCGGAATAGGTAATTTAGTCCGTTTACGTTGACAATTTTGGCAATTTTGGTCAGCATCGTGCCCGTTTGAATCTAAGGTGCTGCATTGCCCATTGATTTGTCCATCCAAACGGGCCCCTGACATCCCAACTATTGGGTTAGGCCACCTCTAACTGTTGCTGCCATGATCGATAAACGACTTCTATTACTTACGTTGGCCTCTCTGTACTTTTTAAACGGTGCGCGTGCTCAGAACGAGAATGACATCGAACCAGGGAAGGAAACCTACACGGCGAAACGGGCTGTAAATCCTATCGTTCTGGATGGTGATCTTTCGGAGTGGACAGGTGCCAACCTGCTGGCAGATCCACGATTTTACGTGCCTAAAGGTTCTGGTTCTGATCCCAATGTTGAGGGCGAACTTGTGAACTTTGAGATTTATAATGGTGGCGACTGGAACGGCCCCGATGATCACACTTCAAATGTCCGTGTGGTTTACGACGATGACAATGTATATTTCGGATTCGTGGTCACAGATGAATACCATGAGAATTCGGCCAACAGCGCTTGGAACGGTGATTCGGTACAACTCATGATCGCAAATGCGGCCCGTGACGCACAGGTGGCGCTTTACAATTATGCTCTAGGTGGAGTTGAAGACGCATTAGGTGATCAGGTGATGCTGGAGGAAGCGGGCCCGGGCGGCACTTCAGCGGTGGTCACACGGAATACGGAAACCAAGCGAACCACTTATGAAATTTGCCTGCCAAAAGCATCGCTGGAACTCGATGAGCTGAAAGGTGGAGTGCAGTTTGGACTGGGGATGGCCATCAACGATGGAGACGAAGCTACCCCTGGCCAGAGAGGGTGGGGTGGACTCGGCGCCCATGCGCTCGTCTTTGGTAAGAGTCCATCGGAAACGGCTCTGGTTACCTTGGCTGATCCAGCACCAACTATTGAGCTGGAACCTATCAACGATATTGAACCAGGAAAGGAATTCTACACGGCAGTTAAGACTGTAAATCCGATAGTCCTTGATGGTGACCTTAGTGAGTGGGGGCATGCCCAGTTGCTGGCAGATCCGAGATTCTCTGTGCCAAAAGGTTCTGGTTCTGACCCTGGCGTTGATGGTGAGCTCGTCAACTTTGAAATCTACAATGGTGGCGACTGGACTGGACCCGACGATCAGACGTCCACCGTCCGGGTTGTCTATGACGACGACAATATTTACTTCGGGTTTGTAGTCACCGACGAATACCATGAGAACTCGGCCAACAGCGCTTGGAACGGTGATTCGGTACAACTCATGATCGCAAATGCGGCCCGTGACGCACAGGTGGCGCTTTACAATTATGCACTAGGCGGAGTTGAAGACGCATTAGGTGATCAGGTAATGCTGGAGGAAGCGGGCCCGGGCGGCACCTCAGCGGTGGTTACACGGAATACGGAAACCAAGCGAACCACTTATGAAATTTGCCTGCCAAAAGCATCACTGGAACTCGATGAGCTGACAGGCGGAGTGCAGTTTGGGCTGGGGATGGCGATCAACGATGGAGACGAAGCTACTCCTGGCCAGAAGGGCTGGGGCGGGCTCGGCGCCCATGCGCTTGTATTCGGTAAGAGTCCATCGGAAACGGCTTTGGTCACTTTGGCTACGGCCAATGATATCGAGCCAGGAAAGGAATACTATTCTGCGGGACCGACGCCAGGTGCTATTGTTTTGGATGGCGACCTCTCTGACTGGGAAAGGATCGGTGTTCTCTCCGATCCACGATTCGCCATTCCAAAAGGAGACGGTAGCCGCAGCGGTGCTGACTTGTCACTTTTTGAGCCATACAATGGTGGTACTTGGGATGGGCCAGACGATCAGACCTCAGCGGTTCGGATCGCTTACGATGAGGATAATGTTTACTTTGCGTTCGTCGTTACTGATGATTACCACGAAAACTCAGCAAACAGTGCCTGGAACGGAGATTCCGTTCAGCTCATGATCGCCAATGACAAGCAGGACACGCAGATTGCTCTCTACAACTATGCACTGGGCGGGGTTGAGGACGCACTAGGTGATCAGGTCATGTTAGAGGAAGCTGGGCCAGGTGGAACTTCGGCGTTTGTTACCCGGGATATTGAAACAAAGCGTACCACCTACGAGATTCAGTTGCCAAAGGAATCTCTTGGACTGGATTCTCTGAAACGCGGGACGATGTTCGGGCTGGGTATGGCGATCAACGACGGTGACGAGGCCACGCCCGGGCAAAAAGGGTGGGGTGGTCTTGGTGCGCATGCGTTGGTCTTCGGTAAGTCTCCAGAACAAACCGCTCTGGTCACGCTAAATGTCAGTGGCGATACTGGTGAGATCCCGTGTTTCGTTTCCGCTTTCAGCACCCCCACTGAATTCAATCTCGCAACGATATCGTTCCGAGGCAATGACTTTGAGCAATGTATCGTCGACCCTGCCACCACCAGATTGTTTATCGACGGTGTGCCCGTCGAGTTAGTGGCCAGTGAAAAGAAACTGGGAGCGATAGATTTTACGCACACCTTGGCCACACCTTTTGAGACAGGCTCGGTGCATACATATCGGCTGGAGCTGCGGGATACCGCTGGTAATGTCAAAATCGAAACCGGCGAAATAGTTGCCCCCAGTTACGGGATACTCACGCCTGAGATGAAGGTCGCTCAGGTGAATACGACAAAGCAGGGCTTTATCTGGAGAGTCTTTCTCAGTGAAATTCCCCATGTCGCTCCGTTCTTAGACGAGGCAGAACAATGGTTGTCTGGCGAGCTGGGCGAGGACAACTACGCCAATCCTGAGCTTTTCGGCCCAGCGCTTTCGGAGGGGATTAAGAACGGTTCTGCCTACGAGTTCGAGATTCCCACCGTCATCAACTTGAATGTCCTCGAAGGAGACATCGCCGGAAACTTTGAGCCTGACGATCAAATGCCGGGCGTGCCGGGAGTCAATGACATTGGCGACGGAGCCAGCGCGGAGATCATCTGCTACGTTGAGTTTCCTGCAGCTGGTCTCTACACCTTTGGCGTAAACAGCGATGATGGATTTCGCATGGAAGGAGGGCCTGTAGACCAACCTGATCAGCGAGTGCTTCTGGATGAGTTCCCCAATTCGCGCGGTGCTGC
The DNA here is from genome assembly GCA_020439995.1 of Verrucomicrobiia bacterium. Taxonomy (GTDB): domain Bacteria; phylum Verrucomicrobiota; class Verrucomicrobiia; order Verrucomicrobiales; family DEV007; genus JAGROY01. The sequence goes on from JAGROY010000064.1 coordinate 22,944, forward strand.
GGACAGCATCTTTGGGTTTGAGGTGAAAGAAGCGGGGGTCTACCCGATCAGAGTCATTTGGTGGAACGGGGCTGGCGGAAACGCTGGCACTGGCGGCGCAAACATCGAGCTGTTTTCCATTCTGGGAGATGGTACCCGAGTACTGCTCAACGATACGGCCAATGGCGGTTTACGAGTCTATCGCAGCGCTGGTGTGGATACGTTCAATATCACTGAAATCGCCTTCGACGCAGGAGGAAACGTTGTCCTCAAGTGGAATTCCCGCCCCGGCGTTGACTATGCGATCGATGCTTCACCCACGCTTGGAACAGCAGAGGATTGGCAGGAACTTGACGATGGTATCGCGTCTGAAGGTGCCAGCACTCAGTCGACGGTCTCTTCCGGAACGATCGATGGCGCGCCGGTGATGTATTTCCGCGTGCGGGAGCTTTAGTAAATCATCTTTAATCTAATGGCCTGAGTGGCCAGCGCTAAAGCCCGGGCATTCCAATGCCCGGGCTCTTCGTTTTCATGCCCTCTTCTCCAGTCCGTTCAGCACGCTCTGAAACGACGAAGTAGCAAAAGTTGCCAAAACGGGAAAAAGTAAAGCTGCCAGATTGGTGGGTGACAGGTTTGTTGAATTGAGACAATATCGGAAAACTCGACAAATACCCCCTTGTATGAACCGTCTCTTTTTCTGGTCGCTGACCTCCGCTCTGGCCGGCTTTTTATTTGGATTCGACACTGTTGTCATTTCCGGTGCTGAACAAAAAATCCAGGAACTCTGGGGGCTGAGTGATTTTGTTCACGGACTCGCGATCAGCATGGCGCTGTGGGGCACCGTTTTGGGATCATTGGTTGGGAGCTGGCCCACCGATCAATTTGGCAGAAAGAAGACGCTCCTCTGGATTGGCATTCTCTACTTCGTTTCAGCGGTTTGGTCCGGGCTGGCCACGGACGTGTATTCGCTGATGGTAGCCCGGTTCATCGGAGGGCTTGGTGTCGGGATTTCGACGGTGGCGGCACCGCTTTATATTTCTGAGATCGCGCCGCCGGAAAAGCGCGGGCGGCTGGCCGGGATGTTCCAGTTCAATATCGTCTTTGGTATCCTGATTGCACTGCTTTCGAACTACCTGCTTGGAGGCATTGGAGAAAACCCCTGGCGCTGGATGCTCGGTATCGAGGCCGTTCCAGCACTGGTTTATACAGTCATGTGCTTCATGATTCCCGAAAGTCCCCGCTGGCTTTTGGTAAGGCGGGGTGACCGCGAGCATGCGCTGAGTGTGCTGGCAATGATCAATGACACTTCCACTCCGGTTGAGGTGGAAAAGCTGGCCTCCGAAATTACCGCAGCTTCGGAAGTATCGACAACCGCGTCCAGCTTCTGGAGCAAGAGCCTCAAGGTTCCCATCACCCTGGCCATTCTGATCGCTTTCTTCAATCAGCTCTCAGGAATCAATGCCATCCTGTACTTTGCCCCGCGGATTTTCGAACTCACTGGACTTGGAGAAAAAGCCGCACTGCTGCAGTCCGTGGGGATCGGTGTGACTAATCTCGTTTTCACCTTTGTTGGATTGTGGCTGATCGACCGGCTCGGTCGGCGCACCTTGCTCTACATCGGCTCGTTTGGATACATCATCTCCCTCGGGCTCTGCGCTTGGGCATTTTTCTCGGAAAGTTTTTCGATTGTTCCCGCATGCATTTTCGGATTCATCGCGGCCCATGCTGTTGGTCAGGGTGCGGTGATCTGGGTGTTCATCTCAGAGATTTTTCCGAATCGTTCCCGTGCGGTTGGTCAGTCGCTCGGCAGTTTTACGCACTGGTTTTTTGCTGCGACGCTGACGCTCGTGTTTCCAAAGGTGGTTTCAGCTTTTCCGGCTGGTTACGTATTCCTGTTTTTCTGCCTGATGATGGTGCTGCAGCTTGTATGGGTGAAAATGATGGTGCCTGAGACGAAAGGTGTTTCCCTTGAGGAAATGCAGCGGAAACTGGGAATCGGCGAGGCATGAGCAAATCTGTCCTCGATCCGCAGCTACTTTAATTCAATCGCGCCCTGACTGGCGAACGTCATGAAATCTACCTGTCGATCTATTCTTTCTCCCGCAGTGCTGACTCTGGCATTGGGATTCACTGTGGCCACGGCACAAGACGCTCCGACTTACAAGGAACTCTACCGTCCACAGTTCCACTTCACACCTGCGAAGAACTGGATGAACGATCCAAACGGCATGGTCTACTTCGACGGAGAGTGGCACCTTTTTTACCAATACAATCCGTTCGGAGAAAAGTGGGGGCACATGAGCTGGGCGCACTCCGTAAGTAAAGATCTGGTGCACTGGGAACACCTGCCGCTGGCCCTTGCAGAAGAGAACGGTGTCATGATTTTTTCCGGCAGCGCGGTCATTGACTGGAATAATACCAGTGGCTTCGGCAAAGAGGGGCGACCGCCGATGGTCGCCATTTACACCGGCCACTACACAGAGAAGCCCTTGCAGAACCAGCACATCGCCTACAGCAACGACCGTGGTCGAACGTGGAAGAAGTATAACGGCAATCCTGTCATCGATATCAATCAGCCGGACTTTCGGGATCCAAAGGTGCAGTGGCATGAGGCGACTGGGAAATGGGTGATGGCGGTATCCTTACCGACTGAGCGCAAAGTGCGATTCTATGGTTCGCCGGACTTGAAAAGCTGGACGATGCTGAGCGACTTCGGTCCGGCGGGGTCAACCATCGGCATCTGGGAATGCCCAGATTTGTTCCCGCTGCCAGTGGAAGGATCGGAGGAACAGAAGTGGGTGCTGGTCGTGAATGTTGGCGGAGGCGCTCCGGCAGGTGGTTCCGGCTGTCAGTATCTGGTGGGTGATTTCGATGGCCAGACGTTCACCCTACACGAGCCGTCTCAGCCGAAGCAGCAACCGGCGTTCGTTCCTGAGGGTACCGTCTTCGCTGATTTTGAGAGCGGTTTCGGTGATTGGAAGCTCGAAGGAGACGCATTTGGCTCTGCTCCGGCCACGGGTGCGGTGAACGGTCAGCAGGTAGTGGATGGATTCCTCGGCAAGGGCTTCGCAAATTCATTCCATGGCGGCGACGCGACAAAGGGCAAGCTGACCTCTCCCGGCTTTGAGATTACCCGCAATGCGATCAGTTTCCTCGTCGGGGGCGGCGCACATGACACCAATACCTGTATCAACCTCATCGTCGATGATCGGGTCGTACGCACCGCGGAAGGCAATGATGCAGAGCGCCTCGACTGGAAGAGCTGGGATGTGAAAGAACTGAAAGGACAGAAGGCTCACATCGAGATTGTCGATCGATGGACGGAAGGCTGGGGTCACATCAACATTGATCAGATCGTCTTCTCAGATAAGCCAGCGAGTCCCGCCACCAATCCTGCGAACTGGGCAGACTACGGAAGCGACTTCTACGCTGCCGTGTCCTGGTCGGATGTGCCGAAGGAAGATGGGCGTCGTGTCTGGCTGGGATGGATGAGCAATTGGCAATACGCCCAGGATATTCCGACCAGTCCCTGGCGCAGTGGCATGACCGTGGCACGCACCCTTTCCCTCAGAAAAGTCGGCGATGCCTATCGTTTGCTGCAGAAGCCATCGAGGGAACTGGAAAAGGTTCGCGCCGCAGGCCACGTCGCGGAGGACATCTCGCTGGCCGATGCAGTGATTCTGCTCAACAAGGTGGAGGCGGAACTGCTCGATGTGGAATTGACCGTGCCTGCGGGCGCTCCTTTCGAACTCATGATCATCAAGCCGGACAGCGGTGTTGCACCCATACTTGTTGATACTGAGAGCAGAACTCTGTCATTTGACCGTACAAAGTTCGGCGAAACCAGTTTCCACCGGGACTTCCCTGATGTCCATGTCAGTCCGCTGCGCGCTGTCGATGGTAAAGTGTCAGTGCGGTTGCTGATTGATGTGGCCAGCATTGAGATCTTTGCAAATGACGGAGAATCGGTGATCTCTGATCTTGTTTTCCCGAAGCCCGGGCCATGGCAATTTGGCTTTGCGTACAAAGGCGAAGGCGCGCCGCCAAAAGTAGAGCGCATCGCCGTTTTTCCACTTACATCAACCTGGCCATGATCCATGATTTGAATCTGCCGACGATGCTCTGACCATTTTTCAGCGCTCTCTGAACTCCCGATTAATTAATATCCCTGCTTAGCCAATCATGAAAAAACACCCACTGTTCGTGGCGGCATTCTATGCGAGTGGATTGCTCCTGCTTGCCCCTGCCACGATTCACGCCGAATTGATCGGCTTCTATTCATTCGACTCAGTGGGCAGTCCGCTCGCTGATGAATCCGGCTCTGGCAATACGCTGGAGAGTGTTGGTTCGGATCCTACTCTGGTATCCGATGGTCTGGAAGGTTCGGCCTTTCAATTCAATGGCTCCCAGCGCCTCGTTGCGCCAATTGACGCAAACGTCGATCAGTTGCCCAAACTTACAATGGGTGCCTGGGTTAAGACATCGTCACTTGATGTTGCCTTGCGCAAAGTGCTGGGCACTGACAACGGTGGCTGGGACCGGACAATCGGGCTGGATAATCGGCTAGAGCCTGATGGCGCTACTTTCGGCTACTCCGGCTTTCATGGCACTGGTGTTGTTTCTGGTTTGCCTGCCCCGGAGAGTACCGACGCCTGGACCTTCATTGCTGCTGTCTATGACGACGACGCTGCGGAAATGGCCGTGTATCTCGATTTGGACAGCTCGAGCACAGGCGACGATTTGGAATCGGTGACTCGGGAGACGGCGTTTGAGTTCGCCGGTGCGAGCGTTGGCGTTTCCGTTGGTAGCGTTGGTCCGACCAATAGCGGAGAAGGATGGCTGGGATTGATCGACAATGTGTTCTTCTTTGATGAAGCATTGACCGCTGAGCAACTTACCGAACTGCGAAATGGTGGCAGCCTTGCTTTTTACCAGCAGTTTCCAGTCAGCCTGCCATCGGAGCGGCTCGCGGCATTTTATCCCTTCGATGACGGAGACCCGGCGACAGACAAGAGCGGCAATGGTCGTAATCTCGTCAGCGCCGGAGCTGATCCTGCGTTTGACAATGCGGGTGGCATCAGTGGAGGAGGTTACACATTCGATGGCTCCCAGCGTTGGATCATTCCGTTCAATGCCATTCCAGACGACGCCCCGCAGATAACTATGGGTGCGTGGGTAAAAACATCATCGCTCACACCTGGCGAACGCAAATTTCTCGGTACAGACAATGGCGGGTGGGATCGCACATTGGGACTGGATACCCGCAACGGCGACTTCCGTTACACCTCGTTTCTCGGGAATGGCCCACTGCCTGGTACTCCCGGGCCCGATAGCACCGATGCCTGGACGTTTATTGCCGCCGCCTACGACCACGATGCTGCGACGGTTACCGTGTTCGTGGATACAGATGCCTCGACTACCGATGACGCAGTGGTAGCAGTCACCGGCAATACCGTGTTCGGCGCTGGTGCCGACACGATTTCAATGGGAAGCGTGGGCCCAGGCGGTGCGGGCGAAGGCTGGACGGGGGCAATGGACAACGTCTTTGTTTACGAAGGCTTGCTGTCCTACAGCCAGATCATCGTGCTCCGAGATGAAGGTGCCGATGCACTGCTGGCCAGGGATGAGCCAAACATTGCCGGGCCACTTCGTTCTCCGTTCGGGCACCTTGGACAGATTGGTGCCCCAGTCAGCCGCGATGTGCCGATCCGGAATACGGGCAGCACAGATACACTTACGTTCACTGCTGTCGTGGCCGGACCAGATGCATCGCACTTCACGATCGACAGTGTGCCCGGGCCAGTGGCAGCAGGAGGTTCTGGAAATATCATGGTTACGTTCGATCCAGGCACCCGCAAAGGTGAGTTCAAAGCAGCCATCTTATTGAGTAGCGATGACCCCAGTGACCCAGTGAAAGATATCGACATTTCCGCAGTCGTGTCGCGAGGCCTCGACGGTCTGATCGCGTTCTATCCGTTCGATAATCCGGCAGATCCTGGCATCGATGCAAGTGGAAGCGGACGCCACCTCCGCAGCGTGGGCGCAGACCCAGCGTATGACTCGGTGGGTGGATTCGAGGGCGGCGGCTATTCCTTTGATGGAACACAGCGCCTGGTCGCACCAGTGAATATCAATCCCGGTGTATTACCTGAGGCTACTATTGGTGCTTGGGTCAAAACCGCGACCCTGGATTCCGGGCTGCGGAAGATCATTGGGACGGACGACGGAGGCTGGGACCGGACACTTGGTCTCGATAATCGCAACGGAGATTTCCGTTACTCCACATTTGTCGGTAATGGAGAACCGCTCCCCGGCGGGCCAGCTCCTGCCAGCACTGAAGACTGGACCTTTGTTGCCGCCACTTACGATCAGGGCGTCGGCACCGTGAACCTCTTCGTCGATCTGGACGCTGCCTCTACTGGCGAACCCTTAACCACAATTGCGGGTGCAGGATCATTCGGCTCAGGCCTGTCAGTGCTCTCGCTGGGTAGCGTGCACGCATTTGACAACGGTGAAGGCTGGATCGGTGGAATAGACAATGTCTTTGCCTTCGACCGCGTTCTCAGCGCGGACGAGCTCGCGGAGATCCGGGACAATGGATCTGCCGGCCTGCTCCCACAGATTAAAGTGCCGGCCGACAAGCTCATTGGCTACTACACTTTCGATAATCCAGAAGATCCGTTTGAAGATTCCAGTGGCGAGGCGGCTGCGCTGATCAGTGTGGATGCCGATCCGACCTACAACGCAGAGGGAGGCTACAATGGCGGCGCATTCGATTTCAGCGGGACAAACAGACTTGTCGCTCCCATCGATATCGGCCCAGTCGAGAATCCAGAAGTCACCATTGGCGCGTGGGTGAAGACGACGACACTGGCATCTGGACTGCGGAAAGTAATCGGTGGTGACAATGGGGGCCAGGGTTTACGCAAGTAGCGAT
>JAGROY010000065.1 GCA_020439995.1 Verrucomicrobiia bacterium
CGGCCAGTTCGATTTCCTTGGCGACGGTTACACCGTCCTTGGTGATCGTTGGACTGCCGAATTTCTTGTCGAGGATGACATTGCGTCCGGAGGGGCCGAGAGTGCTCTTCACCGCCTTGGCGAGCTGCTGAACACCGCGAAGAAGTCCCTGGCGCGCCTTTTCGTCAAAAATAAGTTGTTTTGCCATAATTCAGTTAATCAATTCGTAAGTTGTTCGAATGGTTTTGTGAGTATTGGTAGTGAGAATGCTCCTTAGGCTTCGATCACACCAAGGATATCACTTTCGTTGATGATGAGGAGTTCCTTCCCGTCCACTTTGACGTCGGTGCCGCCGTACTTCGAGATGAGAACTTTGTCTCCGACTTTCACCTGAAACTCGATGACTTTACCGTCATCGTCTTTGCCGCCAGTGCCGAGCGTGATGATCTCCGCTTCCTGTGGTTTTTCTTTTGCAGTATCAGGGATGATGATACCGCCTGCTGCTACTTCTTCAGCCTCGAGGCGCTTTACGAGCACACGCTGGCCAAGTGGTTTAATGCTGGTTGCCATACTTTTACTTACTAGGTTATGGATTACTGGTTGGTTGTTGTAAGCCAGAGCCGACGGGGGTTATCACCACCGGCTCTGGCACTTTGATTCTTAATTTAATGATTAGTCATTGATGACCTCAGCGTCGACGACTTTGCCCTTTGCCTGCTTCGGCCCTTCGTCACCGTCTGAGCCTTCACTCTGGGCGTCATTCCCTGCCCCGCCAGCTGCTCCGGCGAAGTCCTCAGGATTAATGCCTGCCGCTTGTGCCGCCTGGGCGGCCTGAGCGAACATCTGCTCAAGTTCACCAAGCGCAGACTTAATAGCATCGAGATCGTCTCCCTTCAGAGCTTCCTTCACTTTGTCAATTTGATCGGTGATAGGCTTCTTCTGCTCGTCAGTAACTTTATCGCCCATTTCGGCGAGCTGCTTCTCCATCTGGTAGACGGTGCTGTCAGCGTGGTTGCGGGTCTCAACGCCCTCCTTGCGCTTCTCATCTTCCGCAGCGTGCACCTCGGCGTCTTTCTTGGCGCGTTCGATCTCGGCATCTGACAGTCCACTTGAGCCCTCGATGGAGATACTCTGCTCTTTGTTCGTGCCTTTGTCCTTGGCCGAGACGTGGAGGATGCCGTTTGCATCAATGTCAAAGGTCACTTCAATTTGAGGAGTGCCACGCGGTGCCGCATCGATCCCATCCAGACGGAAATTCCCGAGCAGCTTGTTGTCATTGAACATCTTCCGCTCACCCTGCGAGATACGGATATCGACCGCCGTCTGGCTATCGGCGTAGGTCGAGAAGATCTGAGACTTTTTGGCCGGGATCGTGGTATTGCGCTCGATCATTGGAGTTGCCACGCCGCCAGCCGTTTCGATGGCCAGCGTCAGTGGCGTAACGTCGAGCAATAGCACGTCCTTCACGTCACCCTGAAGCACGCCGCCTTGAATCGCAGCACCGATGGCAACCACTTCGTCAGGATTCACGCCCTTGTGCGGCTCCTTGCCTGCGAGAGATTTTGCGGTCTCAACGACCTTCGGCATGCGGGTCATACCACCCACCAGAACCAGTTCGTCGATATCGCTGGCACTCACGCCGGCTTCCTTCATACAGTCGAGAACCGGCTTTTTAGTGCGCTCAAACAGAGCGTCACACATTTGCTCAAGCTGCGACCGTGTAAGCGTCTTCTGTATGTGCTTCGGCCCCGTCTGATCCATGGTGATAAACGGCAGATTCATCTCGTAACTCTGTGAGGAAGAGAGCGCAATCTTCGCTTTCTCAGCCTCTTCCTTGATCCGCTGAAGGGCGTCTGGCTGGATACTGAGATCGATGCCCGTATCGGACTTAAACTCGCCAACGATCCAATCGATGATCTTGTTATCCCAGTCGTCACCACCGAGCAGCGTATCGCCGTCAGAAGCCATGACCTCGAACACACCATCGCCAATCTCAAGAACCGAGATGTCAAAAGTGCCGCCACCGAGGTCGTAAACCGCAATTTTCTCGTCACTCTTTTTGTCAAGACCGTATGCCAAAGAAGCAGCGGTCGGCTCGTTGATAATTCGACGCACGGTTAGACCAGCAATTTCACCCGCCGCCTTGGTGGCGCTTCGCTGACTGTCGTTAAAGTATGCCGGCACGGTAATGACGGCTTCCGTGATCTTTTCACCCAGCTTGTTTTCAGCATCAGCCTTCAGCTTACCGAGAATCATGGCAGAAATTTCCTGGGGGCTGAACACTTTGGCCTCACCGCTCACCTGAACTTCGATGTGGGCATCGCCATTGGATGCCTTGACGATTTTGTAAGGCATCTTCTTCTCCTCCTCCGACAGCTCGTCGAACTTGCGGCCCATCAGGCGCTTGGCGGAAAAAATGGTGTTGGACGCATTGGTGATCGCCTGTCGCTTGGCAGCCTGTCCGACCAGGCGTTCGCCAGTCTTCGAGAATGCCACTACGGACGGCGTAGTACGTGCCCCTTCGGAGTTTTCAAGAACCGTCGGCTCCCCACCCTCCATCACTGCTACGCAAGAGTTGGTGGTTCCGAGGTCAATTCCAAGAATTTTGCTCATGATGTTGGTTTCCTTTCTGGTGAAAAATTGCTTGTTAGATTCCCGCCTTCTTGATTGTCCTGCTTGTGTCCACTGCAGCACGTCGGGCTCTCTCTACTCTGAGCACACACCGTGCCAGCACCATCGGACATCAATGTAATCATCTTATAGCGAGTCATATACATCTTCCCAACAGACAATGAAAAGTGGTAGCAACCAGTGTTGGTGCCATATTGTCATAGCCAATATGAGTCAAAATGACACATTGACACGCTCACACTGAGCCAACCTGTCCCCCTTCCTCTGCACAACAGGACAGACCTACCAAATGTCCAAATTCTACTCTACCGTTCCCAATGACTGAACAACTCTCCCCTTCTGCCCAGTACCTTCAGCACTGCTTTGCGATTCATGCACGAGTCGCTGAGCAATCGGCAACGATCAATGCAGCGGCAGATCTTTTCGCTCAGAGCATTCTTGCTGGCGGCATGGTGCATGTCTTTGGCTCCGGGCACAGCCGCATCATGGTGGAGGAAATGTGGCCGCGTTACGGATCCTTCCCCGGCTTTAACCCTATCGTGGAGCTTTCCCTCACATTTCACAATCTTGTGGTAGGCGCCAACGGACAGCGTCAGGCAATGTTCATCGAAAACGTATCAGGCCTGGCGAAACGGATCCTGCGCAACTTCGCCCTCAAGCCAACCGACACCGCGCTCGTCATCTCCTCCAGTGGCTGCAACATTGTCCCCATCGAGATGGCCGAAGAATTTCAACGGCGCGGTGTTAAAGTTGTCGCCCTGGTGAGCGAACAACATTCCCGACCGAGCACTTCCAAACGAGGGGATGGCAGGAAGCTGACAGACTTTGCCGACATCATTCTTGATACCGGTGCACCGCTCGGCGATGCCATGGTCACCATCAACAACCTTGAGACCAAAGTAGCGCCGGGCTCAACCGTGGGCGGCTGCCTCGTGATTAACTGCCTCAAGGCAGAAGTCGCCGACCGCCTCACCCGCGCCGGCCAACCACCAAAGGTACTCACCGCCGGTGCAGTCATCGGCACAGAAAAAGCAACAGCTCTGTTCGAAAGCGCTTACGACGAACACGCCCACCGCATCGCCAATTACTACAGGGATCTTTAAACTACTAACAAGCATCCAATTCCCATGCACCCAGCCGAAATTGCGATCCGCTACCTCCACTTTGTTTCGATCTTTGTTGTGATTGCAGCGATCACCTCAGAGCATCTCATGTTGTCCAGAAAGATGAGTAGACTGCAATTGAGGCGGATCAGTCGTCTCGATCTCGTCTATGGAATCGCCGCGATCGTTGTGCTCATTACGGGCATTCTGCAATGGGTTGCAGTCGGAAAGGATGCCAGCTTCTATACCAAAAACTGGATCTTTCATCTGAAAATTACGACCTTCATCGTCGTCGGCCTGATCTCGATTTACCCGACGGTGTTTTTCTCCAAAGGAAGTAAGGGAGGCACTGAGGAAATGGTGGATGTACCCAGGAAAATTATGATGACTGTCAGGTTGGAGCTCCTTTTGCTTTTCACCATTCCACTCCTCGCCGTAATAATGGCAAAAGGCATCGGCCTCCGATTCGACTAAGGAAGATTTTTCATCGGTTCCGCGTGAAACGAAGGCGAGGCTGAAATGCGAAAAGAGAATCACCGTTTCGAAGCCTTGATGCAGACCGCGATCACAAGGGAAAGAAATCGTGGCACGGCGGGGCGGAAGCGGGGACGCCAGATCAAATTCGGCGTGGCATTGTGCGCCGCAGTCTTCCTCGGCAGCAGCATACTGTTGGACGGTAGTCCTCTCCTCTTGCTGTTGGCAGCTTTCAACTATTTCGTCGTTTTTTCGGTGTTCGCTGAATTCGTGAACGTGCCAAAAACCTACTCTCAAGATGCAAGCCCACTATTTGAATCCACGAGACCATTCGAAATTATGGAAAAATTTTTGCGAGAGGAACGAGGCGTTCAGCTTGTCTGGGTCGTCGCTATTCCAGTGATCTCGGTTTTAGGCAGGTTACTATATATCTTGACGTTTACGTAGCGCTAATGTCCCAGGCAGGCTGATTCACTTTCGGAGGCATAAGCGACTAAGGCGGGTTCCTCTCAATATTCCCCCAACTTCTGGATCGTCAGCAACGAATCCACATACCTGCCAGCAGTGCAGAGTGAGCCTTACCAATCTTATTCACAGAATCATGGTGAGACGGCTTACAGAAGCAACTCGATTCTCAGGACACGACTCACAGAACCATCCCTTCCTCTACCTGCGCGAACCGATTCTTAAAGGCTTCGCCCGGCAATTCTCGGCTTCCACCGGGTGCAAAAGTGGCGTAAGGTCGCTCCAACCAGTGAAGGTCCCGCTCCCAAATACGGAAGAAATGCTCCTGCGCTTCAGCCTACGTGTGGCGGTCGCAATCGTGGGCATTTGCCTAATGAGCAGCTGCTGGAAGAGCGAAATCGCTGTAGAAACAGACAAGGAACTGGCCACCCCTGTTATCTCCGCCCCCGCACCCAGTGGGACTCCGCCGCCACCAGTCGAATCGACCATCACTGAGCGCGACCAGTTGCTGCCCTCCGTGCCGGGAGTGTCACAGAAAGACTTCCAGGGTCAAATGGCACCCGTCATGGCGAAAATGGATCAGATCAGCCGTGAGTGGAACACGGAAATATTCTCGCTCGCGGTGAACGACAAGCTGGAAGAAATCGCGTCCTGGATCGAGGATGGTATCATCGACGGAAATGCGCTGGAGTTGATTTCGCTTGAGACCGTCGGTAGCACGCCGCTCCGCTATCAGCCGTTGCAGACGGTTTTTGAAGACAGTCTCACTCAGATAAACCGATGGGAACCATCCGACACCGATGCCACAGAACTCGTTGTCGGAAGGGAAGCACTTGCCAATCATCTGGATGGTTTGATCGCCCCGCTTCGGTCAACCACGGAACGTCACGTGAAGTTCAAAACCTACCGTGTAGAACCCGCGACCGATCGCGTCGCGACCACGGCTCAGTATCACGCCAGCGGCAAGCAAGGCCGGGGGACGCTTGAGCAGACTGCCACGCTCAAGTTTGAATGGACGGCCGAACGTCAACCGCGCCTTGTCACCTTGACAGTGGACAGCTACGAGGAGGTGATTCCCAGTTCGAGCGGCGGCCTGCATTTCGTCGATCGCGGCCCCCAGGCCTTCGCCAGAGAACGATCGTACACCAGCCAATTCACCGAGGGTGTTGACTTCTGGCGACAGCGGCTGCAGGCCGACTTCGGCATCGACGTCAACGGACTGCAGGGAGTGGCGCTGGGAGATGTGGACGGCGACGGACTGGAAGACGTCTATGTTTGCCAGCACGGCGGCCTGCCCAACAAATTGTTCCTGCGCAATGCAGACGGAACCTTGCGCGACATCTCGGCGGCCTCGGGTACCGACTGGATGGAGCTCACTCGCGCGGCGTTGTTCGTCGATCTAGACAACGATGGCGATCAGGATCTGGCAATGACTCAGGGCTGGTACTGGGTGCTGATGGAAAACGATGGCAGCGGCAAATTCACCAAGCGAGCCGAAACCCGTGGCAGCGCCTGGTACTACTCGATCGTGGCGGCTGACTACGACAATGATGGGAACCTCGACCTCTATATCTGCGGTCGCAACCCCAGCGCCGAACAACGCCAGCTGGAAGGCCTTCTTGGAACACCCATCCCCTTTCACGACGCCAACAACGGAGGCCCTAACATTCTGCTCAAGAATGAAGGAAGATGGAACTTCTCGGACGTCACCATTAAGTCCGGTATGGACGTGCACAATCGGCGCTACAGTTATGCGGCTGTGTGGGAAGACTACGACAACGACGGCGATCAGGATCTCTACGTGGCTAACGATTTTGGCCGCAATTGCCTCTACCGCAATGACCGTGGGAAGTTCAGCGAGATCGCCGCGAAAGCCGGGGTTGAGGACATCTCTGCCGGCATGGGAGTGACATGGGCAGACTTCGATCACGACGGAGACATGGATCTGCACGTGAGCAATATGTTCTCATCAGCGGGCAACCGCATCGCCTACCAGCGCAATTTCCGAGCTTCCGACGGCGACTCCCGCAGTGCCTATCGGCGCCATGCGCGGGGCAACAGTCTATTCACCAACAACGGCAAGGGCACGTTTTCCGATGTCAGCACTCAAGCGGGGATCACTCTCGGACGATGGGCATGGGGAGCGCGGTTCACAGATTTTAACAATGACGGATGGGAGGATCTTTTTGTCGCCAATGGCTTCATTACCACAGAAGACACTGGCGACTTGTGAAGTTTCTACTGGCGCCAGGTCGTGGCGCAATCACCTGAAACCGCAACACCAGAAGCGAACGAACTGGAGCGCTACCTGCTGAACTGGTCAGCCCTGGGACAGATGATCGATGAAGGCCGATCCTTCAGTGGCTACGAGCGAAACTGTGCATTCCTGAATGTTGATGGAAAGAGCTTCGCAACGGTATCCGCTTCCAGCGGGCTCGACCTCATGGACGACGCGCGCGCAGTTGCTACTTGCGATTGGAACTTTGACGGCAAGCTGGATTTCTGGGTCACCAACCGAACAGCGCCGAAGGTGCGGCTGCTGATGAATGAATCGGCACCTGCTCCCGAGACGTCTCACTTTGTTGCGCTGCGCCTCAAGGGGGGAAAAAATATCAATCGCGACGCTATCGGTGCCCGCATTGAAATCTACCCGGACACCAGTCGCAAACATTACATCAGAACGCTGCACGCAGGTGACGGATTCATAGCGCAGTCAAGCAGGTGGCTGCACTTTGGCCTCGGATCACTGGAGTCGATCGATCGGGTAATCGTTCGCTGGCCGGGGGCATCAGCCGAGCCCTTCACCGGAGTCACTCCCGGCGGCTTTTTTGAACTTGAGCAGGGCACTGGCACTGCGAAGTCCTGGGAACCGCCAGCGTTTGCCCTTCCCGCAGCCAATCCTGCCACCGCGTCTGATTCCCTGGCATCTAGGCCAATCCGCACTTGGCTTATCGGTCGTGTCCCCTTCCCCAGAGCCGACTACAATGCATGGGATGGTGCCCGCAAACCCTTGCATTCTCTGCGTGGAAAACCGCTCGCGATCAACTTGTGGTCCACTACCTGTAACCCCTGCCTGGCAGAGCTGCAGGAGTGGAAAGAATCCGCATCCCGCTTCGACGAGGCAGGGGTGCAAGTGCTGACGCTTACCGTGGATGGACTGGATCCAAGCAATGCAGACGGCTCCGCAGCTGCCGAAAAACTGGCCACCGAACTCCAGCTCCCGTTCCTCGCGGGCAATGCCACCGCCAAGCTGGTGGAAGCAATGGAAATCGTGCACCGTACCTTTGTCGCACTCAAGAAACCGCTGCCAGTGCCCACCACATTCCTGCTGGACCAACATGGCCGCGTGGCCGCCATCTACCAGGGTCGCACTGCTGCTGACACGTTGCTACGCGATGTGGCATTGTTAGAACAACCAGTAAAAGTTCAGCGGGACCAGGCGGTGCCATTCGCCGGCAGTTGGGCATCGATCCCCTATGAAGCCGACCCGCTGCGGGTAGCACTGAGCTATTCGGCTGCAGGCAAACCTGAGCTGGCCATCGGATACCTCAAAGATACTCTGGAGGAACCAGAGGTGACACTTGCGGGCGTGCTTTCCGAAGCAGGCCTGAAGAAATTCAAGATCGATGGCCAGGCCATGGTCGGCCAGATGCACCTCGATGCCGGCGATCCCAAAAGTGCTGCAAGTGCCTACGCAGAGCTACTCACTCTTGCCCCGGAAGCAACAGCAAGTCACCGGGCCATCGGTGAGAATTTGCTCCAGCGAAACCTCGCCGAACCAGCACTCGCTCACTTGAACCTGGTGCTCAAGTCGACTCCGAACGACGCCAGTCTCCTTTTCAACATCGCCCTGGCAGAGACCGCAACCAATCAACCGGAAGCCGCGATCAAACACTTCAAGGCAGCCGTTGCACTTGCTCCCGATGACCTGGCCACCCACTTCCAGCTGGGGAACGCACTGCTGCAACAGAAGGATGTGGAAGGAGCAATCGTCCACTATCGCGAAGCCCTGCGCATCGAGCCCAACTGGCCACTCGCAGCACATCAACTTGCATGGCTCCTCGCCACACAGCCGAACGATGCACTGCGCAACGGAGAAGAAGCGCTCGCCCTCGCCGAAGCCGTTTGCCAGCGGGATGGCGGCGGCAACCCTGTAACACTGCACACCTGGTCCGCAGCACTCGCCGAGCTGGGTCGCTTCCCGGAGGCACTGCAGATCAGCACCCGCGCCGCCCAGATCGCGGAAGACGAACCTCGCTTCGCCAAGTTCCTGGAAAAGATCAATGAAGCACGGGCCCTTTACCGGAAACGCCGCCCCATCCGGTCACGTTAACCTTCGAAAGGCGAAAGGGAAACCATTTGGATTCGAACTCCCGTTTACTGGGCCAAGACTCAGCTTCGCTACCTGACCTATGAAGTTTCTCCGTTGATACATGGCCTTTCTTTCCTCTTTTTGACGTTATGGTTAATGAAAGCGTTATCGTCGATCAATCGATCTATATACCGCTCCATCGCTGTTACTCGTTTGAAACGGGAGCAGCAAGATGATTCTTTGGGAAATATTATTCCACGTAACCATTCCTCAGAGCCACCCACGCTACACCGCTTGATCAATCAGTGCTGATGTCACTCGCAGCGCTGCATTTACTGCGCTGAGCGAGGCCGTTTCCTGGCTGGTGTGATAGCCGATAGTCGGGATCTGGAGGGTAGCGCCGTTGACTTCACCGTTGGTCGCAGCGACCACTCGCCCAAGCTCGGTGCGTCCTAACGACCGTGGCGGCAGGCCTTCGCTCACCCGCGTCGCGTTAAGTTCATCGATAAAGGTGTCTTTGTAAGTGTGAGCAATTTTGAGGTAATCGCAGATGTCCGAGAGTTCGGTGACCAGGGGTTCTGCAAAAACGGCGTTGGCGTCTCTTCTTCTCAGCACAATGTCCTGGGCGTTGGCAGCCTCGGCATCCTGATAGGGGCTGGTGTCGAACACGAGCAGCCGCTGGGTCGTCTTCTCATGACGACGCAGCCAGGCAAGAATGTATCGCCAGCTGCGTCCCGCCTCTTCCTCTGCGGTGAAGAGCACGGTACCCTGAAATCCCCGACGAAACATGTCGACCGCCAGAGTCACCGTTAGCACATTGTCCAACTGGGCAGCGATGGAGTTTTCGCGAACATCGAGGTGCTCGAGATAGGCAACGGGAGTGCCCGGTCGCAACGGCTGCAGCGCGGGAATTTCAAAGATCACGTTGTTCCGCTTCTCGCACCGGTAAGACGATACGATCTCCCCCTGCCCAAGATATCCACCATGCCACGGATCGTATGCCTCCACCCGCGCACCGGCGAATCGACCGCCAATGGTTCCGGCCATCTGCTCGGAAATTGAATTTCCATCCAGATCGCCCTGAGCGCGAGCTACGAAAGCAGCATACTGGAACTCGCCGGGGCCGCTTGCCACCACTCCGTTTCGATCGACGTGAGCAGACACGATGAGCGATTCAGGCCGGTCCCCGAAGGCTTCCAAAAGTCCCTGGTAGCGCCGGACAGACACCCCGTGCAACTCAAGTTCCCGCTGCAAAACCCGAAAAAATGGCTCTTCACTGCCCACCACCGATGGCGTGCGCACGAAGGCTGCCAACAGGTCGAGAAATGGCTGAACAGAAGAAGGGGAAACGGTCATTATTTCAGGGAATGTGCGCCCGGTTGGCGGAATTGGTAGCAAATCCTGTGCTGTCAGCCTGCGCCGACGCGATTGATCTCGGCGGGGAAGGATCAGCCTTTCTCTATGGTTATTAGAACGTTATGGATCAAACATCGAATTTCACCAGAGTCAGTTCCACTCACTTCATATTTTTCCTCAAAATTACCATAATTTGAGTATTTATGATACATTGACATGTGAGCTCACAAACGATCACAGCATCCACACTGGATCCGGGACAAAGCAGCAACCAAGCAGCAGCGCAGCTTGGCAGGGAGTGGCGTTTGAAAAACTGGGGCGCGCTTTTGTTTATCGCTGGACTTTGGACGGTGGTGTTGATGCATCTTGCGGTGGATTGGCGATTCAACCCTGAGTATCGATTCGGCTGGTTCGCTCCCGTCATGATGGCCCTGGTTCTGGCCTCACGTCTGGGCAAAGGGCGACCGCGCCTGACAGCCAACCGCGCCCGGATGCCCCGTACCGTGTTCTGGTTTTTCGTTACGGCCCTGGCTGCCTGGCCATTGACTCGCATGGTAGGAATCGCCAACCCCGACTGGCACTTGTTTTCCTGGATCACCGTCATCTCGGGACTGATCCTGACGCTGGCCACGCTGCACAGTATGGGTGGGACAAAGATGATGCGCCACTACGGCATCCCGTTTCTGATGGTAGCGGCCGTTGTGCCGTGGCCGTTTTTCCTGGAGCTGCACTTGATCTCCACGTTGAAAAGCATCAACGCGATGATCGTCACCGAAGTCTTGCAGCTCAGTGGCATTGCAGCAGTACGTGAGACCGGAGGCATCATCACCATGCCCAATGCTGTGCTGGGAATCGAAGAAGGTTGCACAGGGATTCGTTCACTCCACCTGTGCCTAGCAGTCGCGTTGTTCTGGGGCGAGTGGTTCCGACTGCCGCTCAAAGGACGCGCCTCATTAGTAGCGTTTGCATTCTTGGTCGCCATTCTTGTGAACGTCGTCCGCACTGTATCGCTGGCGGTCATCGCACACCAGTCTGGCCCCGAAGTGCTCGATCAGTGGCACGATCTCGCAGGCATTTTTGCCCAGGCCATTGTTGTGGGGATCTGCTGGATGCTCACCGGATGGCTCATCGCAAGGCAGCAGCGGTGGTCGCGAAACCGCTTTCTCAAATCGAGCAATTCAGAAAGCCGTGAGGCACCCATGCAAGTCGCCTCGGTTCGCCTGAAGGGGATCGTATTCTGTCTCGCCACGGTGTGGATTCTTGGCTGCGAAACGGGCGCACGTTTCTGGTTTAATCGACCAACCGGAGATCAGCGTGCATCACAGCCGTGGCGGTGGTCGATTCCTCCATCGATTGACGGGCTGCGGCCGATGCGACTACCGCCCCAGTGGCGAGCCCTGCTGGCAGCCGACGGGACATTTGCCGGAACTTGGATCGACAAAAGTAAAAATCGCATTCGCTATCTTTACAGCTTCCACTGGCAGGAAGGGCGGCCTGCAGCTCTGTTTGCCACACACCATCGTCCGGAAGACTGTCTGCCCGGATCAGGCTTCGAACTGGTTGGTTCGCCCGAACGGGTTGCCTTTCCGACAAAAAATGGTGCACGCCCGTTTGAACTCAACCGCTATTCGTTTCGATCGTCTGATGGTGTCCCATTAACCGTTTTCCACGGTACTTATGCCGATGACAAATTCACTGAGAGTCAATCCGGAGGACTGACGCGCCAGCGACGATTCAACCGTGCGATTCACGGCGAAGGCTTCCCTGACACGCGCTTGCTTGAAATCATCTTCTGGGACACTGATACCAGCGCAGCACAGGCGGAAATGGAGCAGCAGATCAGCTCGATCGTAGTCCTGAGCTCGTAGCCAAACGCGGCCATTCAAGCAGTACCCCGGAACGAAAACAGGAATAACAAGGCCAGCAGCAACACAGCAAGTAGCGCCGTGATACCAATCGGAAATGTCCCTAGACGGATCTTATTGTAAAGGGCACCACGCTTTTCCTGCAGCAGATTCTGGTTCATACCGGTGGAAGCCCAGACAGGCACCATCACAAAGACGGCAATCCTCGCAGGAGCATCATTGAAAAGACCGTTCAGCGCCGTCGTAATCCCTTTCACGAACAAGCGGTAGGCAAACGCATTGATTCCGTTGAGCGACCAATCGAAGAACTGCAGGAACCACTTGCCTGCCTTCCGGTAGAAGAAGTCGCTGTCAATAACGATGGTGTCGGTGCGTTTGAGCAGCGGCAGGAACAGAAAGAATGTTAGAGCAGAGAACATCAGCAGTTGCATCTGCGTCACCACTTTTTCGAATTTGAACGGATGAAAATCCACCGGGAACGGCAGGATGTTGTAAAGCGGCTGGGGGTAGATGCCGAGGAAGATGCAAAGGAGGGCAAGGATGCACATCGCGACAATCATCGTGCGGGGAGCTTCCTTTGGCCGCATCCCTTTGTCCTTCGCAAAGAATACGAAGTAGGGAAACTTAATCCCCGCGTGGAGGAATACTCCGGCCGAGGCAACTTCGAGCGTCAGCCACGCCCAAAAGAGCGAGGGCGAATGATGCGCTTCCGAGATGATCATCGTTTTACTTGTGAACCCGCTGGTAAGCGGCACCGCGGAAATTGCAAGGGCACCGATCACTCCCAGTCCCAGACTCCATGGCATCGTTTTGTAAAGCCCACCAAGATCCGTACACTTACTCTTCCCTACCCGGTAGAGCACCGCGCCAGCCGACATCCACAGCAGGGACTTGTAGATAATATGACAGAACGCATGGGCTACCGCGCCATTCAGCGCAAGCTCAGTACCAATGCCCACAGCGCAAACCATGAAACCAACCTGGTTGATGATTGAGTAGGCGAGAATCCGCCGCATGTCGTTTTCGAGCAGCGCGTAGATGATGCCGTAGACAGTCATGATGCACCCGACCCAGATCAGGATTTCCCATCCGGGGAAACCGCGGATCATCGTGTAAACCGCAGTCTTCGTTGTATAAGCGCTGAGGATCAGACCGCCTGTCACCGTCGACTCTGGATAAGCGTCGGAAAGCCAGGCCGAGAAAGGCGGTGCCGCCGCATTGACGAGGAAGCCGATGAGTATCAGCCAGGTGCCCGCGTGCATCTGATCCGCTGGATTAAAATGGTCAAATGCAATGGAGCCCGACGTGTTCACCGTAATCACGATACCTGCAAGGAACAGCAGTCCGCCAAAAACATGAACTAGCACATAGCGCAAACCGGCACCGTAACTTTGGCTGGACCTGCGCGCGAGTATCAGCATGGTCGAGGCCACGGCCATGATCTCCCAGAACACGTAGAGCGTGATCAGATCTCCCGCAAAAACGGATCCCAAGGCACTACCAATGTAGATCAATGCCGAAACATGCTGCTGGCTGTCCTTCAGATAAAACGCGTAAAGGAACGCAGCCGTTGCATTTATTGTAAATATGAATCCAAACGCTTTACTGAGCTTGTCTGCACGCAGCAATGTCACATCGCCGAACCCTTTCAAAAACTCGATCTGGAAAAATTCTCCAACTGGGAGCATGGCGACTGCGATGAACGCGACTACGGGGAGAGCAATGACATACACACTCTTCAAGTTCCCTTTAAGAAAAGGCACAAGGAAAGCCCCAACGATGAGGATCAGCCCCGGATGAACTACAAACTCACCCATTGCCTCCCCCCTTTCCGTAAAAATCCGGACTTACTTTCAGAACGTAGCCCAGGAGCTTTGCCACGACGATCATGATGGTGCAGGATACGAAACCGAGAAGTGCAAACTCCCCCGGAAACGATGTGGCGGCCTCATTGCCATGACCCGGTTCAGCAGTCGGCCTGAATATCCAGTAAACGAGTTCGATCGCCAGCGTCAGCGCACATACTCCGCCTAGAAACCACCAGAGGCGACGCTTCCCCTGAGCCGTGTAGACCCAGTCGAGCTTGCTCGGATAGTCTTCAGCCACATTCTTTGCGATTGTTTCAGGTTCGCTCATGAAAATCGATTAGTTGCCCACCCCCGTGATCAGGCTTGCGAGATCCAACAGTATACCGGGAAAAAAGAACAGCAGCACAGACATGATAGAGGTAATACAGAGGGGCACAACGCACGCCAGCGGTGCCTCTTTGATCCCGGGCTCAAACTGTGATTCCTCGGGCCTGCACAAAAATGCCTTGTAGACGATGGGCAAAAAATACGCTGCATTTAGAATCGAACTTACTAGAAACACCGCCAGAAGGCCCATGTGCCCTGCCTGCATCGTACCCATTACAAGATAGAACTTGCTGATCAACCCGCCTGTCACAGGCAAACCTATCACGCTGAGCGAACCAATGAAAAATGCGCTCATGGTCACCGGCATCACCCGCCCGATCCCCACCAGCTCGCTTATATATTTCTTGTGAGCCGCAACGTAGATCGCGCCTGCACAGAAAAACAAAGTAATCTTCCCACATGCGTGCATAGCAATGTGAAGGATGCTTCCGGTCACGCCGAAGGTGCTCAGTAGCGAAACGCCAAGAACAATGTAAGATAATTGCCCGATCGTTGAAAACGCGAGTCGGCGTTTCAAATTGTCCTGGGTTAAAGCGATGAGCGAAGACACGATTACCGTAAACCCGGCGATCCAGCTGATCACGACAGCCACATCCATTGTCTTCAAAAAGTCCGTCCCGAAAACTCCGGTGAATACGCGGATGATACAAAATACCCCCACTTTCACCACTGCAACGGCGTGCAACAGTGCAGAGACTGGAGTCGGTGCCACCATGGCATTCGGCAACCACGAGTGAAATGGCATCACCCCGGACTTCGCAAAGCCAAACACAAACAGCAGCAACAGAACCAGAGATTCCGTGGGCCCGACTTTCTCTGCGAGGAAGCCGCCAGTTGAGAAATCCATGTTACCACCACTCTTCCAATAACAATAGATCATGGCGGGAAGCACAAATCCGATGGAAGTGCTCAGCAGGTAAGTCAGGTAGGTACGACCACCTGTGCGCGCCTCACGATCCTGATGGTGGGTGACGAGTGGGAACGTTGCGAGTGAAAGCATCTCGTAAAAGAGATACATGGTTAAGAGGTTGGCCGCGAATGCCACACCCAGCGTCGCTGACAAAGATACAGCAAAAAAGGCAAAGAACCGCGTCTGGGATCCTTCGTGGGCACCCCGCATGTAACCGATCGCGTAGAGCGATGTCAGGATCCACAACGTTGAGGCCACCAGGGTGAACAACATTCCCAGGCCGTCGACACGAAACTGGAGAGGCACTCCTTTGACGATCTCGTCGACAAATGTAAACTCAACGATCTTTCCATCCAGTACCCATGGCAACATCAACAGCACAAGGGTCAATTTGGCGAAGCCCGCCGAAAACGTAAAGCTCTCGCGAAGGTTCGGGTTTTTGCCAAACGCAACGATGGGAATCACTGCCAGCAGCGAGGCAAGACAGGCAAAGAGCGGAATGGGACTGGTGATCGTTTCCATCTTTCTAGCCTGCAGCGGGGAAGAAGTTGAGGGACTGCAGCGCGGATGCAATCCACTGCACAATCGTGTAGTTAAAAACTCCCAAGACAATCAATGTGACTGCACTGATCCAGAGCGGAATTGCCATCGACGAGGGCGTCTTCTCCAGGGTTTCAAGCGGATGCGCATCAGGATCGAAACATGCGGGCTCTGCTTCGTTCACTTCTTTCGGGAAATACGCCATTTCAAAAATTCTGAAGAAAATCACAGCATTCATCAGACTGGAAAACAGGAGGGCTCCCACATAATGCCACTGCCCCGCCTCAATTCCCGCGCCTACCAGATACCACTTGCTGAAGAAACCGCAGGTGGGCGGCAGACCAATCATGGATAACGCACCGATGGTAAATGCCGCCATGGTAAGCGGCATCTTTTTGAACAGACCATTCATGCCTTCGATGCGCGACTGCCCGGTGCGGGCGATGATCACACCCACCGCGAGAAACAGGCACAGCGTCATGAAAGCATCGCTGACGATGTGATATACAGCGCCAGTCATTCCTTTCTCGTTGGCCAGCCAGGCACCACCTACCATGTAGCCGACTTCCGCGATGATAATGTAAGTGAGCATCTTCTTCAGATCGCGGCGCGACAAAGCCATGACAGACCCAGCCACGATGGCGATTGAAGACAGGGTTACGACGAGATTGCTCCAGTGGAGGGGCATGCCCGGCGTCGCCCTGAATGAGTAGTCGAGTCCGAACACCGTAACCATCATGCGAATCATGATGTAGATCATGACTTTCGTGACCAATGGAGCCATCAGCGCGCCCGTCGTCGTCGGCGAATAGGAATAGGCGTTGGGCAGCCAGGCATGCAGCGGGAAAAATGCCATTTTGATCCATACCCCCATGAGTATCAGCACCGAGGCGACCCGAATAGACGGCGACTCCGCGAGATCATTGGCAATAATCACCGCATGAATATCCTGCATATTGAGGACACCGGTTTTGATGTAAAGGTAACCAATCCCCAGCAAATAAAACGACGCCCCGATCGTCCCCATGATCACGTAGTTGAACGCTGACAGAACTGCCCTGCGAGAGCCTACAGCAATGAGCGCGTAACTGGTGAGAGATGAGATTTCCAACAGGACGTAGAGATTGAAGGCGTCATTGGTAATCGTCATGCCGGCAAGCCCCGCGACCAGCAGCAGATAAAGCATGTAGTAATACGGAACGCGATCAGGCGTATCGGCGACCACCCTGGTACGGGAATAAATCGCCACAAGCAGTGACACGGCAGCGATCACCAGCAGAACAAGCCCACTAATAGTATCTACTCGATATTCGATTCCGATCGAGATGCCGTCTCCCTCCTGCAGACGCTTCCAACCGCCCAGCAGATACACGAATTCTCCCCGCGCCAACACCGTGCGAAAGGTCTCCACCGTTGCCGCGAGAGAAAGGCTCAGCGCACCCAGGGTAACAGGGAGACACAGAGCCTTGAACCGAATCCCCACGAAAGCGATCAGCAGTGCTCCGAATAGCGGAGCCAGAACAATAACTATCGGAGCTTGTTCTCCCATTAGTCGTTCGGCTCAAGTTTGATTTGTGAAAGAATGTCGTCCTCCTCAAGCGTGCCGTAAGCACGATAGATTTTCTGCGACATCGCCAGCGCCAACCCGAGTGTTGCCACACCTACAACAATGGCCGTCAGCATCAGGACATGCGGCAGCGGATTGGCGAATTCCGCCACCACCACCGGATCTCCTCCATGAATCTCCCCTGGCATCATATGGTGATCCAGAATGGGAATATTGGCACCTTCCTTCACACCGATCGACACATAAAACAAAATAATCGCGGTCTGGAAAATCGCCATCCCGATAAGCTTTTTGACTAAGTTATTCTTCGCGATCATCGCACGCATGCCGATCATCATCAGGATCACGTAGATCCAGTAGTTGAACTTCGGGATGATGAGTTGTTCGAAGAATTCCATTGATCAGAGTCCGCCTTTCAAGGTTCCGCGGGTAGCGAGGTTAGCATAAATCGAAAACATGACTGCTGTCACCGTAAAGGCGACACCGGTTTCCACGAAGAGCATCGCATGCGAGCGGGCCATGATAGGATCGGTCGGAAGGATGCGGCTGAGCACGTGGTAATCAAGGAAGTTCTCGCCCAGCAGGAGGCACACGAGACCCGTCCCAGAGTAAATAAGAATTCCCGTCGCTGCCATCAGGAGGATCTTGCGCTCCGACAGAATTTTCATCGCCGCTTCTACACCGTTGGCCAGCGCGATCAGAATGTAACTGGCACCGAGCATCACCCCTCCCTGGAATCCTCCGCCCGGGCTGTGATGCCCGTGTGCTAGAACATAGAGTGCAAAGATCTGCAGCACAGGAATTACCAGATTGCACGTCTGCGTAACGATCAAATCAGGCTCTTCCGGCAGATTGTTGGCTAGTGCAGGGGGATAGCCACGGCTTCCATTCCCAAAATCACGCAGTACTGCTATGATTGCAATCCCTGCGACAAAGACCACCACCGTTTCGAACATCGTGTCAAAACCGCGGTAGTCGGCGAGTACAGCAGTGACAATGTTAGGCACCTCTGTCTCCTTGCGTACTTCCTTGATGTAGTGGGTAGACAACTCGCCACCGTTGGCGGGAGAGTCCAGCGAACCCCAGTCCGGAAAATCCCCGGTCGCGTACAACAACAGAGCCCCGGTGAACGCCACGGCAAATAATGCAAGTCCCTTCATCACCTAATCCTTTGACCTCCTCGCAGTCTGGTAAACAGTTGCCACCATAATCACCGTGCTCACCCCAGCGCCGACAGCAGCCTCAGTGAAAGCCACATCGACGGCAGTCATCTCCGCCCACAGCAGACAGATCAGAAAACTGTAGATGCCGAACACCATCGACGCAGCAAGCAAGTCGCGCACACGTAATGCGATAACTGAAGTCACCACCAGAAACACCAGGAGGATAATATCGAATGCGGGGATCATTGGCCGGCGCTCTCCTTCCCGTTCTGGTTCTCGTCGGCGTCTTCATCTTCGCAGGTGAAGGGCTCCATGCCATCGTCGTAGCCCGCTTCCATAAGCGCATGTGTGCTCGTCGGACTGGTCAGCATGATCAGCACAGAAATCGCGGTCACCTTAATCGCAACCAGTAGCTCAATTTTGAAATGCTCGAAAAATTCCTCCAGCGAGTGCGCTTCCCTAAAAAGGTCATGGAATTGATACAGTGCGATGCCCAAGAGTATCATGATCGTGGATAGTGTGTCCCCCTTTCCTGCCGAATGCATGCGCGTGTAAAAGTCCGGGAAGCGCACCAGACCCACCGCCGCCCCTAGAAAGAATACAAGCCCACCGCAAATGAGTGCGCCACTGATAATAGAAATGGTAATCTCAAACATACGAAGGGCGCCTAAATCGCCGGGGCTCCAGGTTCGGGTTGAGAATCAGGGTTCAGGTCGTGATGGATCGGCCGGGTACGCTTGAAATAGCGCGCAGCAGCGAGGGAACCTACGAAATTCAACAAAGCGTAGGCGAGCGCGAAATCGACGAACATGCCTGCCTGATCGAAGAACTGGCCGATAACTACCAGCAGCACTGCTGTTTTTGTACCGATCATGTTAATCGCAACGATCCGGTCCAGTGCGGTCGGACCAAGCACCACGCGATACATCACGGGCAGCATGAGGACGAACATGAAAAGGCCCGTCGCCACAAGGAACTGGTGAAACAAATTCAACTGTGTCCTCCTTCTGCCACTACCGCCAGGTGATCACCCAATTCCGGCTCAAAAATCGCAGCGATTCGCGCCTCCATCGCGCCGTCCAGGCCGTCCGCTGCAAGCCTGCTGATCGCGTGGATCACGAATTCATCGCCGATGATCTTGATCGTTACGGTGCCTGGGGTAAGCGTGATCGACTGAGCGAGCACAAATTTCCCAAACTCTGAACGCAGTCCCGTTCGGAACCGGACGACGCGTGGTCGAACCTCCTCCAGTCCGCTCGGGCTGAGTGCCAACTTCAGGATATGCACATTGGCCAAAACAATCTGCCAGAGAAGCCATGAAGCATACCCAATCAGCAGGAACGCCTGCCGCCCCCGGCTCCAAACGCTGGCCGCACGGTCTGCAAACAGCATTCCAGAGGACATCCAGGTGACCAGCAGGCACGAAAGCACGCCCAGTGAGAGATGAAACGGATCAAAAAGCCCCGAGAATATCACCCACGTGAGCAACAGCAGGAAGAATACCAGAACTTGATACATCTTTAAGAGTGCAAATACTAACGAGTTTCGGTTGAGGTATTGTGATACGGTCACCAGCCGCCATGGCAAGTACACATCTCAGAAAAATGAAACCTCAGATTGCTTAACGTTTTCAGAATTTCAACAATATGTTTACCGGAATCATTGAATCAGTAGCCGCCGTCGGAGACCTTACTGCCACAGCATCGGGCGGACGGCTTACTTTGGAAAACGTCCCCTTTGTCAGCGAGTTGGAGCTTGGCGAAAGCGTCGCCGTCAATGGCTGCTGCCTGACAGTGACCAACACCACACCGGACGGACGGGTGTCTTTCGATTTGCTGCAGGAGACGCTTAGAGTCACCAATCTGGGTTCCTTGCGCCCCAACTGCCGGGTGAATCTTGAACGCGCGCTGGCCGTAGGGCAACGCATGAGCGGGCACTATGTTCAGGGTCATATCGACTGCGTAAGCAAGATCATTGCCATCGAGCCCGCAGGAAACGACTACCGGCTGGATATCGCGCTGCCCGCTCAGTTCCGCCACCTCGTTGTCCATCGCGGATCGATCGCCATCAGCGGAATCTCACTCACGATCGCCGAGCTTCGCGATGATTCCTTCACCCTCTGGATCATCCCGCACACCATGAAAGTGACGAATCTCGGGGTATCAAAAGCCGACGATCCGGTGAACCTGGAATTCGATGTGCTCGCCAAGTACGTCGATCGGCTTGAGCAAGTTCGCCGCGACCATCCATGAACGCTCCTCACCTCATCCGGCCAGCGGTCGCAGCTGACGCACCCGCCATTCACGCTCTGATCTGCGAACTCGCGGACTATGAGAAAATGTCGGCAGACGTGGTGTCCACGCCTGAGATGATCAGCGACAGCCTTGCCAGCGGCCACGCAGAAGCACAACTGGCTGAGATCGATGGTGCGCCTGTCGGCTTCGCGCTCTTTTTCCACAACTACTCCACATTCCTCGGTCGTCCGGGCATTTACTTGGAAGACCTTTACGTCCAGCCCGCCCATCGTGGCTGTGGCATTGGCAAGTCACTCCTGCTGAGCGTCACTGACATCGCCCGCGAGCGAGGATGCCAGCGCATGGACTGGACCGTGCTCGATTGGAACCAGCCGTCTATCGAGTTTTACGAAAGTCTCGGCGCAAAGATCCAGCATGAGTGGCTTCTGGTGCGGCTGGATGCAGATGCGCTGGCGCGCCTCGACTGCGCCGGTGCGTGAACTCGCTTACCCTTGTGTGACGATCACTGATTCCGATCGCCTGGAATTGTCATCGATCTCATGCACCTTGACCAGAGTGTTCCTCCTGTCGACGATGATCCAGACGTAGTGATCACCTGGCAGAGCACCGTCTGGGACAGTTATATCTACTGACTGTTCGACGACTCTTCCTGCCTCCACCGGAGGAGCTTCTACTTCGCCCGTTTCATAACCTCCGGTAATCGTCGAAGTCTGGTTCAACTGAATCCGGGTAACCGTACTGGGAGCGTCCGCATCTCCCGTATTGGCCAGGTTCCAAGTCACGGTGAACGTTTCTGCCGGCCTGACCGATTCCCTGGAAACTCTGATCGAATCCGCCACCAAATTAGGGAATCCCTTTCTGACGCGGTACCACCCCGCCTTTGCGAAATTCTCTTTGGGGAAAGTGTAAGAGCTGTCCGCTCCTTCAGCCACGATGGGGCCACCGGGCAAATCGACCCAGTTCCCGCTGATCAATGGATCACTCATTTCGATCGCAAATTTCTCGTCTGCTGTGCTTTTCCAGCGGAGCGTGAGGAGCCCGTCACTTGCCAGAGTAACCTCTGTCACCCCAAAAGGCACACTCGCTTGCCCCTTTTGGATAACAGAAAAAACTCTCACAGCTTCACCGCTGCGAAACTCGATCTGCCCTGTGCGCAAACTGGTTTCAGGATTTGCAGCGACGGTGTACCAGAAAGCCGCAGAGCCATCATCGTCGTCAGAAACGATCCAGTCGACATCTGCCGTCCACGTCCACACCTCCGTGGCATCGACCACGATCCCAAACCGCTGCTGAGGATCCGCATCTACTACAGCCTGTTCCGGGATCAATGTTAGATCCGCATCTGCGTTCAGGACAATGCTAGTCAAGAACCCAAAACACAGAATTGCCCGAAGGCATCCGGAGGCAGGAACGTTCCGAATCTTCATCGTTGTTGCAGAGTTTCAGCGTTGAGTGGTTTTCGAAAACAAAGCAGTAGCGGGAATTGAGGATCTCGTTCCATTGGCCGTCCAGTCCATGATCATCTCAGGATTCAGATCCTCGGCCGGAATGGTCACAGTAACGGTGACTGGATGAAACCCCGCCTTCAGCGGCAGGGTTGTCGAGCGCTCTTCTCCGCCATAACCAAAGTCGGCATCGATGAGGATCGCCTGGTGAATTTTCACCACAGACTTACCCGTCGTTCTCAAGTGAAACGTATACTCACCATCCGATGGCACCTTGAGAAAACCGTGCCAGACGGACGTAGCGCCAACAGGAAGCTTGGTTGCAAGAGTAGCAGATTCAAGGGACTCGCCCGAGCCACCATCACCAGCAAGCTTTGGCACCCACTGAGTGTTTCCTTTGACACTGCGCCAGCGCAGGCCGGGAACCAGATCCGATTCAGCCACATCCACCGCGGGCACTGAAAGCCCGTCATAGGGACGCTTGGCACTGGCATCCACCCGACGCAGTTGCAGCACCCGCTTCTTCAACTTCTGGTTCAACTGTTCAAACTTAGGACTGGTGCCGGCAAGGTTGTTACGTTCGCCCGGATCAGCATCCACTTCGTAGATCTCAAAGTCCTGCTCTGGATCCGCAATATTCTGCCGCACACCTTTGTAGCCGTCCAGAAACAACACTTGCGATTGGCCGCGCTTGCTCCCCTGCCGCACGGGTGCGAAGTCGGCATACTTTGGAGTGGCCCCACCGACTCCGTACTCGATGTATACAGTGGAATCGCCCGGCGTGCCCTTCCCTGTGAGTTGCGGCACCAGTGACACTCCATCTGAAAGAGCCGGAACTGGCACTCCCGCCACATCGGCGAACGTGGCCATCCAGTCGTGAAATTGCGACGGCCGACGATCTTCAAGTCCAGCAGGAATCGCCGACGGCCACCACGCCTGGGTGGGCACGCGAATGCCGCCCTCCCACACATCACGCTTTATTCCGTCCATCGGCCCATAGGATTTAAACGACGTTGGCGAATGCTGAGCTCCGGTGATGTAGCTCTCGTTGTGCGGGCCATTATCGCTACTGAACACCACCAGCGTGTTTTCAGCAATGCCCAGATCACGCAGCAACTGCAGGATGTCGCCCAGCGAATTATCAATGCGGCGGACCGACGACGCGAAACGTTTTTCGACATTGCTCCACTCCTGCCCCCCATAGTCAGGGTGAATGTAAGAGTCGACCTCACCCGATGCCGTGTTGATCATCTTGCCGTCCTCGCCCAGCCATTGCACGCCGCCATTCAAGCCGCCCCCTTCCGGATACGGCCCGGTCGCCAGCTGCAGGGCCCCATGCGGCGTGTCGTGGGCCAGATACATAAAAAACGGCTGATCCGGCGTGGCAGCGCGGTGGTCGACAATCCACTTCTTGGCGAACGCCGTGAACAAGTCGGTAGTCAGGCACTTGTCGAGCTTCGCCGACACTTCCGCGTCATTGTGCCAGAGCTCCTTTGGCGTCCGGTGGGCATCACTGTCACCCAGCGGCCAGGAATTGCCCGGATAGTGTTGATGCCCATCCCGGTGCCTGACATAGCCAAAAAACTCGCTGAACCCACGCTTAGTCGGATAAGCCGGCCAGTTCGCAGGCCCCTCCGCTTGCGCCGTCGGGGCCCCCTGCAACCCATATTTCCCCACCAGCACGGAGCGGTATCCTGCACCACTGAGTACCGTCGCCAGCGTGTGATTGTCCGCCAGCGCCTTATCGAACTGATTGTCGCGCACATTCGCATGCCCCTGATGCAATCCACTCAGTAACGAGCTCCGCGATGGCGCGCAAACCGGTGCCGGGCAATAATGCCGCAACATCCGCACGCCCTCCTGAGCCATCCGATCCAGCTCCGGAGTCCGATGTTTCTTCCCCTCTTTCCCATTCTGAAAATTTGTCCCCAAGTCCCCCCAGCCCATGTCATCGACAAAGAAGAAAATAATATTCGGCCTGGCAGCGGGCTTCGTGCCTTGAGCCTCACCGTCCACCAGGAGAACGGCACCAAAAAGGGAGAACAGCAACAGCAACGACAACGAACGGGAGTGATTGGCAAATCGATTCATCGCCCCCCATCCTGAACCTTCCACGCCTGTGGTCAAGATTTACCAGCTGCCCAGTCAGCCACTGCAGCGAACGGCCAGCAATGGGCCCGCGCGACCTGGAAATATCCAGAAGGATATCTCTACCTTCCCGACTCGTCAGCCCACCTCAAGATCGACCGTCGCCTGACGAGCAACGCCGAATACACGCCGGCAAACCAGATCGAAAAAAGCAATAATAGCGACAACAGGAACCCAGAGCCGCCCTCAAGCCTGAGGAGCCGATCAGCCACATTTCCACTTCCCGAGACGACCGAAATCCCCGCAAAGAATTTCCCAAGGCCAGGCGAACTCCAGTAATTGGGCAAATACAGCCCGTGGCAGAAACCAGCACCCAACGCGATCAAGATGACCACCAACGGTGGTTGCACCATCACCACCGTAATAATGGCCACGACACCTGACACTCCAGCAATCCAGGGCGACGCCCGGACAGAAAACAAAGCATGATTTCGCAAAGAAACCTCGTTGCTCATGAGGAGAAAACAGTGACGCAAATCGGAAACATTGTCAAGATTTTGAGTTATTGTAAGAATTTGATAATCAATAGATTATTAATTCGGAAAATATTCCGGACAAACCCACGCTGCTGGTCTTGCAATTTCTCCGAATATTGTTGCATGACATCCATGTCACGTATTAAGTTTCATGCTATCCAGGCGGCAAATGCTTCCATCATTGCTGCTTGGATTCATGGTTTAACCACTAATGAAGACACCGAATCCTAAACTCCATTTCATGATGAAGAAGCTGACCATCACACTACTATCAGGACTGGCTTTTGCTGGTCTGTCTGTCGCCGGAGCCGAAGAGGCTGCCAAGAAGTGCGAGAAAGAGTGCGCAAAAGAGTGCACGAAACAATGCGAAACGACGAAAGCATCGGACTGCGCTTCGTGCCCCATCACCAAGGCGATGGCGGACTTGCCAAAGATGAGCTACATCATCGCAGGTGAGGCAAGCGCCTGCGCCGCGAGCGCATCCGCTGCTGCTGAGGCGGGCAAAGAGGTGAAGTACGTCGTAGCGGGTAAGGAGCTCTGCTGTCCGACGGCAGCCAAAGAGGCCCATGTCGATGCCGTCGAAAAGTTCGTGGCTAGTTTTGCGTCGACTCATGCGTGCAGCGACAGCGGTAAGACCTTCGTTGGCAACAAAGGTTATGAGTGCTCTCAGCACGCCGCCACCATGGCAGCTGCAGCCAAGAAGGCCATGGATGAAGTGAAAACCGTCTATGTAGTTGCCGGTAAAGAATTCTGCTGTCCCAGCACGGCAAACGAGACAGCAAAGAAGGGGAACGCCAAAGTCACCTACGTGGTCGCTGATCAGAAAACGGAGTGCGCACAATCCAGCCGCATGAACGTAGCAGTCGCCAAGTACAAGGCCGCCATCCAGACTCTCGCCCAGGCAGAAGCGCCAGCAGTTGAGGTCTCCAAGTCCTGATACAGATATTCGTTTTAACGATTGAAGCCCTTCCAAGCTCTGGGCTTGGAAGGGCTTTTCTTTTTGGCAGCAACGTTCACTCTCTGGGAACCCGGCTCCCATCAGTGGCGGGCATATTCGAAATATCGTCGTCCGGCATCCCCATCATATCCGATGGTGAAATCAGACTAAGACGACGACTGCCCGGAAATCGATGAAATGAAAGGCGCAGCGAGATAACGCTCGTGTTCCTCAAGCATCTTTCCATTGTGGTCAATTCCACCAAATCCCGACTGGCCAAATCCAGGGCAGAAATCCCTTTGATGTTCGACAGGATTCGACTAGGGAAAACGGAACGGAAGCAACTTATTGCTGTGGCATCTCCTAAATCACAAAAATCCACATCGGGATCATGGCCAATGGTCGTGGGCGCAGTCCTGACGATTGCCATTGGCCTCGGGGTTGTTTGGATTATCCAGACGGCCAAAGAGGGGAAGGGTGCGGGCGGCGGTGCGCCCGCCGGGCCAGCACCAGCAACGGTCATCGTCACTCCAGTGCAACGGCTTGCAGCGCAGGAACACTACACCGTCACTGGAGACCTTCGCGCCGTATCACGGGCGGAAGTGGCAGCACGTGAGGCGGGCGCAGTGGATCAGATTCCGGTGAACGAAGGAGCTAAAGTGAAACAGGGCGATGTTCTGGTGGAACTCGACCATCGTCGACTCGATGCCGAACGCGCAGAAGCCGATGCTCAAATCGCAGCCTCACGCTCGCTGGTGGTACAACGTGAGGCCGACAGAAACCGCATGTTGCAGGATCTTGAAATGAAACAGCCGCTGCTTGAGAAGCGGGCCATCTCCAAACGAGAATTGCTCGACGCTGAGCAGGCGTTCGCAGTCGCCGAAGCCGGCCTCCTTGCCGCCAAGGAATCGCTGATCGAAGCTACGAGTCGCATGGAATTGCTCAATGTCCGCTATCAGGATCTGGACATCGTAGCCCCCTTTGATGGCCGGGTGACGGTTCGCCACGTTGAGCCGGGCGAATGGCTCACCGCTGGCCAGCCGGTGGTCACGCTGGTTTCGACCGGCACCATTGAAGCATGGCTCCAGGTACCGGAGCGCTATGCCGCAGATACTGCCGCGCACGCAGGGAGCATTCAAGTGGAGGTGACCTCTCTTGGGAAAACGGTGCCCTCGATCGACGTGCAAGTTGTCGCAGATGTAGACACTGCCACGCGGGTTTTTCCAGTCATCGTTACGCTGGATGCCGATGCAAACAGTCTCGCGCCGGGAATGTCGGTGCGCGCCAGCATTCCGATCGGCAGCAACGAACCGCGTCTTGCGGTGCCAACGGATGCCATCGTCCAGAGTCGGCTGGGGGAAGCTGTTTTCAAAGTCGGCGCGGCACCTGCAGGTGGCGGATTACCACCCGCCGTGCGCGTGCCTGTAAAAGTCTTGTTCGAAGCAGACGGTCTCGCATACCTGGATGCACCCGAACTCGCCGAAAACGATTCGATCGTCGTCGAAGGCAACCAGCGCCTTTTCCCTAACACACCCCTCATCACCTCTCCGCAAGCGCCAGCCAACCGAGCGGCGGGAGGCAGCGATGGCGCAGCCAGCAGTCAGAGATGAATCGACTGGTCCAACTTGCCATTCAACAGCCGATCTCAGTGGCTGTAGGGGTCGCCGTTTGCCTGCTGGGAGGAATCCTGGCACTGACAAAGGTGCCCGTGCAAATGAACCCGGACGTCGATTCTGTGGTGATCGCGGTGACCACACTCTGGGAAAATGCTTCCGCCGAGGAAATCGAGAGCGACATCGTTGAAGAACAGGAAAAAGTTCTTGGCAGTGTTCCCGGTCTTGCGTCGATCACTTCGAACAGTCAGGCAGGCCAGGGCAACATCCGTCTCGAATTCAAGACGGGCACTGATATTTCAGATGCCATGTCCGAAGTCCTGCAGAAGCTGGATGAAGTCCCCGGCTATCCTGATTCCGTATTGCAGCCAGTCGTGCTCGACATTGATCCGGAGTCGACCGACTATATCGCCTGGATAGGCCTGGCTTCGACCGATCCGGACTTCGACGGCACGACGCTCTACGACTTCATGGAGCGCCGACTCCGCCCACGGTTTGAACGACTACCCGGCATCGCTGAAGTCGGTGTTCGCGCAGCGCGGGCCAGCGAAGTCCAGATCCGCATCGATCCCATAGCCCTTGCGCAGCGGGGCATCACTTATCAGCAGTTCGTCAGCGCGCTCAGGAGCGCCAATGCCAACTTTTCCGGTGGCCAGCTGCCGGATGGCAAACGCAACGTCCGTGTGCGGGCTACCGGTCGGTTCGAGGATCCCCAGTCTGTCGAGGAATTGATTATTCGTCGCGATGCTTCCGGCCCGGTGTATCTGCGCGATCTGGCGGAAGTGGTCGACACTTACAAAGAGTCGAAAAACTGGGCACGCGCACGTGGCCAGACGATGCCGTTTTTCAATTACCAACTCCAGCGCGGCGCAAACCTGCTGGAAACCATGGACGCCATCAAAGCCGAAGTCGCCGACATGAACGCTCCCGGCGGCATCCTTGAGGAACACGCCCGGGCGCTCGGAATCAACGGCACGTTCGAGCTGGTGCAGACCTACGACTCGACAACTTACGTGCGCGACGCCATCGATCTGGTGCAGGGCAACATTATCATTGGAGGCATCCTTGCTACATTGACGCTGCTGTTCTTCCTTCGATCGCTGCGCACAGTCGGCATCATCGCAGTGGCCATCCCCATTTCGGTGATTGGTGCAATGGTGATACTGGTTGCGTGCGGGAGGTCGATCAATATCATCTCGCTCGCAGGGATGGCATTTGCCGTTGGCATGGTGGTCGATAATGCAATCGTGGTGATCGAGAACATTTTCCGCCATCTGGAAATGGGCAAATCTGCGCTGCAGGCATCCATTGATGGCACCAAGGAAGTGGCTGGGGCCGTCGTCGCTGCAACGATGACCACGCTGCTTGTCTTCATCCCAATTCTGCTGATTCAGGAAACCGCTGGACAATTGTTCAAGGACATTGCCTACGCCATCATTGCCTCAGTGGGCCTGAGCCTGATTGTGTCCATTACAGTGATTCCGACCGCTGCAGCGCGCGTGTTCAAAAGCAAATCGCCGGGAGATATTGGCACCGAGAACGACGGGCCCAGCCTGTTCGACCGATTGTTCGGCAATCCCGTGATGGGCACATTAGTCCGGCCGCTGACTCCGCTCCGCGCTCTGTTCGATCGGCTTCCCGACTATACTGCGGACTTTGTAGGACGCATTATTGGTCGCAAGAGCCTTCGCACTGGTGTGATCGTGGTTTTCCTGTTTGGCACTTTGATAGGGATCAAGTTGATGCTGCCACCGCTGGATTACCTGCCACTGGGTAACCGCAATGTCGTCTTTGGAATGCTGATTCCGCCACCTGGCTACAACCTTGATCAACTACTGGAGATGGGACGTCGCATCGAAAACCGCGTGCGCCCTGCCTGGGAAGTTGCGGGTGATCGCTTTGCCCTGGAAGCAGTTGAGCGCGGCGGCCCTAACACTGGCATCGACAATCGCACCAAAGTCCCCGTGTTTCCTCCCGTCCCTGGCGGACCGACTGAGGTCTTGCCTCCGCCGATCGATCACTACTTCCTGGTCAGCTTCGATGACCGCATGTTTCAGGTAGCGATTTCTGAGGACAAGAAGCGCGTAGTGGACGCCATCCCGCTTCTCAACTATGCGGCTTCCGGCACCGCCACACCAGACACCCTGGCGTTCAGCTTCCAGTTTCCTCTATTCCGCGTGGGCGGCAATACCGGTTCCGCCATCAAGATTGACCTCACTGGCAATGATCTCGATCAGGTCACGGGCGCCGCTGGCGCATTGATCGGATCGCTGATCGAGGAATTCGGCCCCTACGCAGTCACTCCAGATCCCCCCAATTTTTCCCTGCCCCTGAACGAACTGCGCATCGTTCCAGATGATGCTCGGCTGCAGCAGGTCGGGATGACGCGCAGTGATGTGGGACTTGCCGTCCAAGCCAATGGGGACGGCATCCTTCTATTCCGACAATTCGAGCGCAACGGTGAATTGAAGGATCTCAAAGTCATCAGTAAGAATGCACTGGGCCACCAACCGCTTGAATCCATCCTTGCAACGCCTATCGCTACGCCGTCCGGTGCCATCGTCGATCTGCAAAGCGTAGCGAAGATGGAGCGCGTGCTTGGCCCAAACGAAATC
Source organism: Verrucomicrobiia bacterium (assembly GCA_020439995.1). GTDB lineage: Bacteria > Verrucomicrobiota > Verrucomicrobiia > Verrucomicrobiales > DEV007 > JAGROY01. The sequence continues at coordinate 30,050 of JAGROY010000065.1, forward strand.
AAACACGTTGACCGACGCCGAGCCGTGACTCTACAGCTTACTCCACCATCTGGCATGCCACTTGAAAGCGCCATCGATCAGGTCAATACGATGGTTGGAACTCTGCGCAGCAGTGGAGCCATCCCTCCCAGCATCGATATCAATCTCGCCGGATCAGCGGGAAAACTGAGCGAAATCAAGAATGCACTCCTTGGCGATGGCACCCTTGTCGGCACGGCATCCAGCACGCTTTTCCTCGCGTTTGTCGTCGTCTATCTCGTCATGGTCGTATTGTTCCAAAGTTGGAGCTACCCACTGGTTATCATGCTCTCGGTGCCGCTCGCCACGTTTGGCGGCTTCCTTGGGCTGGCCCTTCTGCATGCATGGAGCGTCAAAGACCGCTACATGCCAGTGCAGAATCTCGACATGCTGACGATTCTTGGCTTTGTCATTCTCGCCGGAGTTGTCGTGAATAATGCCATCCTCATCGTCCACCAGGCACTCAATTTCCTGCGTGACAATGCAAAGCACGCAATGTCTCCGAACCTGGCTATCCAGGAATCGGTGCGCAGTCGGGTGCGCCCGATTTTGATGAGTTCACTGACCTCCGTGGGAGGAATGTTGCCACTGGTTCTGGTGCCAGGATCTGGCTCTGAGCTGTATCGCGGGCTGGGATCAGTCGTTACTGGAGGATTGTTAGTGTCAACGGTATTTACACTGGTGCTGGTGCCAGCAGTGCTCAGTGCCGTATTCGCCATCGCCGGTGACCCACGCGACAAACATCGTGATTCCAAACCCGAGCAAGGCACGGCATGAAGCGAGTTGCTGACAAATTTTTGATCCTCTACGCAGCGGGACTCACCGCCTGCGCAACCATCGGCCCCGATCACGAAGTCCCTGAGACGGAGAGTCCCGAGCGATTCAAGAACGCCTCATCTGTGGCCAGGGATGCAGATCGTGGCCCGTGGTGGAAGGCGTTCAAGGATTCGACATTGAACGATTTACTGAATCAGCTCGATGATGCCAGTCCAAACCAGGCCGCTGCACTGGCCCGGCGCGAGCAGGCACGAGCAGAACTGAAAACGGCAACGGCTAGAGCATGGCCATCGATCAGCGGCACTGGCGATGCCCGCAAGCAACTGGAGTCTGAAAACACCTCGTTCCGCACCAGCGACACAGCCTACAATCGCTATGAGCTGGCCCTCAATCTCGAATACGAAATCGACCTCTGGGGCCGCGTCCGACGCCAGGTGGAAGCGGCGAGCGCCCGCGAAAGCGCGGCCGAAGCGGCCTACGAAGATGCCATGCTATCACTGCGTGCAGAACTGGCTCGACATTACTTCTCGCTGCGCTCACTGGATGAAGAGATCGCCACCTTGAAGCGTGCTGTGCAACTTCGTGAAGAAGGGGTCGACCTCGTTACTGCCCGAGCAGATGCGGGCCAGATCAGCGATGACGATGTTGCCCGAGCCACTGCTGAACTTGAGGGGACTCGCGGGGACTTGACGGCACTGGAGCGGGACAGAGATCAATTTGAAAATGCAATCGCTGCCCTGATTGGCAAATCCCCTTCTACCTTCACACTCGAAGCAACTTCCAAGCGCGGAGCCGTGCCACAGATTCCTGTCGGATTGCCATCAGAATTGCTTGCTCGCCGCGCCGATGTCGCCGAAAAAGAACGCCTGCTCGCCGCTGCCGCTGCAGAAATCGGGGTGGCAACGGCTGATTTTCTTCCGCGAATCACTCTCACTGGAAGCGGTGGCCTGACCAGTCTGCGAGCGTCCGACCTCTTCAACCCATCCAGTAAAATGTGGGATATTGGCCCGAAAATCGATGTGCCTATTTTCCGCAAAGGGCTTGCTAAATCGTATAAGGAAAAGGCTCAGGCAGAATTTGAAGAAGCGCGCGCCACCTATCAACAAACCGTACTGAACGCCTTCCGCGACACTGAAAATGCGATCAACGCTAACCAATCAATCGCGAGGGAGTTTACTCAAAGGGAGCGCGCGACCACGGCGGCTGCCCGCGCCTCAGAGCTGTCGATAACCCGGTACGAGAGCGGCCTCATCAGTTACCTCGAAGTCCTCGATTCCCTGCGCACCCACCTCGCCGATCAACGTCTCGAAACACAAACCCGCGGCGACCATTTCCAGGCTGCGGTTGCTCTGGTGCAGGCGCTAGGCGGTGGTTGGTCTAAACGTTAGAGCGATCTAATCCAGAGTGCTCCGGCTTGACGAAACTTTATCCGGCCACGAAAGCCCAAGCTCTTCGAAAAAGCGTTGTCGAGCCAGAGTATTCCTGATTATCAATTTCCTCGCTGCACGATGGCATTGGCGACAAGCTCGGCAAACTCAACCCGCCTGGGATCGCTTCCCATACTGGCCCTGACCATCGCGATCACCTGGTCTCTGCTCAGGTTTCCGCGGAATGGCGACTGGCGTAGCTGCAATCCGAATGCAGCAACGCTGGCAGCGAAACGGAAGTCGGAACTGGCCGTTTCGGACGGTCGGGCATTGTCGGTGAAGGGCACCTGGATCAATTCGCTCACGGTTCCTCGTGGGGCCTTGTAGCGCAGCTTCACGGTGAAGAGTTCGGGGCTGCCGGTGGTTGTTACAGCGCGAGGTTCCTGGGTCACTGGAACAGGCACCTGATACTTCAAGTTGTCGACTTCCGGCACCGCCAATCCTGGAGGAATGATTTCGTAAAAAGCCGTCACCGTGTGGCCAGCGCCGATATCTCCAGCATCGACGCGATCATCATTGAATGCCTCGGGAGGAAGCTTGCGGTTTGCGTAGCCGACGAGCCGGTAGGCACCGACGGTAGCCGGATTGAATTCGACCTGGATCTTCACGTCTTTGGCGATCGTGATCATGGTGCTGGTGAGATCTTCAACAAGCACACGCCGACCTTCGCTGACGCTGTCGATGTAGTGATACGTGCCATTGCCATCGTTGGTGATGGTTTCGAGCATGGCATCATTCAGATTGTCGGATCCAAACCCTAACACACTGAGAAAAACCCCGCGCTTTGCCTCCTGCTGCACCATGTCCCGCAAGGCGGTGGTTGAGCTCACGCCAATGTTGAAATCGCCATCGGTCGCCAGCAGGATACGGTTCACTCCGCCGTCCGAGAAATTCTCCGATGCCAGGCGGTAGGCCAATTTGATACCGGCCTCCCCATTGGTGCCACCGGATGACTGCAAGCGATCGACCGCGCTGTGCATCGCCGCCTTGTTTGCCCCACTGGTTGGAGCAAGGGCCACGCCTTCGTGCCCTGCATAGGTGACGATGGTGATTCGGTCATCGTCCCGCAACTCATCGATGAGCAGGTGCAGACTGCGCTGCACCAGCGGCAATTTCCGCTCCTGGTTCATCGATCCTGACACATCTACCAGAAACACGAGATTCAATGCCTGCCGCTTGTCCGCCCGGATTTCCCGGCCCTTCAAGCCCACCCGCACCAGCCGATGCTCCGGCGTCCAGGGACACGCAGCCGATTCCAGATTCACTGAGAACGGCAGCTCATCGCCCGGTGCTGCGTAGTCGTAGTGGAAGTAGTTGATCATCTCTTCGATGCGCACCGCATCCGGCGGTACCGCTTCGCCCGATTGAATCATGCGTCGCACATTGCTGTAGGAAGCGGTGTCGACATCGATCGAGAACGTGGATAGCGGATCTTTTGCTGGAGTACGAAAGGGATTGTCGACCAGAGCCGGGTAGCGGAGTTGGCTTGCCTTAGATCGAACAGAGACAGCGGCAGCAAGCGCCTGCTCATACTTGCGACGGGCTTCGATGTAACTTGTGTAAGCCTTTCGTTCGTCCATTGAATCTCTGAATGATTCGTCGGCATCGAGACTTCGCAGACTGGCTTCTGCGATCTGCAACCGCGTCTGAAGCGACGCTTTCACACTCGCAGCCGCTCGTTCCAGGCTGCGATTGACTTCGTCCAGTTGAGCTTGCACCGAAAAAGGTTTAGGTTCGCGGACGCCCAGATCATTGCCATTCCGAGTGAGCATCTCGAACTGCTGCCGGAGTTTCTGCCGCTCTTGATAGAGCAGACCAATTGTCGAATCCTTCCCATTGATTGCTACCGCTTCGTCGATCAACCGGTCGCCACTGAGCCCAGTCAACGTGTCAATATGAGTTTTGATCGTAGCAATCTCCTGCTCAGCTTGAAGAGTGGTCATCCGGCTCGCCATCACGATCTTCTTCGATCCTGTTTCCGTCGTGTCTCCCACTTCTGCCCAGGCAGGCATACCCGCTCCGAGGTCAACGATTTCAAATTTCTCCATGGCAGCGAGCATCTCTTCGCGGGCAGCAGTCACAGCGGTCGTTTCAACTTGCTGCCTCTGAGTTGCAGATGGAGGAGCAACTCGTTTGATGCCGGGCAGCTTTCTAAATTCCTTGGTTTCAGCTAGTCCTTCGCCCCATCCATCCATTGCGTCGACTGCGTCAACGAAATCCGTAGTTGCAGCCTGATATGATGAATCCTGCTCGCTTTTTGCTTTGGTTGTCACAGGCGAGGGCGGCGATCCATCTTCGTCAGTCGGCAACGAAGTAGCCGTCACTAACGGTGGTGCCCAGATTTCCGAGACAGGTCTGCTCGCTTTAGCAAACATCGGCACGGCAGCAGCATTCTCTGCGGGTTGCAACTCGCCGCTTTCGGGCTGGTGCGGGGTCATGTTGATCAAAGCAGAGTTGCTCTGATCAGAGTTGAAGTACCCGCCGGCTGAAATTCCAAATCGGTCTCTCGTTGCGTAGATCGCAACGCCGACCATCGCGAGAACCGCCGCGACCCTGCCGACGTTCATCCACCAGGAGCGTTTGCCATTTTTTCGCGACTCAGCAGTCACTTGATCCACCCCATCCAGCTTCCGCTCCAGTTCACCGAGAAAGGCGATGTCATCCCCTGCCCGATAGCGCCCCAGTTCATCCAGCAATCCGTCCACGCCTCGCTCCGGAGCGGTGCCTTCATCAGAAAATCGTTGTTTCGTGTTCATGTTAGAGTTCTCCTTTCTCGAGATCGTTGTCTGTCGCCTTGTTGGTGAGGCAGTCCTTGAGCAAGGCGCGGGCGCGTTGCAGGCGTTTGCGCAGTGAGGCTTCGCTGCTGCCCGTATTTTTTGCTGCATCGGCACCGCTTTGATCCTTCAAATAGAAGGCATCCACCGCTCCCCGAAGCGTATCAGGCAGTTGCGCCACACATTCCTCCAGCGCCTCAAACACATCTCCTCTGCCACTCTCGCGCAGCGCCTCCCACGCCGCGTGTTCCGCCTCCAGCCTCTCCAGTTCGCCCTCATCCAGCAGCGTCAGCTTCTTCCTCTTCATCCAGTCCCGCCACTTGTTGCGCACGATGCCACGCATCCATGCCCCAAAGTCCCGCGAGACTTCGAATCTCCCCAGATTCTGATAGGCTGCAACGAAGGCATCCTGTACGAGATCCCTCGCCAGTTCTCGATCCGCAGTCAGCGCAAATCCGTAGGCAAGCAGTTGCCGGTGGTGTTCGCGTACTTTCCCGCTGAAGGCCCGCCGGTCCAAAATCGGCATCGTTTCGGGAACTACTGAGGCCATGGCTTCAATGGTAGATATTTGCATCTGCATGTTTGCAATAGTGGTGTTCCACAGCTTCGGGAAACGGTGGTGTCACCAGATATTGGAATGGCGCCGCACATTTGTGACAAATCAGTGCATTTTTCTCAATCGAAGAGCAATGAACTGGAGCGCGCTGGCTCGACTGCGCATTTTTACCGGACAAACACCGCTTGAACAGAAAAAGCTCCGTCGAGCCGGAGCACTCCACATCACCCACTCCACCAAAGTCAAAGCCGGAAGAACAACCCACGCTGGTTGCACCAACGGGTGGCGGCCCATGCCAGCGCGCATCCGCTGATCGTGAACGCCACAGCATACCAAAGCGGCGCATCCCTTGGCCCAAACGCGCTCCATGCATTCATCACCATTAAATGAATCACGTAGGCGGCAAACGCGTTCTGCCCCAGGTCGGTGAACAGCCCGAGACGGAAACTCTTTAGATCGCTGATTACCACAAAAAACGCCAGCGTCACCAGCGAAAAGCCCGCCGCAAACGTGAGATACGAGAGACTGCCCGCACGTTGACTCATGGTCCACATGTCGACGATCGCATTGCCAGCCGCATCGGTTGCCGCAGGCCAGAACGGAGGCGGTGCAAGAGGCCCACCGACTCCGATGCAGGAAATTCCATAGCCCAAAAGCATGAGCACCGCCCCCCACAGAAAGAGTGGCTGCAAACACTCACGCGCACCCTTCATCCGAAATTCATAGGCAGCGGCACCAGCCGCCACGCAGATCGTCCACGTCAGGAATCCGAGCACTCCCCCATCGATCCCCTTGGATTCTCCATTGTATACCATGTCATACCAGAATGCGTGCGAGAGCGCCAGGTGCAGCAACCCTGACAAAACAGCAAAAAGCACTATCCATCGCAGACGCAACGCAATCACTGGCAGCACCCAGAGTGAAGTCACACCGATATGGGTCAGTGCCTGAAATGGCTCGCGAAAGAAGCTCTCAGTGAAGAATCCCTTGATCCCGAGTTCCTGAAGCGATGCCCAGGTTTTGTACTCACCATCGAGCGTATAAAAAACGAATCCGAACACGATCAGCCCCAGACTGCGGCGGACGCCCCGTTGCATCGCTGCCGAATAACCACTGCGTTCCACCTGCCTCACCATCACCAGTCGCAGAGCCATCCCCACCGCGAACAGAAAATGCGGCATGATCACATCCGCATAACTGCAATAGGTGTTGTGATGAAGCAAGATCGGCGGGGTCGATTCCTTAAAACGTCCGATGAAATTCACCAGAAACATCCCCGCAACCGTGTAACCTCGAAACTGGTCGAGCGATACGATCCGGCCGGATGATGATGTATTGGGACTGGGAGCTACGCCTGCTGACACGGCACGAGCGAAGCGGAAATTCGCGTAAGTAGCAATACCGAATCCTTTTTTGGTTTACCGCGCAAACCAAACCGACGCGGGACCTGCTGACCGGCGGGACGCACGGCATCACTTTTCCACAAAATCCCGATTCTCCTGCTTCCGAAACCCGGTTAGCCGGACCATTCCCCTGCTGGAAACTTCCAGCACTCCGTAAGCACTGTTCGCTTCGCCGCTGCCCTCTACCATGGCCGCGAGCGTGCAGTACGGGATGCCATTGATCTTGTTCAGTTCATTCTCGTGGCTGTGCCCTTGAAGAACGGCTCTCACATTGCCTGCCGATTCCAGGATTCCCCGCACTGACGGGCTTTGTTTCACGGCATACGATTCCGTGGGATCAAGGTCGAGCCGCTGATGGGCGAAGACGACCACGGGCAGCTTCATCTCCGCCAGATCCGTCTTCAGCCAGTCCTGTTCCTGCTGCGGGATATTGGCATCCGTCCAGGCGAAATTGTTTCGTCCGTACGGCTCCATGTCTTTGTTGAAGCAGGCATCAAGCACGACGAAATGCACACCGCCCACATCAAACGAATAGTACGATTCACGTGCACCAGTGACCGCAAAAAACTCTGGCTTGGTAAGCGTAGCCACACAGTGATTCCCCAGAACGTAGTGAACAGGAACACCTGCACTTTTGATCACCGCATCGATCTTCTTCAAATAGCCGATCTCCACTTCAACCGTTGGAGCAGCATCAACGATGTCCCCTAACTCCACCACAAAATCGACTTTCTGTTCCTTGAAAACGGCCACCGCCTCGGCGAGCTTTCCACTCGACTCGCGATAGTGCCGACTTCCCGCTGGTGCCTTGTCGGCAAAGTGCAAATCGGTGGCGATCCCAATCTTCACCGAGGATTCGCCCGACGCCTTTTCGTCATCTGCGAACAAGGTACCTGTCATACCCGAAGCGAGGAGGATGCTGCTGCCAATGACAAACTGGCGACGTGTGGCGGTGGTGGTAGGATTGGGCAATTCATCATCATGCATTTTCAGAGTGTACTGGGATGGTTTCTGCAATGCAACGTTTCGTTCACTGCCAGCACGACGCCAGCAGGACGCCATTGGGCTGAAGCCCAAACTACCCTCTAGAAAGTGGCTCGTGCTTTCGCTCAATCTTCACTCCAACACCTCGATCACGACTCGCTGCGAAATCGCACCTCCCGCAGCGCCAGTCTTCAAATGAAACTCCCGGGGCCCGAGTTCCGCAATTGGCGAAGCCGTGATCTGGAACTCACGTTCGCTCTGCCCCTCAAGCAGCATCAGACCGTTCAGGCCGATATTGTCGACAAACACACCGTGGGGAAGGTTACGCCCACAGTCGTCACCACCAAATTCGACGAGACCTGTGTGAGCGCCACGCTCTACGCGCACTCGAGCATTGATGGTCTGGCCGCGATGAATCGTCAGCACAGGTTCCTCAGCACCATCTTCGCCAAGCACACGCACTTTCACCCCCGGCGCATCTGCAAGTTGCAGATTACCCAGATCTCCCAGTTCCTTGCTGACCTCGTAACCATCGATCACCGCAGTCGCCGTGACTTTCACATTCTTGTCTGCGGTTTCGTCCGGATCCGCCGCGACCGTATCGTCAGCCAGCAGAAGTCCAAATGCCTGTATCTGCCCGGCCTGAACGGTGAGAGGAGTGCTGGCGCTGAGACCTGTCGGCAGACCGGAGATATCGATCCTGACAGAGCCACCAAACCCTTCGATCCTCTGAATATTCACCGAGAACTCGACGCCACCGCCTTTGGGAATCTTTGCATCCTTCCCGCCAATGCTTGCGGTAAAATCAGGCTTCTGATCCCGCATGTGCAGCGTGTAGTGGAAACCATCCTCACTTCCAAACCCGCGCCGATCTGAGATCCGCACAAGGTATTTACCACTCTCAGGAACCTCAAACAGCAGCAGCGAATCACTGCCGAAACGGCGATACGGATCATCGTCATTCTCGTAGTTCAGACGCACGATCGGCAATCCATTCGCCGCCGGTTGCGAACCACGAGGGAGCGCCACCACGGTGTAGCACGGTTGCCCAAGCGGATGCGCAAGCGCTGTTGTAGAAAAATACGTCTCGCGACTTCCAGTCCCCGGATAGACTCGGAATCCGGAGTCGGGGCCACGCGGATAGTGCCAGAGTTTTACCACTTCGCCATTGCAATACAGGTACTCATCCAGCTCCATCTCGCGCCAGTTGTGCACGCGAAAGTCATCCGACGTCGACGAGTCTTTACCCCGGAATGTGAGCCACGAGTCACGCGTCGCCTGCAGCACGACCTGCTCCACCGGCCTGCCGTCGTCGTGCAGGCCTTCGATGAATGAGTCGAGTTGGGATTTGTCGCGGGAGGCATTGACCTCAATGGTCAACTTTTGCCCGGCAACCGCATCAAAGGAGAAAACATCGGCATCACCCGCTTTGGAAATCGTGCCCTTCGCTGCTGTCGGGACATCGATCGCATTGGCACCAGCTGGTGAGTCGTTGGGTTCGACTTCAACGAATGCCGCTGCGGGCCCAACTCGCTTCGGCACGATCAGCGCGTCATCGCGAGGAGCTGGCCCGCTCCTAAAAGTGAATCCCGATTCCTCGACGATCTCAATTTCACTCACCTTGCCATCCATTCTTCCGACGATGAATCCAGCAGGACTTTTAACAAGATTGCTGACGATGTCTGATTGAGATTCGTAGGAGCGCACTTCCACCAGATCGGGCAGGCTCCAGAGCTTCAAGCTGCGATCCTCCGCGGCTGAAACAAGATACTTTCCAGATAAGACGATGGCGGTAATCGGCGCGTCGTGCGCAAACGTGGATAGCTCCATCGGATTGAGCTGGGGTTCATCCAACGAAACGAATCGCCACATGTGCAGCCTTTGGTCAGCACCAGCGGAGATCACGTGGTTGCCGTCCGGCGTGAAAAGGACGGCATTCTGCTCGCCCTGCGGCTGATTGAGCGTATCAAGCCGGACTCCGTCACTGACACGCCAGAGCTTCACGGTCTCGTCAGCGCTCGCAGACGCCAGAACTTTGCCTGATGGATGCCAGGCAAGGTCGAAAATCGCTCCTTTGTGAACGTCTATCGTGTTCAGCAACTCGCCGTCCGCCATCCGCCAGATTTTGATAAGTCGATCATATCCGGCAGTCGCCAGCAGTTGTCCATCGGGTGATATTTCCGCATCGTAGAGCACATCGCGATGTCCACCGAACTCTCGAACTTTCTCACCAGTCTCGATGTCCCAGAGAATCGCCACACCGCGCAGCCCAGTGACGCCAGTGGCGACAACGAATTGCGTTCCCTGCGCATTAAAGTGGATGGCATTCACTTTCCCCGGCATGCCTTCGAAGCGTCGGAGAGTCGCTTCATTCACGGTCGAATCAGCAATAGCCTTGCTCTCTGCGAACGTGGCCACGTTTTCGCAAATCTCGACCACGTCACCAAAAGCCACGGCGACCAAGCCCCCTTTTTTTTCAATTCCCCAGCGAACGAGGACAGAATCGCGATCGAAAGCAACTGCCGTCACCGGCCGGACAAAATTTGAAGCTGCGGGTGCTCTCGCTGGCACTACGAGTTCCTGCAAGATTGACGTATCGGTGGCTGGCCCGCGTGCTCCCTCCGCGATCCAGCGCTTCAGGATCGCGAGTTCTTCCGCTGGGAGCTGCGGCTCGTCTTTGGGAGGCATGTTAGGCTTCGCCCGATGTTCCACAAGCTGGATGAGAAGGGATTCCGCGCCGTCTCCCGGCTTGATCGGATCACCCTCTTCGCCGCCTCCACGCAGTCCGGCGAAAGTTTCCAGCGAGAAATCGCCTTCGTAGTCGACATCGTTGTGACAGCCCGCACAGTAGCTGCGAAAAATCGGTGCGACTTCCCTTTGGTAATCGACCGGCGCTGGTTCAGCGAAAAGCGGCTGCGCCGCCACGCTCAATAGCAATGTTAGGATAAATCTTCGCATGCGGGGAGTTCGTCTAATGCTGAAAAAGAAATTCGCGACTGGTGAGGAGCGACCAGAACAAGTCTTCGGCCAGCTCACGGCGCTCGCTTTCCGGAGCATCGGTGAAGAGTTTCTCAAGCCGATTGCGTTCGTCGTCACTCGCTGGCCGCGATACGCAGAGGAGGTAAATGCGGTCGATCAACTCCGGCAGCGGTCGATTTTCGGCCAACAGGGCAGCCACCCGTCCATCCTTGGCTGCAAGCTTTTCATTGATCGTCGATCCATTGGAAAGATGCAGCGACTGCACCAGGCTCGGTTGATTCGAGCGCTCGCACTCGCAAGTGATGTCACGCTGGTTGCGACCGAAGGTACTCAGAAAATAGGATCGCACAGCGCTGTCCTGCAGTTGCACCGCGCGTGTGCCTGTGGTGTAGGCCTCTGTCTTTTCGGACGAACCATCATTCAATGCGATCTCGACAAACGAGTCACTGACCTTTGTCACATCGCTGATGGCATCGCTTAGCACTTCGGCCATCAGGCGGCGCGGATAGAAGCGGGCGTAGTAGCGGGACTCGCCCTCGTTTGATGGAAGTGGTCGCGCGCTCCTCTGGTAAGCGGCGGAATTGGCAACGAGGCGGATGAGTGCGCGCAGGTCAAAGTTCGACTCTTTTAGAAAGTCGGCCAACTCGGTGAGCAAGCGCTCATTGCTCGGCGGATTGGAGGCACGCAAATCATCGACTGGCTCGACCAATCCGACGCCCATGAAATGTGCCCACACCCGATTGGTAATCGCTTTAGCAAAGTATGGATTCTCTGGATCGGTGAGCCACTGCGCAAGCACCTGCCGACGCTCCGTAGGATCATCTCCATCGATTGCTGGAGCATCGAGCGGCGCCGGCGGCTGCGGCTTGCCGGTGCGCGGTTGAATCAGGTCGCCCTGATCGAGGACAAAGAGCGTACGTTTTCCATCACCACCTCGCGGATCACCACCCCAGCCTTTGGTGCGAACTCGCGCAAAGAGATTCGCGAACGAGTAATACTGATCGTTGGTCCATTTCTCCAGCGGATGATTATGGCACTTGGCACAGTTAATCGACAGCGAGAGGAACGCCTTGCTGACGTTCTCAGCCATGGTCTCCGGATCCTGATGGACGGCGAAAAAATTCGTTGCGCCCTGCTCGAGCGAGTCGCCCTTTGCCGTAATCAATTGCCTCGCAAAATCATCCCACGGGGTATTGTTGGCGACGCGTTCGCGAATCCAGCCATAGTAGGCCTTCACTGCATCCGGTCGCAGCAGGGAACCGCTCACAAGCAGGACGTCGCTCCATTTGTAAGTCCAGAAGTCGACATACTCGGGCATTGCGAGCAGGCGATCCACTAACGCCGCACGATTGCCATCGAATCCCTGCACCTCATCAGGTGTCGGAAGTCGACCGATGAGATCGATGAACACTCGCCGCACAAATGTTGCGTTGTCACTGTCTGGCGATGGCTCTAAGTGCAGACGCTGGAGTTGCTCAAGCACTCGATCATCGACGAAGTTGACACGACGGGCATCTGCATAACGCTCGGCTGGAATCTCAAATGGGTACGGCACGGTGACGCGCGCGGTGACAATCTGGGACGAAAACCACGCGGTGATCGCCCCTTCGCCATGACCAACCACGGTGACCTTGCCGGACTCATCGACTTCGGCCACGGTTGCATCGGTCGATGTGAATTTTGCCCAGCGAGTGACATCGCGTCGCACGCCGTCGCTGTAGCCCGCAGTGACTGTAAGTTGAACGGAAGCGCCATTGGCCAGGATCCGTTCGGGCGGAGTGATGGTGAGCTCCTGCAACTTCGGATCGTCAGCACTGGGAGCAGCAGCACCAGCGGCGATCCATTGGGACAAAATGCGGTATTCCTCGGTATCTACGCCAAAGCGCTTGCCACCTTTGTGCTTCAGCGCTGTCGTCGGCTTAGTAAGCAAGAGTGATGCACCAGGGTTGCCGAGATCGATTCTTCGGCCCTTCGATTCACGCGTGATGTGCATCCAGTCCGCCTCTGGATTGTAGCCGAACAGCGAAAGCCGGAAGCCCCCCTTCCCCGCAAGCGCGCCATGGCATCCACCGCCATTACAATTCGCCTTCGACAGCACAGGCAACACGTCCCGTCGGAACGATAGAGGTTCTTCGGCGATGCAATCCAATGATAACGCGAGCAAGCAAAACGAGATCGCCACTGAGCGTAGAACGAAGTGGCACTCCGTTAGCGAAGCCCGCGCTTTGAAGCCCCCGATCTGGAGTGCTCCGGCTCGACGGAGCTCTTTCGTCAGAGGGGTGTGAGTCCGGAAAAAAAGCGCTATCGAGCCAGCGCACTCCAGAGCCATTTCCTCTGGCTCCGCACACGGAGTGCCATTCCGTGCTACATTCGTTAGTCCTGACATCGCGTCCATGTTGCTACTAAAAGAGTTCACTGATGGGCTCAGTGCCGAGATCGGTCAGGTAGAATGGCCGGCCTGATGGACCATCGAGCGTCGAGTGGTGATCGAATCCGAGGCTCTTGAAAATCGTGGCTACGATGTCGCCCGGGCCAGCTGGGCGCTCTGCAGGGAAACCACCAATGGGATCGCTTGCGCCCACCACACGTCCACCTTTGACCCCGCCGCCAGCGAAGTAACAGGTGAAGCACTGGGGCCAGTGATCGCGGCCACCAGCCGGGTTCACTTTCGGCGTACGCCCGAACTCCGAGAGGTTCGCCACTAGAGTATCATCGAGCAATCCGCGATCGGCCAAGTCTTCTATCAGCGCACTGTAGGCTTGGTCATACATCGGACAGACGATGTCCTTCATCCCGGCGATCGACGTGAATGGCTTCGATCCATGAATGTCCCAGGTGATCTCATCGAACACGGTGAGGAACGTATTGATCGTCACGAAACGCACGCCATTTTCCACCAATCTACGCGCCAGCAGGCACGACTGCCCGAAGCGATTCATGCCGTAGCGTTCGCGCACTTTGTCCGGTTCCTTGGTAAGATCGAACGCCGAGCGCGCCTGCTCGCTGGTCATCATGCGGAATGCGGCATGGAAGTTCTCGTTCATCAGGCGCGCGTCTTCGCTCGCTTCAAATTCGGCGACCGCACTATCGACGATGTCGCGCATCTTGCGGCGGCGGTCGAGTCGTGTCGCACCAATCTGATCCGGCGGCAGCAAATCTGGCACGCGGAAGTCTTTCTTCGAAGGATCGGCCATCAGGGCGAAGGGATCGTAGGCCTTGCCGAGGAAGCCACCAGCCTGGCCATTGGGCAAATTCCCCCCACCCCGCCCCATCAACTCTGGCAGAACCACAAACGGAGGCAGATCGGATTTGCGCCCCATGAGAAATGCTGCGACGGCTCCTGCGTGAGGCGTCTGGATGCCACCGGTAAAGCGGCGCCCAGTCTGCATCATTTGCCATCCCGCATCGTGCACCGCAGCCCCATCGTGATGGCAGGATCGGACCAGCGAAAACTTGTCCGCTATCTTGGCATGCATCGGCAGCAGCTCGGAAATTTCGAACGCATCTGACTTCGTGCGGATCGGGTTGAAGGGGCCACGGATCTCCGATGGCGCTTCCGGCTTCATGTCCCACAGGTCGATGTGGCTCGGCCCACCGAGATTGAAGATCATGATGCACGAGCGTTTGTCATTGCCTGGCTTCGTCAGCCCCGCCGACTCCGCAGCCAGGATTTGCGGCAGCGAAAGCCCAATCGCGGACAACGCACCCACTTGCAGAAAATCCCGCCGCGAGTGCCCACCCCCACAGAGGTTCGCACGGTCATTCTTTGAAGAAGCGAGGAAGTCGAGCATAGGAGCGAAGCGTAGTTGGGGAGGCCTGTGCGGGTCAAGCAGCAAGGAGTAAGCGAGTAAGCAGGAACCCCGTTTCTCCCGTCCTTGCCCTCCGCCACGGCAGCAGAGACACTTTGCGAGCTACCAGCCAATTATTGCGCCCCATCGCCCCGAAGGTCGTGCAACGTGCGCAACCCACCCAAAGGTGCCCTGGGAAGCCAGGCACCTCTGTCCTTCAACCCACTTCCATTTCGCAAAGGCGATTGACAAGCGTAACCGGATTGCATCGACTCGGGATCACTGCTTTGCTACGCGAATGAATTTACCGATCAGACCCGCCACGATCGTTCGCTCCGTTTTCGCAGTCGCCACGTTTGCCATCGCGTCCCCTCATTTCACGCCCAGTGCGAGTGGTGATGATAGTCCGCCGAAATACAACGTCATCCTCATCATGGCGGACGACTCGGCGGTGGACAATTATGGGTGTTACGGCAGCACGTTTTTCAAAACTCCACGGCTTGATGAGCTGGCACGAACGGGGGCGAAGTTTAACCATTGCTACTCCGAGCCGGTATGCACCTCCAGCCGGGTGAAGATCATGACGGGGCGAGATGGCATTCGTAACTACGTTAGGTTCGGCACACTGGATAAGGATGAGACGACCTTTGGCAATATGATGCAGAAGGCTGGTTACGCCACGACGATCGTCGGCAAGTGGCAGCTGCACGGCGGGGATCGCGGCACACTTGCGCCAGCCTGCGGTTTCGACAGCTACTGCCTGTGGAACTATCCGGGCACCACCCGATCGCGCTATTGGAACCCAAGCATCCTGTGCGATGGCAAACTACTCAAGACGACTGAGAACGACTACGGCCCTGACATTTTTACCAAGCACATCATTGACTTCATCGGCAAAAACAAGGATCGCCCGTTTTTCGCCTATTACCCGATGGTGCTGACGCATGCACCGTTCCCTAAAACACCCGACACACAGGCGGATTCCAGTGACCTCATTGAATCGCTGAAGCACTATCGCGACATGAATGCCTATGCGGACAAGTGCGTGGGCAAGATCGTCGATGCGCTGGATGCCGCAGGACTGCGCGAGCGAACAGTCGTCATTTACACAACCGACAATGGCACGGATCGAGCGTTGACGTATCCATTTGAAAACGAACAGCGCAAGGGCCAGAAGGCGTTTGCGATGGATGGCGGCTGCCACGCTCCGCTGATCGTGAACTGCCCGGGGACGATTCCTGAAGGGATCGTCAGTGACGACATGGTCGACTTTTCCGATTTCCTTCCAACCATCGCTGACATCACCAATGCAAAGCTTCCGGACGTCGAGCTGGATGGCCGCAGCTTCTGGCCACAGTGCAAGGGAGAGAAAGGCGATCCGCGCCAATGGATTTTCCAGTACTACTATCCAAAATTCGTGCCTGCTGCCGAAAAGCACGGGCAGGGCGTCAACAAGCGCGAGATCATCTGGGCGCAAAATCAGACGTTCAAATTGTATCGCGACGGCACTCTCTACGCGGTCGCAGACCGGCAGGAAACGACTGCGATTCCCTCTGGAAGCTCGCCAGAAAGTGATGCAGCACGGGACTTGTTACAATCTGCCCTGCAGTCGATGCCAGCGGCGGCCGCGAAACTGGCACCTTGAACGCTCTTCCCATGAAACTCTGCCACCGCGAGGATAATCCCTCCCTTGATGCGAGCTACGCTGTGCTCAGTTGTGCCGCGGAGGAACCGCACCGTCCATTCGAACGTGTTGCTTTGCTTGCTGCTGCCATCACGGTTATGCTGGCCTTCGTAAACTGGCAATTGCCTAATCAGGCATTTCTCGTAACCCTGGCCCTCGCCGTTGGTATCGCCTCTACTCTGGGTTCACGACTATTCCGTAGGCAGATGCTCATCGTTAGAGCCCACGATTTCATTCTACTAGATTGCAAATCATATCAAAGAACAGCTTGGGATGCCATTTCTTCGATCAAGTCGGTCGGACTTGGAATGGAATTGCAAATGAAAGACGGGGAACGTCGCACCATAGAGCTGGACTTCCTCCAGAGCCACCAATACTTCACTACTGTTTCAAGCGTGATCCGCTTCCATGAAGCATTCACGGTATTGGGGCCGCTGAAGTATCCTGCGGCGACTGCCGGATTCTCCCTCTCGACCGCCAACCTCAACCTTCGCCTTGTCGACATTTCCGATCGAGATCAATTTGTCTCCCTGAAATCATCGTCAGTTCTTGCAGCATTCCAGCTGAACCCCGTCATTTCCCGGGAACTCGCATTGGATGCCTTTGATCAACGGCTTGAATCCATGCACTCAAATTGTGGAACGTGGGAGTTTGCGATCGAAAAGGACGGCCAGCGGGTGGGTCAAACGGCAATCGCTTTGACTGACTATATCCTTCGCCACGCGACGATGGGCATTGAGCTTCAGCCATCTTTTTGGAATCAGGGGATCGGAACTGAGGCGCTGAGTGCATTGATCGAGTTCGCCCGGCAATACACGAATTTCACGAAAATTGAGGCAGCCTGTTTTTCTGAGAATATGGCATGCAACAAAGCACTGGTGAAAGCTGGCATGCTCCCCACAGGAAC
Organism: Verrucomicrobiia bacterium; assembly: GCA_020439995.1. Lineage (GTDB taxonomy): Bacteria > Verrucomicrobiota > Verrucomicrobiia > Verrucomicrobiales > DEV007 > JAGROY01. The sequence goes on from JAGROY010000065.1 coordinate 47,347, forward strand.
GACCGAGGAATTCTGGATAAAAAACGGTTCGTGGATCGCAGGCAATCACTTTGCCCTGTCTCTGGCTCCAGATGACCTGACAAAATCAGTGGAATGAACACTAGAATCTATCCGCCCGACGCTATATGATCCGAGTATGGTCGGTGAACCTCATTCAGGTGCAGACGCACGCGATCACTCGCGTGGAAACGAAACGCGGTCTCGCCTGAAGACTGCTCTCAAGATCTTTTTCTGGTTCAGCGTCATGTGCCTAGGGCTGATCAGCCTGGTGGGATTCTATGCATACAAGCGGTTCCAGAACTACCATGCAAACCAGTCACGCTACGAGCAGCAATTCTCGCCGATGCCATCCGAGCCGGTCGATATCTTCGTTGAATCGGATGAACCAGAAAGCCCCGATTTGCCAAGCATCGACAATGAGATGCCCTCGAACAACGAAGCAGCACCAGCCAGTGCCGAACTCACCGGTCAGCATGCAACTGCCCGCGCGGCTGCCGGAATTGTCATCAACGAAATCAATTTCCACCCGCAGTCTTCCTGGGACATGCCTGAGGATACTCGACAGGAATTTATTGAACTGCACAACGCGGGAAGGTCCGACGTTTCACTCGAAGGTTACAAGCTCAAGAAAGGGGTCAAATTTACCTTCCCTGCTTTCGACCTGCTAGCGGGCGGCTATGTGGTGATCGCGGCTGATCCTCAAGTTTTCCGCGAGCAACATCCAGACGTCCAGGCGGTGCTGGGCTCGTGGAAAGGAACCTTAAGCAACAGCGGTGAGGAAATCGAACTCGAAGATGCAGACGGCAAAAAAGTGGACGCCGTGCGCTACAGTGACGGTGGCGACTGGGCGATGCGTCAACCCGGCTCGGCGAGCCGAGGTAATCAGTATCAATATCAAAGCAACCGGTCAATTTTCAGCTCGGACAACTCGAACCGCTACCGCTCCGGAACGACCGGATGGGAATGGAAGAATGATGCCGATGGCGAAGGTTTCTCCCTGGAGCTAAGAAGTGCTGCGGTATCGAATCAAAATGGCCAGAACTGGCACAGCAGCACCGAACGCGGAGGAACGCCGGGCAGACAAAACTCCGTCTACTCGCCGGACATCGCTCCAGTCATCAGCGACACCAAACATCGTCCGGTCATCCCGACGCCATCTGATTCAGTTACCATTTCCGCGACGATCAAGGACGAACTCGACACTGGCATCCGTGCGGAACTTTACTGGCGTGTCAGCGGCGCAGGGTCAGCGTCCTTTAAGACCGAGACCATGGCAGCAGATGGCAAGCTTTATTCCGCCAGGATTCCCCCACAGCAGGACGGAGCAATCGTCGAGTTTTTTATCCGAACCACTGACGAGGGCAAACACTCGCGGACATGGCCGGCGGTGACTGACATGGGACAAGCAGCGAATGCGCTCTATCAAGTGGAGGCTCAACCTGACGAGCCCGCGCCCGGATACGGACTCTACCGTCTGGTGATGACGCAGCAGGACAATCAGAAATTCCAGCGGATGAACCGGCACACGGACGCGGAGGTAAATGCGACGCTGATCGCGGATGATGGAGATGGTCCGATCGTCCGCTACAACTGTGGCGTTCGCTATCGCGGCGCTGGCAGCCGTGACCACTACCCGACGCCGATGCGGGTGAATCTGCCGAGTGATCAGCCCTGGCATGGCGTCACCAAGATGAATTTGAACAGCAAGTATTCCTGGCTGCAGTTCGCAGGCATGAAGATCTTTGCGGATGCAGGCGAGCGCGCACCGGACGCAAAACCGGTGACGGTTCGCACCAATGGTCAAGATCTGATGATGCAGGGCGGTCGCAGAAACGGTGGCGACATCAAGAGTTCCACTGAGACGGACTACGGCTACTACGTGCACCTCGAGCCTCTGGGAGCAGAGTGGGTAAAAAATCACTTCCCGGAAGACGACAAGGGCAACGCCTACAAGAAAGTACGCCCCGACAATGACTGGGCGTATCGCAGAGGCAGCGCCCGCGCTTATCTTAGCGATGGCTGGAGCAAGTCGTCGAATGCAGCGGCGGCTGACTGGAGTGATCTGGACAACTTACTACGAGTGATGAACTATGCCCCGCGTGACAACGACTACCTGGAGCAAGTACAACGCGTTGCGGATCTGGGACAATGGTATCGCTGGTTCGGCGTGAACGCACTTCTGGCCAATGGCGAGGGTGGCCTGGCCCGGGGAATCGATGATGACTACGGGCTCTATCGCGGCGTTGAAGATCCGCGATTCAAGATTCTGCCCCACGACATGGACACCATCCTCGCGCGCGGCGACCGCAGTCGCATCCGCGATGCTTACAACACGCTTTTCGATTTTGCCGAAGATGGCGATGAGATCGAACCGCTGGAAATTCTTTTTGATCATGAGAAGATCCGCCGCGACTATCTCGTTCAAATCCACGACCTGCTGACGACGACTTTTGCCCCCGGTCACTTTGATGCACTTGTAGAAAACAATCTGGGCGGCTGGGTTCCAGACGGTGATTTGCGACAGATCTCCACTTGGATGGCTTCGCGCAGAGCCTTTGCCGCGTCAGAAGTGGAGCACATGCTAGGGCCTAATGCTGCTACGCCACGCCATGCCGAAACTCTCGGATCTCTGGACAGCCCTTCCACCGCTGATCTCGAACTGAGCGAGGTATTCGCCGCAGGCACCGGTGACGTCGGGGACTTCATTGAGATTCACAATCGCTCAGACGCTGCAGCCGACATCTCGGGTTACCGCCTTACTGATAACGAAAAGAAGCCAGATAAATATGCCATTCCAGAGGGCACCGTCATTGCTCCGGGCGGCTACCATATTGTCACGGAAAAAGAATGCGGTTTCGGTCTGGAAGCGAGCGGCGAGTCTGTGCTCCTGTTCGCACGTGAAGGAGACTCCCCGGTTGATTCGATCGCCTTTGGTTTGCAGATTACTGGATATTCGATCGGTCGGTCTACGGATCAGGGACACTCCTGGACACTGAATCAGCCAACCCCCGGTGCGCCGAATATGGCGCAGTCGCTCGGGGATCCGGCACAATTGTGTATCAACGAGTGGCTGGTGCATCCAGATCTTCTGTTCGAAACTGATTTCGTCGAACTCTTCAACAAAAACGCCCTGCCCGTCGCCTTGGGTGGCTTGCGAATCACTGACGACCCGTTTAACTACCCGGCGCGGTTTGAAACCCCCGCTCTCAGCTTTATCGGTGGGAACTCCTTCACGATGTTCAAAGCGGTGGGCAGCAGCGAAGCAACGGAAGGCAATGCCCGCGAGCTTCCCATGAAGTTCGCCTATGAGCACGGGTACATCAACATTAGTGGCAGCAATGGTGTCCGCATCGATCAGATAAACTATCAGTGCCACCGCCGCGACATCTCCCAGGGCCGCAGCCAGGACGGTGGCGCGAAGTTCGCGTACTTCAAACAGCCGACACCGGGAACGTCCAACACCGCGCCCCCTCAGGATGCGAATGGTGGCAACGGTTCACTTGCAGAAAGTCTCAGAATCTCCGAGATCATGTTTCACCCGATCGGTGGCTCCGAGCTTGAGTTTGTCGAACTCACCAACTCTGGAACCAGCACACTCAGCCTGAAAGGTGTCCGTTTTACCCTGGGCATAGATTTTGAATTCAAAGCGGACACGGAGCTTGCACCGGGTGCCTGTGCGGTCATTGCTGCCGACGCCATCGCTTTTGCCGCCGAATATGGTGAGGAGATTCCCGTTGCTGGAGAATTCAAAGGCAAGCTCTCCAACAAAGGCGACACCCTTCAGCTCAAACTCCCGAAGCCATCCGAAACGTTGATCCTGTCGATCGACTACAAGGACAAATGGCAACCGGATGCCGATGGGTTGGGCAAATCACTCGTGTTAAAAGATGCACGGCTGTCCCGCCAGGCATGCGCAAATGCAGACGCATGGAAAGCCAGCGCTGAAGACCGGGGCTCACCCGGGCGGCTGGAGTAGCTCACATTTTTTCTTGGATTCCAATCCTCACGTGCCACCCTGCACCAAGATGGCTCGGCCCCAAAAAAAATCCACGACTACTGAATCCACCGTCCAGCAAGGCGAACTGGGACTAGAGGCGGCAGCCATTGTTGATGGTGACGCCGACATCACTCTTCACTGCGGCGACTGTCTCGAAGTTTTACAGAAATATGCCGACGACTCATTTGATCTGATCGTCACTTCGCCGCCTTATGCGGACAACCGAGCGAAGACCTACGGAGGAATCAAACCGGACGCCTATGTGGAATGGTTCCTGCCGAGAGCTGCGGAATTTCAGCGGATTTTGAAGCCGACCGGCACCTTTATTCTGAACATCAAAGAAAAGGTGTCCGCCGGAGAGCGCCACACCTACGTGTTGGAACTAATTCTCGCACTGCGGAAGCAGGGCTGGCTGTGGACTGAGGAATACATCTGGCACAAGCGTAACTGCCCACCCGGAAAATGGCCCAATCGATTCCGCGATGCCTGGGAGCGCTGCCTCCAATTCAACATCGACAGGAAATTCGCGATGTACCAGGAGGAGGTGATGGTGCCGATGGGCGACTGGGCGGAATCCAGATTAAAAAAACTTCAGGGCAACGATGTCGTTCGGCACGAATCACAAGTGAAGAGCGGCTTCGGAAAGAACATTTCGAACTGGGTCGACCGCAAAATGGCCTTTCCATCGAACGTCCTCCACCTGGCGACTGAATGCGGAAATCGCAAGCACAGTGCTGCCTTTCCCAGCTCGCTTCCAGAGTGGTTTATCAAATTGTTTTCCAAGAAAGGTGACCTTGTGCTCGATCCTTTCTCTGGATCAGGAACGACTGTTAAGATGGCGCGGTCACTTGGACGCCGTTCAGTGGGAATTGACAAAGAGGAGGACTACATCGTACAAAGTGCGGCCGAGCTTGGAGTAAATCTGTGATGAAACACGCGGTACTAGTTACATTAGCGATTCTCGCAGCAGCCCTGATCTCACATGCGGATGAAAGCTCAACTCTAGCCAAGCCCTCATCCAAGCCCCGAGTCATCATATCGACAGATCTCGGGGGCAGCGACGCCGATGATACTCAGTCACTGATCCACTACCTGCTCTATGCCGATAGCTTCGATACGGAAGGGATCATTTCTTCGCCTCCCGGACCGGGACGCTCCAGTTCGATTCACAAAGTTCTCGATCACTACGCATCGGACTGGCAGTGGCTCCGCGCTCACTCCGATTTTCCTCATGCCAGATCCCTGAGAAAGCGGGTGAAGCAGGGATCCGTTGAACCAGCAGCTGAAAAGGGTTTTGGAGCACCTACTGAAGGATCCGAATGGATCATCCGTTGTGCCCGGGAAGACGATCCCCGTCCGCTCTGGGTTCTGGTCTGGGGCTGCATCACCGACGTCGCTCAGGCCCTGCACGATGCGCCGGATATTCGCGCAAAGTTGCGTGTGCACTTCATCGGCTCGTGGAATCTCCGGCAGGATAAGCACGCATTTGCCTACATCGAAAAAGAGCACCCTGAGCTTTTCACGATCCACAACGACACCACATTCCGCGGGTGGTATCGCGGCGGGAATCAAGCCGCCGATCTTAGCAACCAGTCCTTTGTTGCGGAACATGTGGCTGAATACGGCGCACTGGGACAGCTGTTCGCCTCCTGTCATGCCAGCGGAGTTCCCAAGGCCTCGATTAAAATGGGTGATACGCCCACTGTCGCTTATCTTTTGCGAGGCGATCCCGACGCACCCACACTTCCCCACTGGGGCGGGCGGTTCGTCAAGCTGGCAGGACGGCCGAACTGGTATGTCGACGACCCCTCACCTGAGTTCGCCGAAGCCCCCCACCCTGGAGCACGCACCGTCAACCGCTGGCGAACCGATTATCTGCGCGACTGGCAACAGCGAATGACATGGTGCCTACCCATCCCTAAGACAAGATGGACATCTTTTCTGGAACACGACGACAACTGGTTCCGCTCCCAAGAGGCAGAGCAGATCGCCGCCAATGTGATCTCACATCAGGCTATATCAGGCGGCTGGGCAAAATCTCTCGGCACATTTCAGTTTCCGTTTTTTGGCAATGTTAGTGAAATCGATGCCAGCTTTGACAATCAAGCGACTGACGGTGAAATCCGATTTCTGGCAAAAATGGCGCAAATTACTGGCGACGCAACATACGCCAACAACTGCTTGCAGGGGATCGATTTCATCCTTGCCACCCAGCATCAAAGGTCAGGAGGCTGGCCACAGGAAATCTCGTCAGAGGAACCTTACGCCGATCAGATCACCTACAACGACGATGCAATGGTCAACATCCTCGAACTACTGAGCGACATTTCCAGTAGTGTCGAGCCGTTCAAAACGATCGTGGATGAACCCCGGCGGGCTGCCTGCGAGAAAGCTTTGCAACGGGGCATCCAGTGCGTCTTGCAAACTCAGGTCATTACCAATGGAACGCTTACGCTCTGGTGCGCACAGCATGACCGCAATACCCTGCTCCCCTGCGCCGCCCGAGCATACGAACACCCGTCACTCAGCGGCCAGGAGAGTGCACGAATTCTCCGCTTTCTTATGAAAGTGCCCGGCCCAACACCTGATATCATCGCCTCTGTGCACGCGGGATGCCGCTGGTTCCACGACAATCAGATATCCGGGATCCGCAGGAAACAGGCACCGAACGGCGACATATCCATGAAACCAGCCCCGGATGCCCGCCCCCTTTGGGCGCGATTCAACGAACTGGGTACCAATCGACCGATCTTCAGCGATCACGACGGAATCATTCGTTACAAGTTCGAAGAAATCAGCCAGCAGCGCCGGAACAAGTATCGTTGGTATTCAAGTCGCGCGGAAGATGTCCTCACAGTCTACCAGATGTGGTCGAAGCAATACCCCAACGTCCCCAACCGGTTGATGACATTCGCTGGAGTAGAGCGCCGCTTATACCCAGCCCGACAATCGGACGAGATCAACCGGGAAGTAGCAGTCCGAAATTACGCATCCGTCGCCAACGTGAGCCAGGCGGCGCGCATCGATTATCCCCCGGTCGGTGCTGACGAACAGAATGTTCCACCACCCAGCAGGGTAATCCTCTGCCCTGGCGGTAACTACCAGTATCTGAAACTGAGAAATGCCCACCAACAGGCAGCAGAAATCGCTCGCATGGGCATTCCGGTAACGATTCTCAAGTACCGGACTCCCGTGTCGCTGGAGGGCACTCACAATGCAGAGGCCCACCCCCTCGAAGACTTGTTTGAACTCATGCGCCAGCTGCGCCAGGAATCCGGCCCGGCGGTCAAAATCGGAATCATCGGTTCCGATGCTGGCGGACACCTGGCACTCATGGCGGCAACCCATTCTGACAAGTTCGGAACTGGCCCAGATTTTGTCGGCGCAGCGAATGCCCCATTCCAGGCGCCTCCCGTAGAGTGGATGACTGCTATGCTGGGGCCTGAAAATGGAACCGACCCGCTGCTCCAAGATTTCTACTCAGCTGGACTTCACTCGCACGCGGGGGCCTGCCCGATCAGTCTTTCTTATCGGGAAGGCAGCGATTTCCGGCCTGACGCAACACAGTGGGCTCAACTCTCTCTACAGCGGAAACTCAAGATTTCGATCGCCGATGATACAGATCCCAGAGAACTTCCGAAGGCATTTTCTGATGCTGTCAGCGCCGCCGGATCTCTGTAGCACAAAAGAAGCGGCACTCGAATTGAATGCCGCTCCAAGGTGTAAATGTTAGATGTCTGCTAAATCAGCAGGAAGAGCCTATTCCGCAGCAGTAGCCTCGGTGCCATGCTCACCTTCGTGATGCTCCTCTTCATGGTGCTCGTCGTCATGATCCTCTTCATCTTCCTCAAGCAATTCCTTACCTTTGTGGTGGTGGAATTTCATGACCCGCTGACTGGGCGGCAACGGTGAGATCATCATACTGATGTTCTTGCCTGCTCGACGCGGCGGCAGATCGACATGTCCCATAGTCTTGAGATCTTCCTCTACCCGCTTCATCAGCTGGAATCCAAGCTCAGGGTGCGCCTGCTGGCGACCTTTGAACATCAGTTGAACTCGCAGCTTGCTGCCTTGATCCAGAAACTCCTCGGCACGTGACAACTTAATCTCGTAGTCATGAGTCTCGATGTTAATGCGGAATTTGATCTCCTTGACCTTCGAGGCTTTCGCCTTCTGGCCCTTCTTCTGTTTCGATTGCTCGTACTTCCACTTTCCGTGGTCGATGATTTTACAAACCGGCGGGTTTGCAGACGCAGCCACTTCCACAAGGTCCAGGCCCTTGGCTCTCGCCAGCCGCACACCTTCTGCGACGGTCATGACGCCGAGCTGGGCTTCGTTTGTGGAATCAATGACTCGAATCTGCGGTGCGCGGATTCGCTCGTTGATGCGGGTGATTTCCCTGCGGGTAAATCTGGGTTTCTTCTTAGGCTTTGAGATAACTACCTCCAATGGTACTGGGTTGACTTTCCTTCAATCACTGTGACCGACGCGGTCGCTGGCAAAGAAATGCCAATATTCACCAGCTTGAGTAACGGCACTCGATCGGTGGAGTAGCGAGGGGCGACAGCACAGTACGAGCCTGACCTGAGGCAGGTTGCAGACGCCTGAATCATTGCGACTGACATGAGTGCGGACGCACCACTCTACAAGGCGCGTGATTGAATTTCAGCGACGATGTCGCCGAGGAACTGTTCGAGGCCGCAAGAACCCAAGTCTCCGCGCTGGCGGTGACGTATAGAAACTTGCTGGGTTTCTTCTTCTTTAGCTCCAACAACTAACATGTAGGACACTTTGTCCAGCTGGGCAAGCCTAATCTTCGCCCCAATCTTCTCTCCAGCCATATCGCTGGTGACACGCACCCCCGCATCCTTCAATTTGGACTCGATCGCCTTCGCGTAATCATTGTATTTCTCAGAAATCGGTAGAATTCTCGCCTGCTCCGGGGCAAGCCACGTTGGGAAATGCCCGGCAAAGTGCTCGATCAGCACCCCGAGGAAGCGCTCCATCGATCCGAACGGTGCCCTGTGGATCATCACCGGCCGGTGCGGTTTATTATCCGCACCAATGTAGGAAAGCTCAAACCTTTCGGGCAAATTGTAGTCGACCTGCACGGTGCCCAACTGCCACTCGCGACCGATCACATCTTTCACGACGAAGTCGATCTTCGGGCCGTAGAAAGCAGCCTCACCCGGCTCCTCTGTGAACGGCACTCCCAGAGAAGCCGCTGCCTTGCGCAGCGATTCCTCGGCGCGGTCCCAGTTGGCCGGATCGCCCACATATTTACTGGAATCGGGATCACGGAGACTGACGCGGACGCGGTAGTCCGTCATCCCAAGGGTTCCAAGCACCTTTTTGACCAAATCGAGACATCCGAGAACCTCAGCCTCCACCTGGTCTTCAGTGCAGAAAAGGTGGGCATCGTCTTGCGTAAAGCTGCGCACACGCGTCATGCCGCCCAGCTCTCCACTTTGCTCCCAGCGGTACACCGTCCCAAACTCAGCCAAGCGAACGGGCAGGTCGCGGTACGACCGGTGATCGCTCGCAAAAATCTTGATGTGATGTGGACAATTCATCGGCTTGAGCAGAAAGCCGTCCACCTCACCGGACCGCAGCCGATTGCTCAGCTCGCCACAGGAACATCCCTCTTCGGCCAGCTTCTCAAGTTCCGCGCGGTCCACGATGGGCGAAAACTGCGAGTCCTCGTAGTAAGGGAAGTGGCCGGATTTCCGGTAGAGGTCGAGCTTTCCGATGTGCGGAGTAAACACCTGCGAGTAGCCCTGGCGATCCAGTTCTTCGCTGATGAAATTCTGCAATTCCTGACGAATCGTCGCCCCGTTTGGCAACCAGAGCACGAGTCCCTGGCCGACTGTCTCATCGAAATGGAACAATTTAAGCTCCTTGCCAAGCTTCCGGTGGTCGCGCTTTTTGGCTTCCTCCACCTTTTCCAGGTGCTCGGCCAGTTCAGTTTTGTTCTTAAAGCATGTTCCGTAGACGCGCTGCAGCTGGGCATTGTTGGCATCGCCCTTGTAGAATGCAGACGCTACGCTCATCACCTTGAACCCCTTGCAATTCCCAGTACGGGGCACATGTGGCCCGGCGCACAGGTCCCAGAAGTCGCCGTTTTTGAAAATGGAGATCGCCTCGCCTTCCGGAATGTCATTGAGCAGATCCACCTTGAACTTGCTATCGACATCGCGCTCAGCAAGCCCGCCAAGCCGCCCGGACTTCGCCAGCGCCAGCGCCTCGTCACGCGACACCTCCATTTTTTCAAATGGCTGATTTTCCTTCACGATCTTCGTCATCTCCGCCTCGATTTTCTCGAAATCGTCGGGAGTGATCGAGTGATCAAGCTCAACGTCGTAGTAGAATCCGAAAACCGCATGATCGATCGGCGGCCCGTAGGCAAACTGCGCATTCGGCCAGATTCGCAGAATCGCGGTCGCCATCACATGCGCGCAAGAGTGCCGCAAGCGCTCGATGTCGCTCATCTGATTCCGTTCGTCGAGGGTCTTTCTGCCGTTGTCGCTCATCTCTAATTGCTAAAATGCGCTAAAGTATGGCGATTCGAGCACAGTGCAACGCTGTTTTTGCCGCAGAACTGGCACTCACATGGGCTGGCTAACGCGGAGCGCTCAACCCTTTGCTCAGCATTCTTTCCCAGGGAGTGGTCGGATTTGGGTAGGCTGAATTGAATACTTCAATCGCCTTGGCTTTGTTCCCCGACGCCCTGAGCTTTTCAAGCCCCTCTGCGAACAAAGTGTCGATCTGATCGCTACTTGGAACGGAATCGAACAGGGAGACGATCTTTTCCGACGTGAGAGAGGAAAGCGTGCACGACTCCAGATAATGTTCGATCAATGTTGCACTAGCGATGTCTCGGTAAGTGCTTGCGGGCAGCTGCGCGAGTTCATCGGAGAGCGCTAACTTGCGACTATCGGGAACGAGTTCCCAGCAGTGAGCCAGTGCTTGTTTGAGGGATCGGATCTGTTCACTTTCAAACAACTCCGCACGTTGCAGAAAGTCGACCATCTTCGCTGCGTCGCCATGCCTGTCGTACTGCGGGAGCGTGCCTATACCGAGACCGCTGAGGGCAAACCTGCCCACCAGCGCAGCCTCGTCCGCGGAACCTTTAGCAGCGAGCCTGGCAACATTGTCGATTTGGATATCGACCGTGGCACCAGATGTTGCTCCAGCGAGGTCACCGAAATGCTCGATATGGAGGACGGGAGCTGCTCGACCAGTGGTAGAATGCATTCCTGAACGCATTGTTGATGACACCATCCCTTTCCGCATAGGCGGGCAGGGCAACGATCTCTTCAAGGGCCACTTGCGATTGTTTCTGGCCAAGCTGGCTCAATGTGTCAGCCTCCCACCTCACCAGCTCGCTACCGCTCAAGAGTTCTTGAACGGTTTCATGCGCAGGAGCGAATTCTTCCTTTCCCTCGCCCACTGCCGATTTGAGAACCCCTGCTTGAAGCGCGCCTGGCAAATCCATATTCAGCAAGTCCGCAATATCGCACCCGTTCCGAGTCACATACTCACCCAGAAATTCCCCGTAGTCCCCAAGTTGCGACTGGGTAAAAATTGGAAGATCGTTCAAGTTTCGAACGAGCGCCATCCCTGCTTCGTAGGAGTCCGAAAAGCCCGCGCGGAGTGCCGCGTAGGCAAAGCTTGGATCGGATGTGATCAGCCCCTTGATCCCGTCCCAGCCCTCAGCTTCAAGTATCCTGCCAGCTGCGAATACATTGAAGGCATCTACGGCTTCTCGCCCTCCCAGCTGCTCAATCTTAGTTGTCGCAGCTTTCAGATCGGCCTGATCCTCGTAGATGAATTTGAAAACGTCCTCCTGATTCGCAGGCATCCAGTGCCTGGCCGAATCCGGACCGACTGGCTCAGGGAGCATCCCGGCAAAGACCGCGAGGTTTGCCTCAAAGTCCTTCGGCGAGGCACCGAGAATTTCAGCAATCAAGCGATCCTCAGGCGGCAGTTCGCCGTTCGCGATCATGTGCGCTGCGTCTACAGGAAACGCTTTGGCGAAGATCGATTGCGCAAAGGACAGCCAGATCTCCTTCATCTCGGAATCAATTTCAGCGACAATGGCAAGCCCACGCACCCCTTCTCGAGGAATAGCACCAGTGATCGCTCCACGAATGAGGCTGACAGAAACCAGCGAGTTTGCATTTCCCGATTCATTCGCGATCGTCAGGGCATCTTTCAAAGATATCTCTCCACCCAGTTTCTCGGCCACTTCCACTGCAAGCATGCGGTCGCTGAGTTGCTCAAGCGCATCGGTGAGAAACTTCTTCGGATCGGAGCTCGCTCGCAGCTGCCTGCGGAGAACTTCGATCACGTATTCCGCGTCTCCCAGTCGCGATGCCAGGTCGTCGACCGTGAGTGTTGACATTGACTGATCCGATGCCCCGCCATGCTCCTCGAGCTGGGGTGTCGCAGGTCTCCCGTGAGAAGCAGCTGCGAGTCGCGCAGGGATGGGGAGCCAATCCGAACAGGTCAGACCGACAAATATTCCGATGCAGACGGGGGCAATCTGTTTCTTCATGGCCTGGATGATGTGTAAACTACGCTTCAGAAATTGGCAAATTGGCGCAATGATCAACGGGGCAAGTCATCGATTCCATCTCCGAGGAGATCGCGAAGACTCTCGAATGGATCGCGTGGAGCGGCATTCTCTGCTGCGTTGTTGATCAACGTTTCCATTTCCGCACGCTCTGCAGGCTCCAGATCACTCATCCACTCCCTGCTGCCTCGGCGCACGGAGCAGCCCAATCCCAGCACCTGTTCCCAATCCCAGTAGAATCGAAAAAACGAACCCAAGATATCGATACTTCCTCAACATGTTGGAAGTCTACACACTTTTCGCCTCAAGGGAAACGCCATCTTAAAGAATTGAGAAGGCCGAGAAGTGACCTTGATGATTCGGAATCGATTCCGTGATTTCAAGGTGAAATGATTCCGCGCCAGCGGACATCCACCTTGCCCAAGCGGCTCCGGCAATCGCCAGCTGTCGCGTTGCTGGGATCGACCTGCTCGAAGGCCTGTATCTCGTTCGTTCGCTCCCACCGTGGACGCTCAACGCGGGTAAGCGATTGGTCAAAAGCACCGAAGTTTTACTGGAGGGACAGCGGAATTCTCCATACCCTCGCCGGACTACACAATCTGGAACAGGTGCTCAGGCATCCGATCTGCGGCGCTTCCTGGGAGGGCTACTGTATCGAGCAAATCCTGGGGAGGCTCCCCAAGGGCACGAACACCAGCCATTACCGCACCCACGCAGGCGCGGAGGTGGATCTTGTCATCGAGAAAGCCGACAGCGAAATTCTCGCGGCGGAAATCAAGCGCATGCTCTCGCCTAAACTGACTCCCGGCCTCGTTGGAAGCATGGAAACGCTTACAGCAGACCGAGGAGTAATCGTGATTTCAGAAGGAGAATCCTACCCCTTATCTAAAACGGTCACCGCTACGGGATTGCTGTCTTTTCTCAAAATCATTTCCTAATTCCTAAGTAATCTCATTCAACGCACTCGCGACTGCTAAGATTCGAGTCGAGACGGACGCAGGCATTTACCTTCGACAATTCTTCAGGTGCGCTGAGCCACGACGACAAGGGATCGGCAGCCAGCCGGCGGAAATGCAGTTTCGCGATGTGTCCCCCGTGAATCCTCGCGTCACGTCCTCGCATACCCCAATCGTCAATCTCCCCCGCAGCCGCCACAGCCGCTGCCGCATCCACTCCCGCAGCTACCGCATCCACCACCTCCGCCTTTCCCACCACCCCAACCGGTGCGAATGATGATGATGATTGCGATCAGCCCCAGGAACACGATTCCACCAAATGCAATCAATCCGTTTTTGTGCTCGCCGACGCATCCCGCAAGCGTGATAGCGGTAACGCCAGACAGCGCGGCCCAGCCTGCACGGTGGAGAACCTTTTTCGGAACCACCAGATTCGTACCGGTATCGACCCGGCGAAAGTTCCGCGATGTCGAAAACCTCTCCTCCACTTGAGGCCAGATATCGGATGGCGGGGTGACACCAAATTCGGCTGCATAGCTCGAAAGGGTTTCGCCGTACCACTGACGATATTTTGCCGCCTCTTGATCTCCACCTCGGGTTGGCCCGTGATGAAACGATTTCCCTAACACCCCTCCACAAAGGTCGTCCCAGTACGATCGCGTGTAAACCATGTGCAGATGCCATGCCTGATCCACCTCATCCGATGGCGTCACCGGATGTCCAGCGCACATCCCGAGATAGAGGAAGCGCCGATATTCCTCCACAACTTGCCGGGCAAAAGAGTGGCTCCAGCCATTCTCTCTGGCCAACCGCGAGGAGAAAGGCACCGCAACACCGATCTCATCAAACGGGAACTCCTGAAGACGCTGCCACAACACGGGATCTTTCATGCCTAGACTTCTAAGCTGCTGTCGGCGAGCGATCCAGCACATTCCAGCACCGGAAGTTGAGACATCGCACAATGGCCACAATGGCCACAATGGCCCAATGTCGTTGTGGCCGTTGACTGCTTGTGCGAATGAGCCTCGAAGTTTACTATTGCGACAATGCGCCGATCCCTCTTCAGACGAGTAATTTTCGGTCTGGCAGTAATGCTACTGCCGGGCTTGGTCACGGTCGGTTCTGGCGGACTGATCGATGTCGACGGTGACGCCGATGAGAAGCCGCTCAGTTTTGTCAACGATGTACTGCCTGTCTTGAGCAAGGCAGGGTGCAATGGTTCGCACTGCCACTCGAAACCAGAGGGACAGAACGGGTTCAAGTTGTCGGTTTTCGCCTATGACCCGGAGTCGGACTACAACGAAATCACTGGGGACAACCGGGGTCGGCGGATCATGCCAGGCGCTCCGGAGCAGAGCCTGCTGCTGCTCAAGGCGACGGGCGCAGTGCCGCATGAGGGCGGTGAACGATTTGCTTCCAACTCCCCTGCTCACGCCATGTTACTGCGATGGATCTCAAGCGGAGCGCCATTCCGCGTAGAGGGCGAGCCGGAGCTGGAATCGATTTACGTTTCTCCGGCAGAGATCGTGGTCGAACCAGAAAGCCACCAGCAACTGACGGTGACAGCCCGCTATTCCGACGAAACCGAAAAGGATGTCACAGCGCTCACCCGGTTCGAAAGCCGTGCGGATGAATTTGCCACTGTCGATGAGAACGGTGCAGTGAACGTCGGTCAGCGCTCTGGCGATGCCATCGTCATTGCCCAGTTCATGGGCAAGGTGGCGATCTCCCGGCTGACGGTTCCGACACGGCATGACTTACCTGAAGATGCCTTCGCGAAACTGCCAGCCACACACTTCATTGACCGTCTCGCCTACGAGCGATTCCAGCGCCTCGGTCTGATGCCGTCCGATCTCAGCAGCGATGGCGACTTCCTGCGCCGGGCATCACTCGATCTCATCGGCGCACTCCCTACAGTGGAGCAGGCCCGCGAATTTCTCGCCGACAGCGATCCTGACAAACGCACTAAAGCGATCGACACCTTGCTCGAGCACCCCCGCTGGGCCGATCACTGGGCGGTAAAATGGGCGGATCTATTGCGCCCGAATCCTGACCGTGCAGGAGTGAAAAGCGTCTACCTGCTCGACCAGTGGATTCGCGAACAGTTCCGGAACAATGTCCCTTTCGACGAGTTTGCGAAAGCCGTGCTCACTGCGGAAGGCAGCACCCATCGGTTTGGACCAGCAGTAGTATTTCGCGACCGTCGAGAGCCCGCAGATCGCACAACATTGTTCAGCCAGGTATTTCTGGGCGTGCGGATGGAATGTGCCAAGTGCCACCATCATCCGAACGAAAAGTGGAGCCAGGACGATTTTTACCAGATGGCCGCGTTCTTCGGTGAGGTAAAACGGAAGGGCACAGGCATCTCGCCGCCGATCTCTGGTAGCGCTGAGTTTTTCTATCACTCTGCCGGAGGCAAGGTGAAACACCCGGTAACAGAAGCGGTGATGAAACCGAAACCGCCCGATGGCCCCTTTGCGAAAATCCCTGAAGGGGACGATCCACGCCAGGCCCTTGCAGACTGGGTAACGCAACCGGACAATCCGTTCT
Organism: Verrucomicrobiia bacterium; assembly: GCA_020439995.1. Taxonomy (GTDB): domain Bacteria; phylum Verrucomicrobiota; class Verrucomicrobiia; order Verrucomicrobiales; family DEV007; genus JAGROY01. The sequence goes on from JAGROY010000065.1 coordinate 63,425, forward strand.
TTGCTAAAGCAATCGTGAACCGTGTCTGGGGCGAGATGATGGGACGCGGATTTGTTCATCCCGTCGATGACTTCCGGGCATCGAACCCGGCCAACCACGAAGCAGTGCTGAATGCCCTGGCTACGGACTTTGCCAGTCATGGATACGACCTCAAGCACCTGATGCGCACGATCGCGACATCACGCCTGTATCAGCTGAGTTCGACCCCGAACGCTACCAATATTGCGGACACCGGAAATTTTTCGCGATCCTACAAACGACGCCTTCCCGCAGAGGTTGCGGCAGATGCAGTGGCCCAAGTCACTGGGACGCCCGCACGCTTTGCCGGACTACCCGGAGCGACATCAGCAGTGGAAGTTTGGAACTTCAAAACGCCCTCGGACATGCTCGATGCCTTTGGCCGCCCGGACTCAAGCAGCGACTGCCCGTGCGAGCGCAACATGAGCACTAGCGTCGTGCAGGCGCTGCACCTCATGCATTCGGACAAACTTCAGGAGCAATTCAGCGCCAAGGGAAGTCGGCTCACTCGGTTGCTTTCGGATACGTCGTTGCAGAACAACGAGATTATCGATGAACTCTACCTCGCCGCCTACTGCCGCTACCCGGATCCTGACGAACAAAAGCTGGCCAGCGACTGGCTTGCCGAAGCAGGCACCGGTGCCGATGATCCAGCAAATGCCCGACGTGGAGCCGTCGAGGACTTGCTATGGGCTTTGCTGAATACGGCTGAATTCGTCTTTAATCATTAGCCGACACGGCAACGAGCGGCACCGCCCGGTTCGCTCTACACAGCTAGAGCTCACCCAAAACTAAACTAGGTAGAGGTGGGATGCAGCAGCCCTAAGAAAGAGCGGGAGCGGCTTCTCAGAATCCAAATACCCACGCAGCACCTCCGCTACTCCGCCCCGATGCAGTAAAGAAACTCCTGACGCTCGTTCCCGCCTTCTGAGCGAACGGCCACTCGTGCAAAAATCTGCCCGTCACAGATCGTTGGCGTTGCCATGACCTCATTGCCGAGCTGGTTGGTCGCGAGGAGTTCGAAATTTTTGTCGTCGGCTTTGAATACGAAGAATTCGCCGGTTTCACTCGCGGCGTAAAAGCGGTCGCCAACCATCACCGGCGATGAGCTGAAGGTGCCGCCGAGCCGTTCCTTCCACATGCGTTCGCCCGTTGCCGAATTCCAGCAGACGACAACTCCACCATCCATGATGGCGTAAAGGTAGCCGTCTTTCACGAGCATCGACGGCACATAGACACGGCTAATATTCTCCCACACAACCTTCTTTGAGCCATCTGCAGCAATAGCCGCCACGTGGTTCTTCGGGTAGCCACCGCTGGTGAAGATGCGTTCGCCATCGGTGACGGTCGAGGTGACGCATTCTGTGGTGGCTCCTTCCATCTCCCACAGTTTTTCGCCCGTGAGCGGATCAATGCTCGATACCAGTTCACAACCGGTCATAAAGACTTGATCCTTTCCTCCAACGTTCAAAATGATCGGTGATGGGTAGTTCGCAGTCTTCGGTCGCTCGACGCGCCAGACTTCATTGCCGTCCGTACGATTGAATGCACAAACCGCGCCACCGCTCTTGTTGTCGGCGGACACGATGACCAACGATTGATAGATTGCTGGCGATGATCCGTAGCCCTGGTGGACTACGTAGCCGCTGATCTTCTTTTGCCAAACCTGTTCGCCGTCCTGCAAATTCAGCGCTGTGGTATAGGCAGAGTCGCCATTTACAAAATTAACGAAAACCCGCTCTCCATCGCATGCCGGTGTGGAGGATGCGTGCGATGCCTTGCTGTTCGTCTTCGGGAATCCACCGCGATGCACCTCTTTCGTCCATTTCGGCTTGCCGGATTTGCGGTCGAGGCAAATGACGGACTGCGTCTGCGTGATTTCATCGGCAGCCTGGAGGATGACATTGTCTCCCACTAAAATGGCGGAGCCATGGCCGCGCCCGGGAATCGGAGTGACCCACTTTACCGACTCTTTGGCGCTGAATTTTACCGGAGGCATCTGGTCAGCCTTGGCGATACCATTCCGGTCCGGGCCGCGCCACCATGGCCAATCGTCGGCGCGCGCATCGGGCACAGGTATCTGAAGCACCAGCAGTGTGATAAGGGAAACAAAGGGAGTGGCTCCGGTAGCGATTCGGCGATGAGACGTCATATCGCCCAGCATTTCACATCGAGCCACCCTTGACAACTCTTCGTAGCGTGGCCCCGAAGCTCATTCGTGCGTGCCGGCTGGTCTGCAAACGTCCCAAATCCCACTTGCCGGAGGAGTGCGCAAGACTACACTCCCAGCACCAATGATTACTTTCCTGAAAGGAACCCTCGTGGACAGCCTTCCGAATCGCGCCATACTCGACGTCAATGGCGTGGGCTATGAAGTGCTCATTCCCATTTCGACTTACGACAAACTGCCCGCACCGGGCCAGGCTGTGCAGTTGTTGACACATTTTCATGTGAGGGAGCAGGAGCAGTCGCTCTACGGGTTCGGCACCCATGACGAGCGCGATCTGTTTCGCCTGCTCATCCAGCGGGTTTCCGGCATTGGGCCAAAGCTCGGGATGGCGGTGCTCAGTGGCATGACCGTAAGCCAGTTCAAGTCCGCAGTGGTCAATGGTGACGTCGCGACAATCTCGAAGATCAGCGGAGTAGGGAAAAAGACCGCTGAGCGGGTGGTGCTGGAATTGAAAGACAAAGTCGGAGTGGCCGATGCATGGGAAGCGGCCACGATGGCGGAAGGCGGCGGAGTGGCGCAGGCACTGGCCAATGTGAATGACGCCGTGCTGGCACTGATTTCGCTCGGCTTTAAACAAGTGGAAGCCCATAAGGCGATTCAGAAATGTCTCAAATCCGGCGAATTTGCTGAGGATGCCCCAGCCGATGAATTAATCCGCGCAGCATTGAGGACGTTGAATTGATGGGTGGTCTGTCCAAAGAAAGAATGCCAGCACAACTCGACACCTTCCGCCAGGCGCTTCCTAAGAACGGCTTATTCGCCGGTATGAACTGGCGCTTTTCTCCTGAGCCATTTCCACTGTCGCGAAAACTTCACAAGAAGCTGGAAGGCCTTGGTCAGCGATTGCTTTTGTTCCAGCGCGGCTGCGATGAAATCTACCGGCGCAGTCACAAGGGTACCCTTCCGGGCTGGATCAAGGACTACCTCGATGCGGGAAAACCGGAAGCATTGCTCAGTGCCGCCCGATCGCGTCCGGTTCAGAGTGATCTGCCACGCGTTATCCGACCCGACTTGTTGCTTCTGCCGGATGGCAAGATGGCACTCACAGAAATCGATTCTGTTCCCGGTGGTATTGGCCTCACAGCCTGGTTATCCCGCACCTACCACGCTGTCGATACCGAGTGGAACATCGTCGGCGGCGCAGACGGGATGTTCAATGGCTTTGCATCACTCTTCCCTGATGGTGGCGATATCCTGATGAGCAGGGAATCCTCCGACTACCGGCCCGAGATGGAGTGGCTGTCGGAGCAATTGAATGCCCGCACTGTTTCTGATGCATTCCGCGTTGCGGACGTCGAAAGCTATGCCCCGATCGAGCGGGCAGCCTATCGTTTTTTCGAACTTTTCGACCTTCCTAACATACCCACCGCACAGAAACTTCTGGATGCGGTTGGCAACGGAACGCTGAACATCACTGCGCCGATGAAGCCGTGGCTGGAGGAGAAAATGTGGCTTGCGCTGTTCTGGTCGGCACCGCTTCGCGATGTATGGGAGCGCACGCTGCGCGCCTCGCACCGGGCGGCGCTAGAAGAAATCATTCCATACGGCTGGATCGTCGATCCTTCGCCGATTCCACACCACGCGGTGCTTCCCAGATTGAATGCCCATTCGTGGGACGAAGTTGCTGCCTACTCGCAGGCCCAGCGGCAGCTTGTGCTTAAGCGCAGCGGTTTTTCCGAAGACGCCTGGGGCAGTCGCAGCGTTTCCGTTGGTCATGACCTGGCTCAACAGGAATGGGCCGCCGCCATTCAGAGCGCAATACGAGCCTTCCCCGATCACCCCTACGTGGTGCAGGAGTTCCGCAACGCCGAAGTCATCAAGCACCCAGTGTTTAACGATGACACTGGAGTCATCGAAACCGTGGAAGGCAAAGTCCGCCTGTGCCCATACTACTTTGTCGCAGCCGATGGAAAGACGGTGAAACTTTCAGGCGTCCTCGCCACAATCACCCCCGCTGACAAAAAAGTGATCCACGGCATGCGCGATGCCATCATCGCGCCGTGCCAAGTGGTCGAATAGTAGCCCTGATCAGAAGCGTTGCGGCGGCTCAAGCGCCCTGAATCGCATGCCGCTGCGCGACCAGTGCGGCATTGATTCATTCCTGAGCAGATTTGACGTCACTGGCATGACCACCTATCCTTAAGCTTAAGTTAAGGTGTCCGACCTCCAGACAAAGCCCAATTCAAGCGACAAGCATTTCCGTCGGGATGTGCCTTACACCACCGGACTCAACGCGGTCATCGTGCAGAACTGCGACCATCTACAGCAAGACCTATCTGCCATCAGGCGCTGAGCCCCTCAGCTACGATGCAGCCGGCAACCTTGCTCATTGCGCTGAGGCTACGTCTGGGATGCCGAGAACCTTCTGGTGGTTATTCTGGCCGACTGAGATGACATCTGGAATGGAAGTGTCTGGCTGAGTGTGACTCTGTTGTACATGGTCGTACCGTCGTCTCCTGTAACCAGTGATGGGGTGAACTGATCTGATAAGGCGCTGTGGCCATCGATGGTGATGGCACCTTCTTCGATAAGAGCTAAGGATCAGTCTTTCTCAGCGCGTCTGCCTTCGCTAGAATTCTGGCAGCTAAAGGAGCCGATGTTTGTCCTCCAGACATGGAAGTCTCACCCTCCTGCAGCACACAGATAGCGAAGCGTGGCTCGTCGACTGGTGCATAGCCTGCAAATAGGGCAGCATAGTGATTGTCGCTGATCACCGCAGTGCCCGTCTTCCCAGCGGTGCGCATTCCTCCTTCAAGCTTCGCCCGTCGTCCTGTGCCTTCTGGATGTTCCACCACTTCGATGAGTCCCGCTCTGACTTTCTCGAGGTGCGCGGCTTCGAATCCTTCATCCGCAATGGTTCGAATTTTCTCTGGTTCTTTGTTGGCGATCAAGTGCGCCTTGTAAAGTGCACCGCCATTGGCGATTGCCGCGTAGGCGTTTGCGATTTGAAGGGGTGTTACTTTGGTAGTCCCGTGGCCGATGGCTGCGTTCTGAATATTGCCGCTGGGTAATGCGCCGATTGACTCTTTGATCTCAATCCCGCTCGGACTGCTATATCCAAAGGTGCGCGCCACGTCTACCAGAGCGCTGACCGGCAAATCGACTGCAGCCAGGAAGTAGTAGCAATTGCACGAATTGCGGAGTGCTGCACCAATGCCAGACAGCTCACCATGACCGCTGGATTTCCAGCATCGGTAGTTCTTTCCATCTATCTCTGTGGTGCCCGAACAGATTTGCGCACCGGCTTTGCTGGCGCGCGCCAGGGCGAGTGAAGAGAATACTTTAAACGTGCTGGCTGGTGGGTAGGTGCCTTCAGTCGCCCGGGCCAGCAGGGGAGAGTTCGGTGATTCGGACAGCGCTGCGAGTTGTTCTTTCAAATCCTCTTTCGTCAGCTTGTCAGGGTCGTAAGACGGGTAGGAAACCAGCGCCAGGATTTCGCCATTTTCCGGATCGATCACTACCGCAGCGCCGCGCTTGCCCGATTCCTGGAGGATTTTGTAGGTCGAAGTCTGGAGTTGTCGATTGATCGTGAGCTGAACGGATTCGCCGCGGGCGAGCACAGCGTCAAACGCTTCCTCAATACCTCCGTGCCCATGCTGGCCCTCGCCACCTGGGCAATAGCCGATCAGGTGGGCCGCTGCATTTGCTGCCGGGTAACCGCCGTTGCCAGTTGCAAGAGGCGCCCCATGGCGGTCGAGTATTTTTCCACGGTCAGCAGCGGCCGAGTGGCTGCACATCATGACTGCGATAGCGAGAGAACCGAAAGTAATAAATGATTTCATTGGTGCAAGGGTTACGCAGATGCGTCCTGACATCTTTCAGGAACCTGGAGCATCATGGAAGGTCAGTGCGCCTGCCTCGAATCGCAGATACTTTTCAGTACGCGCGATCTCGTCTGCCTCAAGGGGCAACTTGAAAACCATTCCTTCGAACGTGCCAGTGCCTTCCACCCCATTGACCAGCGCGCGAATGGTAGTGGCAACATCAGTCGCATCTTCCAACTCCAATGGTTTCGCGATCGACGCTGCCATGTACAGATCCACGAGATTCCTGGCATTGCGTTCGTCAGCGGCAGAGCGGGCCTTGTGCGTAATGTCCCAGAACGACTCGTCAAAGAGCACGTATATAAACGCGAGAATCACAAAGACGATATACAATATCAGTCTCCGGAGTGGCGTCGATCCATTGGCTCGGTCGGTCAGGCTCATCGTACATGCGCTCGAGGTAATCTACACTCCTTGAGATCACGACGCAATGGATAGAGATTTGTGACAGTCGAGGGGAGGCAAAGGTCGCACGGATCATTTGCCCCCGATTCCCCCCGAAGAGCGATGTCTGCTGGTTGTCTGCGGTCAGAAAGCTTGAACGCCCCCTCCGGTGGCTGACGCCTCCAATGTGTGACTGTCACTTCTTGCCCGGTGGAGTACGATCTGAGCCGAAGTATTTTTCGCTGCGGTAGCGGAGCCAGACGCGAAGTTCCTGAGGAACTTTCTCGCGTTCTTCGGGGCTTAGCCGTTCGTAGAGGACAAGGGCTTTCTCCCGCTCGCTACGGCAGGCTGCGTTGTTGTGATCTTTCCAGCGATTGCGTGCAACACGGAGCCGTCGGCACGTCTCTTTGATCAGCGCTGTGCCGGTGAGTGTTCCGGGATCGATTTTGTTCTTCTTCGCTGGCATGGATTGATGAAGAAGAGCGGGGGTGTCACGCCTGACTCTCAGGGAAACTATGACTTGGCGCTGCCGGTGGCTGCTTCTTCGTAAATGTGTTTCGGCACTCCGCGTAAATCCCAGATGATGCCCATCCAGGACAGGCACTTGAGCAGGTAGTAGGAAATGTCCAGCTCCCACCAGTAGAAACCCTGTCGGGCTGAGTGTGCGTAGCGGTGGTGATTGTTGTGCCAGCCTTCGCCGAGCGTAACCACGGCAAGGGGAAGGCTGTTGCGACTGTCGTCGGTCGTCTTAAAACGGCGCTTGCCGAACACATGGGCCAGCGAGTTGATGAACAGCGTGGCCTGCAGCAGGAAGGCAGTGCTGATAAATCCACCCCAGACGAAGAGCTGTGCCCCATTGGTGTTCAGTCCTGGTGCATACTTTTCAAGAAGAGCACCCAGGCCCCAGAGGGAGACGAGGTAAATGAGCGGCACTACAAAGTCGTGGCGGTTGAGGAAGACGAGTTCGCGATACTTTGCCAGATCGGGTATCGATTTGTAGTTCGTAGGAAAATTGTTAGAGCTGGTCAACCAGCCGACGTGCGACCAAACGAAGCCATCTTGAACTGGTGAGTGCTTGTCACCCTCCAGGTCTGAATGCGCGTGGTGGTGGCGATGCGTGGCCGCCCACCACAACGGGCCGCGCTGCATGGAGGAATTCCCCATTACGGCAAAGACGAACTGTGCCGCACGCGAAGTGCGGAACGCCTTGTGTGAGAAGTAGCGGTGATAGAACGCCGTAATCGCAAACATCCTGATGAAATAGAGGAACGCTGCCGCTGCCACAGCAAACCAGCTCCAGCCCGTCCAGAACACAGCAAGGCAGCCAATGTGAAGCAGGATGTAAGGCGTGGCACGACGGACATCAAAGCGGTCTTCGCCATTGAACCTTTCGGTGTCGGGCATGTAGTCCGTATCGAACCACTGGCGAATAATCCTGCCAGTTGCTAGAAGTCCTCTGCGCAGCAGGGAGCTGTTTTCAGGTAAGGTTGATGGGGAAGGCACGGGCTACTGGTATCAAGGTAAATGGGGGATTCAAGACATTCTCTCCACACTCTACGTTTTGAAACGAGGGGTAGATTTAGTCTTATATGCCGGTGATTCAGGCTATCGCTGGCATTCGGTGCCTTCTCTGATAGCTTCTAGGTATGAAACGTCACCTGTTTGCTTTGTTTTTCTTCGCTGGTGTCAGCTCGCCAACCGCGATTTCCGCAGCTCCGACGTTCAAAAAAGAGGTCGGAGCTGTTTTCAAGGCGAAGTGCACAAAGTGTCATGGACTGCTTCTAAAGCAAAAAGGTCTCAGCCTGCGGAATCTGAAATCGGCCCTCAAAGGCGGCGAGTCAGGTGCGGTGATCATTCCTGGAAAACCTGACGAGAGCCTGCTGCTCAAACAATTTGCCCTGCCAAAGACTGATCCCAAACGGATGCCGCCGATCACAGAAAAGGCTCAGCTGACAGCCGCTGAGAAGAAGCTGATCGAAGAGTGGATTCGCGCCGGGGCAAAGTGAAGATAGTCATCGGTCAATTGGTTGATGTGGTTCCATCGGCCCGTGTCAAAAGCTCGCTGTCTGTCAGCCATTCGCAAAAGCGTTTCGGCCAGTCCCCGGCGGCGGATGTGGTGCCTGGACGGAAACCGAAGCCGTGGCCTGCATTGGCGTAAACGTGCATCTCACAGGGGACTTTGGCTTCTTTGTATTTGAGATAGACTAGGGCCATGCCGATCGAGATATCCGGGCGATCGTTGTAGCCGTAGGCGATGAAGGCGGGCGGCATGCCTGGGCTTACGGTGAAGGTATCGGACTTGCCAGGATAGATGAGCCCCTGGAAGTCGGGCCGACTGCTCATGCGCTCGACTGGATCTGTGGCGTCGGGCTTGCCCTGATCGGATTCCATTGCTGCATAGGCAGCCAGTTCGCCACCTGCGGAGAAGCCGAGGATGCCAACGCGTTCTGGATTGATTTTCCATTCGCTGGCACGATGGCGGATGGTGCGGATGGCTCTGCGGGTGTCGTCCATGGCGTGACCTTTCAGTGTGTAGGTAGAGCCTTCCTCTCGACACAGGCGGTAGCGCAGAACAAAGGCGGCGATTCCGTGATCGGCGAACCACTGTCCCAGCGAGTCGCCCTCGTGCCCGAGACACAGCTTACTGTGACCGCCACCGGGGGCGATGACGACTGCGGTGCCAGTAGACTTTTCCTCACCGGGCAGGTAGACCGTGATGGATGGATCGTGAATGTTTGAGATGTTGGTGCCCTCGACTTTGATTGGCTCGTTTCGGCGGGCTTCCGATCCAGGGGCACCGTCTTTCCAGAGGGAAATCATTGGGGCATCGCCTGCTGTAGAGATACTTGAGGCGGCGGCGCTGAGCAGCGTGATGACTGCGATCGCTCGAAAAGCGGTTTTCGTTTTCATGGGGGAGGATGCTTTTGTTGGAATGTCAGGATTTATTTTTGATCTTGTAAGGGCCCAGCGCCGGGTGCGAAAGGAACCAGTCTGGTACTCGCCGCGAGAGTCCTTTATCGTAGGCTTTTTTCATTGCTGCTTCGTGCACGGCGATTTCCTCATCGGATTCGGGAGTCCGGCCCTGATCGTTGATCGTTTTCTGCCATGCCTCAAGTTGCGCGATGAGCGTTGCTTTCACTTGGCCAAGATCGGGGTTGTCGGCGAGGTTTTCGATCTCCCAGGGATCTGACTGCAGGTCGTAGAGTTCCTCGACAGGGCGGGAGTCGGCCATGAGTGCTGCTGGTGGTCCGGTGAGTTGACCCTTTTCATGGAGATAGCGCATCAGTCCAATGATGGGGTAGGATGCCTCCTTGTAGCGATTCAACTGGAGGAATGGTCGTTCCGGATACTTGTTCCTGATGTAGCGATAGCGGCCATCAAACGCCGTGCGGATGTGAAACACGGTTTCATCGCCACGATCACGGCCAGCGAAGAGATAGTCGCGGTTGGGGTCTTTGTCAGGGCCAAACAGGATGCGGCCCTGCATCTTTGCGGGTTTTGGAATTCCGACCATTGCCAGCGAAGTCGCGGAAACATCGATGGAGGCAACGAGCTGGCTGGTGACGGTTCCGCGAGCGTAGTGTTCGGGCGCGGGCAGTGCGGCATTGTCCTCTGGCCAGTAGATGATGAGTGGAATTGAAAGGCCAGACGAGTAAGGCCATTGCTTGCCACGAGGCATGGCGCGACCGTGATCTCCCATGAAGACGATCACGGTATTCTTGTCGAGGCCGTCGCGCTTCAGGAGATCGCGCAGATAGCCAACCTTTTTGTCGACCACCATACAGTTATTGAGATACTGCGCCCACACAGCGCGGGTCACCGGGTGGTCTGGATAGTAGGGCGGGATGCTGACTTTTTCCGGATCGACCCAGTCTTGTTTGTCAATGTGGAGATGGGCTGTGTTCCAGTCTTTGCCGCGATGGGTTTCGGAGAAGTTGATCTGCGCGTAGAACGGTTGGTGGGATTTCAGGTCATTCCATTTGTCGGTATCGAAAGGTTCAAGCTTGGGATCGACAGGGGACTGATAGGTGAAGTTCCAGTCGGTCTTGCCAGTGCCCGCGTAGAGACTTGGATCAGGGTTGTCGGTGGGCAGACGCTTGATGTTCGCGGTGGTATAGCCTGCCGGGCGGTACCAGTCAGTAAGGACGCGGACACCATCTGGAAGCGGGTGGAATCCGGTGCGGTTGGAGCGATGATTGTGCGCGCCGATGGACATGGCGAACATCCCGGTCATGAGGGATGAGCGGGCGGTCGAGCAGACCGGAGTGACCGTTTGCGCGTTCGTGTAGCGGACACTTCGGGCTGCGAGGTCGTCCAACACGGGAGTATGCACCTCTGGAGTGCCGTAGCAGCCAAGCTCCGGTCCCATGTCTTCGGCGATGATCCAGAGAATATTGGGCCGCTCGGCGCCAGTTGCCGACATGGCAAGTAGCACCCATAACATCAGGCAGCGGGAAAAGGGGGGCTTTTTCACGAACATAAGCCCGCGAAAATATCGAACCTCCTCTCGGAAGTCGATGATTGGTTTTCCGTTTCCCGAAGCTGTGAAATCTTTCGCGAGTCGGTGGGCGCAAGCTACTTCGCGTCTTTATCCTTCTTCGCAGTCGACTGAATGTAGATCTCGCGCAGTTGCTTGAAGTCTACCTCTGCCGGGCTGTTGGTCATGAGGTCGCCACCTTTGTTGTTTTTCGGGAAGGCGATGACTTCGCGAATGCTATCCTCTCCGCAGGCAAGCATGGCGAGGCGGTCAAGCCCCAGCGCGATGCCGCCATGTGGTGGCGCGCCGAACTGGAAAGCTTCAAGAATGTGGGCGAACAAAGTTTCCTGCTCTTCCTTGGTCACGCCCAGCACGTCGAACATTTTTGCCTGCAGGTCGCTTTCGTGAATTCGAATGCTGCCGCCGCCGAGTTCGTAACCATTGAGAACAACGTCATACGCTTCGGCCCTCACTTTGCCATATTCTCCAGCGGCCAGCAGTTCCCTGTCTTCAGCCTTTGGGCGGGTGAACGGATGGTGCACGGCGTTCCACTTCTGGTCTTCCTCGTTGTAATCGAGCAACGGGAAGTCTGTCACCCAGAGGAAATTCCACATCCCTTCCTTGCCGTCGAGAACATTGCACATGTTTGCGTATTCCGACCGCAGGCGGCCGAGGACTTCGCATACCGTTGGCAGCTGATCGCAGCCGAACAATACAAGGTCGCCTTCTTCCAGCGCCAGCTTCTCTTTCAGTGCTTCACGTTCCGCATCTGAGAAAAACTTCACGATCGGCGACTTCCACTCGCCGTCTTCCACTTTGATGTAAGCAAGACCACCCGCTCCGGCTTCTTTGGCCAGTTCTTCCAGGCGCTTGATCTGTCCGGTGGTGATACAGGCGAATCCTTTCGCATTGATCGCACGCACCACGCCACCACTGGCGAGCACCGATTTGAACAATTTGAATTCAGAAGTCGCGAATGTCTCGCCGAGGTCAATGATCTCGGAGCCAAAACGCGTGTCTGGCTTGTCACTGCCGAAGCGATCCATGGCCTCGCGATAACTCATGCGTGGGAATGGCCCGGAAACACCAGCTCCACAGGCATCGTTGAATGTCCGGATCAAGAGTCCTTCGATCAGCGAGATGATCTGCTCCTGATCAATGAAGGATGCCTCGACGTCGATCTGCGTGAATTCCGGCTGGCGGTCGGCGC